>CAMXWX010000005.1 GCA_947252975.1 uncultured Gardnerella sp.
AAGCAGCTCGGGCGCGCTCGCCTAGGCTAATTTCCTAGTGAAATTAGCCTAGGCGAGCGCGCCCATTGGGTCCCACGCTGGTAAAACAATTGCTGGTTCTTCCAGTGCTTTCTTATATTCTTCTGGCAAAAGCGCCTTAGGTACAGCCACCTCGTACACGTACTCAGTAAACCAATCGTCACTCATCGTAAAGTAACCCTTGTCCGCAATCTCTGGCCCCCAAGAGTTCTCCACGCGCCAGCGGCGAGTAGTCGTGCCGTCATCCGCAACATCAACTCCAGCAAACGCCATAGCATGATTCATAGCAGAATCAGCAAAACGCACGCGCTGCTCCTTGTTCAAGTCAAAATCAACGCCATAAACGCGATCGTACTCAAACAAATCCGTAGCCCACGCGCCGTTATCGCGATCCATCATAGGGTGGCAATCCGCACCAAACCAAACTGGAATGCCCTGCTCAACAAGAATCTTACGCACGCAATCCTTCATAAACTGGTTTGGCACGTTCAAATATTCCGTAGCGTCTCCGCCAGCAACATTGCCCAAGTGCTCAATCGCAATCTTCTTGCCCTTTGGATGCTCCGCACGTGGATCGTCCACCAAGCAAACGTAGTCTTCCAAACCAGCAGTAACATACTTCTTCCAAAACTCAACTGGCGTAATTTCGCCATCGCGATGGAACTTTCCGTCCTCGTCTGTCCACTCCCAATCGAAGCTCTTTGGTGGCTCACCCAAGTGAATTGTAAGAATCCTATGACCCGCAGCCATAGTCGTCTCAATAATATTGTCAATGTCGGCAGCGTTGGCATACATATGAGCCACAGCCGTGTGCAAAAGCTTTTTAAGCTGAGTATTCATATCTCCAGTGTCTTTAGAAGACTCTGTTTCTGGATACAAATCCTTAGGAACAGCACCATACTTCTTGTAGACGTTCATAGCCATAGTCCACTGGCCGCCGTCACCCATAACGTCACTGAGCAAATGCTGCAGCAAACGCGAATCAGAAGGCTCGCCAGAGCGAACAAGAGCCGCAACGTCATTTAAGAAGTAGTTGATTCGCTCAAGCTTGTCGAAGTACATTGCGTAGTTCTGCGAGAACTCAAAATCCTTAACTTTAAGCGATTTTTTAGCAACAAATCGCGCAACATTCAAAGAGCTAAATAACCAGCAGCGACCAGAATGATCTTGATGCCTTGCATCGCCATTATCCACAACCGTTGAGAATCGGCGCTGCAGCAGGCGAGCGCGGTCGTAGTTTCGCGCCACTTTTTCGATTCCTGCAGCCGTAACGCCGTTCATTGCCAAACGATTCAATGGATTTGCGTCAAAATCGTCACGCAAACCTTGCAAAGCTTCGGCACTTAATTCACAGATCTCAGTCACTGTATAACCTTTCTTGTTTTTCTTGTTTTATGTTTATTTTTTATAGTTTATTTTAGCTTTTTTCGCAAATCTTGCGGCTTGCTTGCGATTTTTCCGCGCAAATCACTCATCCAAATCACGCATCCAAATCACGCCGCGCGCTTCTACACCAGAAACTCACGACTCCTGAACTCACGACTCCTGCGCAATTGCCTCTTCAACTTGAGCCTGAGCATCTTTTCTAGCCTGCTTTTGAGCATCCGCATCTCTACGCTCCGAAGCAACATCACCTGCAGAATCGCCAGAATTGCCCTGCTTGCCAGATGCATCTCCAAAGTCAAATCCCGAGAATGCGTTTGCAAACAAAGACCTAAGCTCAGTAACGCGCTGCGTGATTTGCGCTTCCCTATGCTGCAATTGCGTTAAGCGCGCCGTCATACCGTCAAGCTCCTTCTGAGCTGCCGCCCTACGCTCTTCCACTTGAGCAGTAGCGTCTTGCATAGCTTTGCGAACTATTTGCGCAGCTTGAGCATCCGCATCCTTATGCGCTTGAGCAGCATAATCATCCGCATCTTGATGCACTGTTTTCGCTCTAGCAACAAGCGCATCCGCCTCTTCTTGCGCAGCACGCTCGCGCTCTTTTAGACCAGAAATAAGCTCGTTCACCTTTTTTGTGGCCTCTTCTTGCTGAGCGGCAATATCGTTTCTAATTTGCTCAACTTCTGCACTAACTTGGCTAAGAGTACGCGTGCGCTCAACTTGCGCTTCGTCTGCAATCTCTTGGGCCTTTGCAGCTGCAGCATCCGTGATTTCTCCAGCCTTGCGCTGAGCATCCGCCATCATCTTTGTTGCGCGCTCTTGCATATCTGCAAGCTTCTTATTCGCCTCTGCTAAAGCCGATTCAATTTGATCATTCGTTTCTGCTTTAGCATGTGCGATTTCCGCGTTTGCAGCCGACCTTTGTTCCGCGATTTTTTGCGCAGCATCCGCCTTCAGCTGTGCAATTGCGCGCTCTTGCTCGGATTTTTCGGATGCCATTCGCTTCGTGTGCTCTTCACGCGCATTGTTGATTTCTAGCGTTGCAGCATCTTTTTGTGCATTAACATCTTTACTCGTTGTTTCGCGCAAACGCTCTGAATCCTCTTTCGCAGCGCTCGTCATCTGATTTGCCTTATTGCTTGCCGTAGAAAGCAGCGTATCTGCCTTAGTTTGCGCTTCTTGAAGCAAATGTTCCGCGTCTAATTTTGCATTATTCAGTAAAGTTCCTGCCTGAGCTTGAGCCGTCTTTTTAATAGACGCAGCGTCTTGCTTTGCACGCTCAATTAATTGCGCACTAGTTTGCTCTGCCGAAGCAAGTAATTGTTGCGCATTTGCGCCCAAAGATGCAAAAGTATTTCCGCTTTTTGCGCGTTTTACATTATTTTTTTCTTCTTGCAATTGTGCTTGCAATTGAAGAATAGATTCGTCACTAGATCGCACTTGTTCACGCAAACGCGATATTGTGCGCTCATAGTTGGTAAAGGCTTCGTTGACTTTATCTTTGTCGTACCCTCGCAAAGCAGTTGGGAAACGATCTGGCACCATGTTTATTCCTTTCACAAACCCCCGCACGACTACTACTTATCGTGCACACTCCATCAGCAATAACGCTATCACTTTAGTTGCTAAAACACTCGAGCGTGTCGCGCAAACTACTTGAGCAATATTCCCGAAGACGAAGGTTTCATATAGTAATTTACAGCTTCGCAAATTATGCTTTTTCCAGCTTTTATTTGCGCGTCCAATGGCAGCCCGTGACGTGCATCATGCAACGCAACCACTGGCGGAAAACTTACAAACCCTGCAATTATGCGCTTTTTAGAATTATTCGACACCCAATCTAGCAATCTATAAAACAGCGAATTGCAAACGTATGTTCCTGCATCCGAGCTTAGCGTAGACGCAATCCCACTATGAGCAAAATCGTTTAGAATCATTCTTAGCGGCAGCCTAGTCCAGTACGCAGCAGGCCCATTTTCAACGATTTGTACGCTTTGAGGAGTGTGGTTATCTACGTCTGGCTTATTTGCATCCATTATGTTTGTAGCACATCGCTCTAGTTGCACTCCACGAGCCGCGTGTTTTACGCCTGTTGCAATCACAATATCCGCGTCTTGCGCGTTAATCGTTTCTAAAAGATGCGGCCAAGCATTTGCAAAGCTGATTGGCAACATTACAGACGTGATTTTTACGCTAACATCTTCTGGAAGATTAAAATCCGCAAGCAAATCGCCATTTTTGGCGTGTTCAAGAACTAGCGGCACTTCGTGCGAAGGATTTATGCTTAAATCCTCGTATGGCCCAAACCCAGAAATCACTACGTTAATTTGATTCATAACAATAGCTTTCTATAGCTTTCTAACAATAGCTTTTACTTGTCTTTAACTACAAGCGCAAGCAATCGTCCTTCGTGAGATTTTCCTGCAAGACCAGCGCGCCTGTGAGAATACCATAATGGATTTTCCAGCGTACACATTGGGTTTTGCAACGCCTTAAGGCGACTTTCCAGCGCTTCGCCTTCGCCGTCTACCTTACAAATCGTTTGCAACTCTTCATCTTTAGCCAAATATTGTGTGGCAGCAGTAACACGCGGCAAAGCGTCGACAATGTTTGCAACTCCTGCAAGCGCTAAATCAATGCGAGCAGCTTCTGCAATATCAATTCCAAGTCCACCAAAACGCGTTTGCGTTACAGTTTGTGGGTATCGGCGTTCAAAGTCGCGCGCGATTTCTTCGCCAACTTCGTAGCAATCACCACAAATGCATGGCCCTAAAACAGCTGTTATATTCGAGCGTTCGGCTCCCTTTTCGCACATTGCTTCAATAACAGAATCAAGCACGCCAGCCATTAAGCCTTTTCTGCCACAATGCGCTGCAGCAATTACGCCAGATTCACTATCTGCAAGCAAAACTGGCAAGCAATCTGCAGCAAACATTCCTAAAGCAAGCGAGCAAGCAGTTGAAACTTGCGCGTCCGCTTCGATTTTAGCGTATGAATCTGCAAAACCTGTAGCATCAAATCCATACGGAGTGTTCCACGAATCAACTATTAAATCTGCATCAAAAACGCTATTTCCGTGAACTTGGCTAACAAGACACAAGTCAGATTTAAGCGCGCGTTGCAAAGCGCAACGGTTGCTAAACACAGATTTAGCATCGTCGCCAGCTTTGCCTCCTAAATTAAGCGAAGCAAACGCACCTTCGGAAATTCCACCTAATCGTGTTGTAAAAACAGCATGAGCGCGCGCACCCAGTGGCACTGGAATTGTCACTGGAATTTGCAAGCCGTCTTCATCTTCGTGCGCAAGTGGCATTCCTGCTACGCTAGTTTCTTGCATATTATTCGCTTTCATTTTGTCTTATTCGTTTTGTCTTATTTGATGTAACAACTTATTTTATGTAAAAGTTAATCAAAATTAAACTAACCCAAATAAGCTAATTCTTCATCGCTTAATTGCAAATCTGCAGCCTTTAAGCTATCTAAAATCGTAGCTGGCCTATGCGCGCCTGGAATAACAAAAACATTGTTTCCCTTAGCAAGCTCCCAAGCCAAAACAACCTGTTGATAGCTAACGTTGTGATCATTTGCAACTTTGCGGAATGGGTCAAAAAGATGCTCGTCGTACGGGTGACGGAACCCTCCAAGCGGACTCCAGCAAACAAACGCAATTCCAAGCTTCTTGCAATATTGCAACGTGTCTTCGTTTTCTAGATGCACTGGAGAATACTGATTTTGAACAGCAACAAGCTTTTCTCCCAAAATCTCACGCGCAATGTCAATCTGCTCAACAGATGCGTTAGAAATGCCGATTTCTCGCGCGACTCCCTCATCAAGCAGCTGTTGCATTGCTTCAATCGACTCGTTGTATGGAACTTCTGGATCTGGCCTGTGGAAGTAAAGCAAATCAATCGTATCTACGCCAAGAGCCATTGCAGACTCTTTAGCGTGCGCAATTAAATGCTCTGGCTTTCCATCTTTACCCCACGTTGGCTTGCCATCTGTAAAGTTGCGGAAGTGACCGACTTTTGTTGCAACAAGAATCGAAGACTTATCTCCATTCCAGCTATCCAATGCCTCGCGCACAAGCTTTTCGCCAGTTTGTTCCTCGCCGCCCGAGCAATAATACGCCCATGCCGTATCTATATGCGTGCATCCAGCGTTTAGAGCCGCGTGGATTGTTTCAATGCCCATACTGTGTCCAAGATTGTTTTCAATCGTTAATGGCATCTCACCAAAGCCAATAGCTGTGGTGTTGAACGATCCTATAGTGCGATTCATGGCCATTTTGCTCCTGTTCAAATACTTCAAATGTTTCAAAATGCCCCCAAGCGCAAAAAGCAACTTGAAGGCATTTAGATTTTTTATTTTATATGACTAGGCGCTTATGCGCTTGCGTCTTTATCTTGCGATTAGCTTGCGATTAATCCTCGTCAAATGGGTCAAAATCGCGGCGGATTCTGCGACGAGGGCGCTCAGAGCGCTCCTCGCGAGCAGCGCGGTACTCATCGTAGTGATCGTCGTCTGCAGCGTAGCGCAAATTGCGGTCGCTCACTCTGCGATCCGATCCGCGACGAGGACGCTCTGCACGGTCGTCGGAACGATCGGAACGCTCTGCACGCTCGCTTGAGCTATCATCTCGGTCGTCGTAGCGCGAATCGCGATCATCGCGAACGCTACGGCGGCGAGGACGCTCGTCATAATCGTTGTTATCGTAGCGATCGCTTCTGCGATCATCCCTTCTAGAAGAGCGTTCATCGTAACGGCTGGAACGATCAGAACGATTTTCCCTATCGTCATAGCGCGAATCGCGATCATCGCGAACGCTACGGCGGCGAGGACGCTCGTCCCTATCTCCTCTATCATCCCTATCATCGCGTGGAGCACGCCTACGGTCACTTCTGCGATCATCCCTATCTTCTCGATCTTCGCGAGATCCGCGACCACGGTTTTCGCGAGGCGCTGGAGCAGAAGATTCCTGATTCTCAAAACCTGGAATTGCCAAAGAGATCTTGCCGCGCTCGTCTACGCTTTGCACGATTACTTCTACGGTATCTCCCTCTTTAAGCACATCTTCAACAGTGTCGATGCGCTCACCGTTAGCAAGATTACGAATCTGGGAAATATGCAACAAGCCGTCGCTTCCAGGAGTCAAGTTTACGAAAGCACCAAAGCTCGTAGTCTTAACAACCTTGCCAGTAAAAGTCTCACCAGCCTTTGGAATGCGCGGATTTGCAATAGAATCGATGATTTCCTTTGCCTTCTGAGCAGCTTCGCCGCCTTCGGAAGAGATGTACACAGTACCATCATCTTCAATAGCAATCTCTGCACCAGTTTCTTCTTGAATCTGGTTAATCATCTTGCCCTTAGGGCCAATCACTTCACCAATCTTATCTACCGGAATCGTAGTTGTAATAATGCGTGGAGCAAATGGGCTCATCTCCGCCGGGCAATCAATGCACTCGTTAATCACTTCAAGAATCGTAGTGCGTGCCTCGTGAGCTTGCTGCAAAGCGGCAGCCAAAATGTCTGCTGGAATGCCATCAAGCTTAGTATCAAGCTGCAAAGCAGTAATAAATTCAGACGTACCAGCAACCTTAAAGTCCATATCTCCAAACGCATCTTCTGCGCCAAGAATATCGGTCAAAGTCTTAAAGATGTGCTTGCCATCAACGTCTCCGGAAACCAAGCCCATAGCAATGCCAGCAACTGGAGCCTTCAAAGGAACGCCAGCAGCGAGCAAAGAAAGCGTAGAAGCGCACACGGAGCCCATAGACGTAGAACCGTTGGAACCAATAGCTTCCGATACTTGACGAATAGCATATGGGAACTCTTCGCGGCTTGGCAAAACTGGCACTAAAGCCTTCTCTGCCAAAGCACCATGACCAATCTCGCGGCGCTTTGGAGAACCAACGCGACCCGTTTCGCCAGTGGAGTATGGAGGCATCTCGTAGTTGTGCATGTAGCGCTTGGTTTGTGGGCCAGAAAGCGCATCCACTTGCTGCTCCATCTTAAGCATGTTCAAAGTAGTTACGCCCAAAATCTGGGTTTCGCCGCGCTGGAAGAGCGCCGAACCATGAACGCGAGGAACAATATCAACTTCTGCACTAAGCGTACGAATATCGCGCAAGCCGCGGCCGTCAATACGGTAATCTTCCGTCAAAATACGACGACGAACAATCTGACGCTGCAACTCCTTAAAGGCGTTGCCGAGTTCCTTTTCTTTCTCAGCTTCGTCCATATCGGTAAACTCTTGCGCAATCGCCTCGCGCACGCCTTCCTTAATCTCCGCAATGCGGTCTTGGCGTGGAAGCTTTTCTGCAATAGAAAGAGCCTCGTTCAAATCAGCATGAGCAATCTCATCGATTCTTGCATAAAGCTCATCCGTATACTCTGGGAACAGCTGGAATTCCTTGGTTTCCTTAGACGCAATTCGCTTCAACTCATTTTGCGCTTCGCAAATAACCTTAATGAACGGCTTTGCGGCTTCTAAGCCTCCAGCTACAACTTCCTCATCTGGCTTAATTTGACCCTCATTATAAATCAAATTCCAAGCATTCTTACCAGCGCCAGCTTCAATCATTGCAATCGCAACATCGCCATTTTCAATAACGCGACCAGCAACAACAATCTCAAATACAGCACGCTCACGCTCACTCCAACGAGGGAATGCAACCCACTGGCCATCAATCAAAGCCAAACGCACACCAGAAACTGGACCTTCAAATGGCAAACCAGAAATCATAGTAGAAGCAGATGCAGCGTTCAAAGCAATAACGTCGTAAGCATCATCTGGATTAATTGCCAAAATCGTTTCTACAACTTGCACTTCGTTACGCAAAGTGTGTGGGAAAAGCGGGCGCAATGGGCGGTCAATAATACGGCACGCAAGCGTTGCCTCATTTGACGGGCGTCCTTCTCTGCGGAAGAAAGATCCTGGAATCTTACCAGCAGCGTACATTTTTTCTTCCACATCCACAGTCAGTGGGAAGAAATCGTAGTTTTCTTTTGGACTAGATCCTGCAGTCGTCGTCGACAAAATCATGGAATCATCATCCAAGTATGCGGCAACAGCACCGTCAGCCTGCTGAGCGAGGCGACCAGTTTCAAAGCGTAGCGTACGCTTTCCAAATGAACCATTATCAATAACGGCTTCTACAGCCTTAATTTCGGGACCCTCCACGGGTTCCTCCTTTTCTTAACTTACCTAATCAACCAACATGCGTCGTCATTGGCAGACTCGCTTTTTTGTTACCTTTACCTAACATCCGCGCGAATCTTTGCAAAATGCATAACCAACATTTCGTAGTTTTTTGTTTCGG
The DNA here is from genome assembly GCA_947252975.1 of uncultured Gardnerella sp. GTDB lineage: Bacteria > Actinomycetota > Actinomycetes > Actinomycetales > Bifidobacteriaceae > Bifidobacterium. The sequence goes on from CAMXWX010000005.1 coordinate 8,721, forward strand.
TTACTTCAATCATCCATATTCAATTATGTTTTATTCTTCAGTTATAAATCCCACAAACTTAAGAACTTGCTAAAACTAAATCACTTAAATCTTAAATCGCTTAAATACTAAATCATTTAACCTTAAATCAATTATTCTTAAATTATTTAGCTTAGAATCTAAATCGTTAATCCTAAATCTTCAAACTTAAATCTTCAAACCTCAAATTCAGCCATTTAATCAAGCTTTTTAATTCTACTTCAAACACACTAAATTCACTAGAATTGCATAAACAATACGCATAAATACAGATGCATAAATACAAAAGCCCGAGCTTATGCTCGGGCAAAAAGACTTATCGACGCAATCCGAGTCGATCAATCAAAGAACGATAGCGATTAATGTCTACGCGCTTCAAGTAATCAAGAAGACGACGACGGTCACCAATCATGAGCATCATACCACGACGAGAGTGGTGATCATGCTTGTGCTCCTTCAAGTGATCGGTAAGGTCGGAGATGCGCTTGCTGAGCAAAGCAACCTGAACCTCTGGGGAACCCGTGTCACCCTCGTGCGTTGCGTATTCGTTGATAATGTTCTTCTTATCTTCAGCCGTTAATGCCACGGCGTCCTCCTTATGTAGTTACTGCGCGGTGCCGCATCCTTTAATACAGCGCTTGCAAATCCGCGGGCGTTACACGCCGAGTTTCAATGTTACAACTATGCCCAAACAAGCTTATAAAGCCTACATAGCAGTAATAAATCCACCAAAAATCACAACAAGAATCGCAAGAACTTCAATAGCGTAAAACATTATTAACGAAGCCCAGCTGCAAGTCAAAACGTTTAATCGCGACTTTTTAGGAACCATTACAAGCAATCCAACAAATAAAATCGCATAAACAGCAACGCCAAATCCAGCAGAGATTATTCCAAGATTTGCAGCATTTGCAAGTCCACTTGCTGACCCATAAACAACGTATGTTGAATACCAAAAACTTAAGCGCAACAAGCATAATCCGCTAATAAATTGTTCAATCGTTAGAAAAACAACAAACAAGAATCGCCAAAGCCATCTACTAGACTCAATTAGCGCCATTGCCAAAGCTGTAGCGGTTGCAACTGTTGTAACCCAAGCAATAAACACAACTCCCTGCGCAGATAATCCAGAAAAATTCTTAACAACCCAAGCAGTGTGTTGAACTGCCAAAGTTCTACCTGCCCAATAAGGAACAACAACCGCTACAAGAAGAATCGCAAAATAAAGCACCCAACGCTTAGGATTTGAGTGGCGCTTGGAGATATCTGCTATAGAAAGCTCCGACTCCAATTCGCCAGGCGACTCAAGGGTTTCATCTGCGTTAGCATTAGCAGCATTAGCGTTTGCTTTACGCTGATCCATCTCTTGCACTCTCCTTTAACGTGCTAAACTCTTAGTGCTGATTAGACTAGATTAAATTTGTTACAACAAATCTAGTAACGGCAAATCTTAGTGAATACCTTACCAGCCACATTCCCCTATCTAAAGCGTGCAATATAATGATACTCCACGCGATTGCAACAAAATGCGCAATCACAAACAGATTTAGGTACACACATGGGTTTTATTCATTTTATTCTTAACCTTCTTAAAGATCCGCGCTCTGCTATAGCTGGCTGGATTGCTATGGGAACTGCACCCGCACTAGGATTGATTTTTCTAATCATCTTTATTGAAACAGGCGTTGTGTTCTTCCCATTCTTGCCTGGCGATTCCTTGCTTTTTGCTGCTGGATTCTTTGCAGCACCAGATGCACAAACAGGTAAAAGCTCGCTTCCACTTGCGATTTTGCTCGCCGTTGTTTGGATTGCGCCCATTATTGGTGACCAATGCAACTACTTTATTGGCCACTTTTTTGGCAGGCGAATCGTTGAATCAGGCAAAGTTAAGGCCTTAACACCAGAACGCATTGCTAAAACAGAGCAAATGATTGATAAGTGGGGACCAATTGCCGTGTTCTTAGGCAGATTCTTCCCATTTATACGCACATTTATGCCATTTATTTCTGGCATTTCTGGCATGCGCTGGACTCGTTTTACTCCTTTTTCTGTTCTTGGCGGAATAGTGTGGTCATCGCTTTTTACTCTTCTCGGCTACTTCTTTGGCAATATTCCTTTTGTTCAAAAGAATTTTGAGCTTGTTATAGTGGCGATTTTGCTTATTTCTCTTGTTCCAACTTTTATTGGGCTTTACAAAGCTCACGCTGCCAACAAAGCCAAAAAACGCTTAGAAAACGAAGCGCACCAGAATTAGCTTAACAAAATAACTTAAGCAAAATAACTTAAGCAAAATTAATCGTGTTTTACAACACTCCATCACTTCTAGCGTTGTACTTTTACGCATTTTGTAGTACAGTGTGCAGAGTTGTGTAAAACATTGGGGCTATAGCTCAGTTGGTAGAGCGCTTCGTTCGCATCGAAGAGGTCGTGGTTTCGATTACCATTAGCTCCACTAAGCCCACTGCATTCATTCCACCGCAGTGGGCTTTTTCTTTGCAAATCCTAAGCACCGCTGTTATCGAATGCGTTTTCAATCGAATCGATTAGCGGATCTGCCTGGCTCATTATGCTCTTAACTCTGTTATCAACGTTTTTATTTTGCGACTTCAAAGACCGCGCTAAATCCAACGCATCGTCAAAAATCTTTTCAACAATATCTTGATTTACGCCATCTGCCTTAAATTGCGCACTCCAAGAGTTCAGGGACTCAAACACAATCTCACTTGCATCTATTTTTACAATCTCATTTTCGTTTTTCTTTGCATTTTCAACAAAAGCGCACAACTTTCCAGCATACTCTCGCACTTTAGGCTTTGGCTTAGCTTGCGAATAGTTTGTAAGATCTAAGTAGCCTTTGCCAAGCGTGGAATACATTAACGCTGACTCATAATCCTTTGCCTTAACACCCTTTAGCGCCTCTTCAAACCACTTTGCAGACTGTTCAATACGTTCCTTTCTATTCGCACTACTTGATTCTTCTTTATCTTTAACACCGTAATACCAATACGCTTTTCCAACAGATAAGCATAATTCATACCAATCTTCGGATTTTTTAAGATCCGACTTGTACTTATTAACAAACGACGTAAAATCTTCTCTTTCGCTTGCACTCCATCGAAAATCTTCAATCTGGTTTACTAAAAGTCGCAACGCTGGCTGAATGGATATAGGCTGAACATTTGCATTAAAAAGCTTTACTTGTAAAGACATAGCTTTGTTAACATATTCAACAATTTGCTTAGAATCTGTTGATTTTGCAGCCTTAGACATGTACTTTTTATATTCTTGTACACTGCTTGTTATGTTGCTAGCGTTCTTGTTTTTTGTAGGGATATTGCCGCTTTTTACATATGAGCGCAGTTCGCTTACTTTTGCTCTACTTGCGTTTGTTATTACGGATTTACAAGCAAATGCAAAAACAATACATCCAATAAATGCCATTAAGGCGCAACAAACAATCTTAAAAATATTTTTCTTGCCATTTTTAACACCATTTTTAACACCATTTTTCTTGTGTCTTTTGCCAATATTTTGATTACCACTTTCTACGCGCAATCGCGAGAGAGCATGGCTGCTACGACTTGCATCATATTTTTTGCGAGTTTGCGCACCTCTCGCACGTTCTTTATTGCGCAAAACAAGACCAGATTCTCCCATATTTGACTCAACTTTTTCGCCAAATTCTAAATCTTCTAAACAATCTTTTAACGCTTGAGAAAACTCCGCACAATCTTCGTATCGGTCCTTTGGATTATGCGCCAATGCGCGCATTAACACATAGCGCACACCACTATCGCAATCGTCGCAGCTCAAATCGAAGTTAGTAAGCGGATGAGATTTATTAGAATCCTTAAAATCTAAAGTCTGATTACTAGAAAAACTAGAAAAATCGGAATTGTTAAAACTTAAAGAGGAATCAGAACAATTGGAACTCTCGCAATAGCACGTACCAGTAAGCGCGTAAAACAACGTTGCTCCAAGCGCATAAACATCTGTAAAAATGCCAATTTTTGCGCCCTGCTCAAAAAGCTCGGGAGCTGCAAATCCACATGTTGCAAAACGCGCATCTTGCTTAAATCGACTTGGTTATACCAAAACACCATCTTCGCCTTTAAGCTCTAATGCAGAGCCAAAATCAATTAGATGCACGCTAGAATCATTAGAAATCATAACGTTAGAAGGCTTTAAGTCACAATAAACAACAGCTGGATTTAACGAGTGAAGATATTGCAATAATTCGCATAGCTGGATTCCTAAAGCGCATACCTGACTAGGAGCAATAACTCCGCTTTGCGTAATAATCGTTTTTAGCGAACTTCCTTCAACATAATCGCGAACTGCGTACGCTCTGCCATTTTCCTCAAAAAAATCAACAATTCTAGGAATACAAGGATGATTGCAATGATTTAGAACCTCTACTTCTGCTCGAAGCGATTGCAAAATCAAAGCTTTTTTATCACTATCTAGATGCTCATCAGACGTTTCTTTAACAGCCCATTTTTTGTGTAAAACATTATCTACAGCAAGATAAACGCTAGAAGTTCCGCCCGAACCGAGTTTTCCCAAAAGCTGATATTTTCCACCTACACAAACCATATTTACCGCACTTTCATAAAATCAAACCGATAATAATCCTGTGCGCTAAACTCTATGCACTAATTCATGCAAAGAAAAGACTTAATGGAAAATGTGTACCAAAGCCATCAAAGTCCTAGAAAAATAAGGGAAAAGTTATCCACATTGCTTACATTGCTTGCATTGCTAGTATTAATCACACTAATCAATCAATGTCTGCGCCAAGAGCAGTGAGCTTTCCTCTAAAGTCTGCATAACCGCGGTCAATAAGCGAAATACCCTTAACGTTAGATGGCCCCTTAGCTGTAAGAGCTGCAATAAGATGACTAAAACCGCCACGCAAATCTGGAACATCAATATCTTGACCAGTAAGAGGCGTTGGCCCAAAAATCACAGCAGAATGCTTGTAATTGCGCTGCTGGAATCGGCAAGGAAGCGAACCTAAGCACTCGCGATACAGCTGAATCATTGCGCCCATTTGCACAAGCGGCTTCGTGAAGCCAAAACGATTCTCATACACTGTTTCATGCACAATGCTCAAGCCTTTAGCTTGCGTTAAAGCAACAACAAGCGGCTGCTGCCAATCTGTCATAAAACCAGGGTGAACGTCGGTTTCAATAGCAACTGGATGCAAGTCTCCGCCTGGATGCCAGAATCGAATACCATTATCTGCAACGTCAAACTGGCCGCCAACTTTGCGGAACACGTTTAAGAATGTCATCATTTCTGGCTGAGTTGCGCCTTTAATAAACACATCTCCGTGAGTCGCAAGCGCTGCCGAAGCCCAAGATGCCGCCTCAATCCTATCTGTTAAAGCAGTGTGATTGTAACCTTGAAGCTTATCAACGCCCTCAATCCTAAATGTGCGATCAACGTCTACAGAGATGATTGCGCCCATTTTTTGCAAAACAGCCACCAAATCCATAATCTCTGGCTCGATTGCTGCACCCGAAAGCTCCGTTTTTCCTTCTGCAAGAACAGCAGCAAGAAGAGTTTGCTCAGTAGCACCAACCGAAGGGTAAGGAAGGTGGATTTTAGTTCCGTGCAAACCGTTTGGAGCAGTAATGTGAATACCGTCTTCGTGGTCTTTATTTACATTTGCGCCGAGCTTGCGCAAAGTTTCAAGATGGAAGTCTATAGGACGCCCACCAATATTGCACCCACCAAGCGCTGGAATAAAAGCCTCGCCAAGCCTGTGAAGAAGCGGGCCAGAAAACAGAATCGGAATGCGAGAAGACCCCGATAACGTGTCTACGTCGGCAACGTCTGCAAGTTGAACATTGCTTGCATCGATGCTAACAACGCCTGCAGCACCATCAACGCTTACATTTACACCGTGCAATCGAAGCAAATCCGAAACAACGTGAACATCTCTAATCTCTGGAACATTCTTTAACACGGATTTTCCAGGAGCTAGGAGCGCTGCAACCATCGCCTTGCTAACAAAGTTTTTTGCGCCACGAACTTTAATTGTTCCGTTAAGCGGCTTGCCACCTTCTACATGTAAAACGTCTGCAGCGTCGATGCCACTTTCGTTATGTTCAGCCGTGTTTTGCGCAGACACATTTACCTCTTTCGTTTGCAACTAAAACTAATAACTATAATACCGATACGCGTGCCAATCGCATGTAAACGACGTTGCAATCGCACAATAATCGCACGCTATTTTGCAACTATAGACCGCCACCTTCTTAAAATCCTTGCAAAAAGTGAAGGCTTTTGCAATAGGTCCACTTCTGGCAAATCGTGACTACAATCCGCGTTTAATCCATATGTGTACGCTTTTTTAGACGATGCTTTGCCAACTAAATCGCCGAATTCCAGCATTTGCGTTCTAGGCTCATAAGGGTGACGAATGTCGAACTCAAGAAGCCTTGCTCCGCATTTAGAAGCCACTGGCCCATAAGACGCAAATCCGCACGTTGCAGTGGCCATTAGAAGCATGCCAGAATCCTCGCACCTGCCAGCAAACGCGTTTCTGTGATCGTGCCCTGCGCAAAAAGCAAAAGCACCAATCTTTTGCAAAATATTGTATTCCCCACTGTCTTTATCTGGGCAGCTCACGCCTTCTCCAAGATACCCATCTGGCAAAACGCAATTATCGTCTAAAGCGTAGTATTTTCCAGCAAAACGCCTATATCCTTCGATAGCGTTTTCTTTAGCAGCGCAATCTTTAGCAACTTCGCGCAGTAAATCGTAGTATTGCGGAAGCGGAAAATGCTGAAAAACGCAGAATTTTGGCGGCAAAAAGTTTGGCAAATCCGCTAAAAAGTCAAGTGCCTTGCTAGAAGGACTTCCGTAGCCGCCGCGCTTTTCGTAATCGCCAGAATCTACAAGAACAATAGAAAATACGACTTTTTCTTGATTTACGTCCATAACAGGCAAAGCGAATGTTCCTGCTTTACAAGGAAATATGATTTGATTTGGCAAAATGCTTTTTGGAAAAGACATGGCGGATCCGCTAGAAAATTCTCCATCGGTTTGCTGGCGATTCAAGCATCCCGAAAACTCTTGATACAAAGAATCCAGCTCCGCGTTGCTTAATCCGCACTGAAAATCGTGATTCCCGTACGTTAGCGCCCAAGGAATTGAGCGTTCTTCTAAAGGCTTTACCATGCATTTAATATGATCTAAGACTTTTTTGCGCGTATTTTGCAAATCTTTTTCATGCGACTTGCGCGCATCTACTCCACGCGCACCTACTCCACGGTTATCTTGCGACTCATCCCAGCGTCTTCGCACAAATGTGTTCGCAAAATCTTTAGCATATCCTGCAATTTGATTGCCACTAAAAATCACAATATCTGGCCTAACTGCATCGCAAGCAGACTCTATAAGCTTAATCGTGTCTTTGCTGATTTTTGGCGCATCTTGAACATCTGCAAACTGTAAAACACGGAATTTTCCCGAAAGATGAAATTGCAACTTACCTAATCTTGCAGAGACGGATGTTGGTAGCTTTGACGAATCATATGCATTAGATGACTTAGACACATTAGATGACTTAGCAAAACTTGACGACTTAGCGTTTGGAGAAGTCGCCTGCCCGTTTAGACTACTTTCCAAAATCTTAGAGTCGCTTTTATCAGATTCTGCAATTTCTAACATAGTTCAAGCATACGGCACAGCATCTGGCGTATCAACAAAACACGGAAAAACACAGAAAAACACGGCAGAAGGCCGCAAAACGCCGCAAAAATAGCGTTTTTTTACAATATTTTAAGATAACTTTAAGCTAATAACCTATTCGCATTAAGAAAAGAGTGGTTAGATATAAAGCATAGACGGAATAAATCACAATAATCAGTGATTTAGAACTAATAACTGAACCTCTCTTCTTCTCTTCTTTCAAACCCCGAGCCAATCACTCGGGGTTTTGTTTTGCGTGGGATTTGCGGAAGAGGCGGGTTAGATGGGTTATAGGCCAAAAAGTGTGTAAAGCTAAGCTGATGAATATTCGCACAAGAGGCGCGTAAGCGGCAAAACAGAAACCAATTGACGCACTTTGTACGTGATTTAGGCCAAATTTGGTACAAAACCCGTCACATCGTTCGCGCGGATTAGTTGCGCGAACGTCTTCGCTTGCGTTGAAAGCACACCGTGCTTTCAACCTTGAGCAAGCTCAGCGCTCCGAATTGCTTTTTCGCGCTACGCTTTAAGCGAAAAAGCAGGTCGTCGCGCCCGCGATTACGAGAGCTATTCGCTGGGGTACCTGGACTCGAACCAAGAATGGATGAACCAGAATCACCTGTGTTGCCAATTACACCATACCCCAATTGGCAGGCTTCGCGGCTCTTGGAACCGTTCCGTCTTTGTACCCCCGACCGGATTTGAACCGGTGTTGGCGCCGTGAGAGGGCGTAGTCCTAGGCCGCTAGACGACGGGGGCTTAATTTATTTGCTACGCCTCTAGACGCAACAAATGTCGACTTTACAACATAACGCAAGTATATGCAACTAGCGGCGTGTCGCGCTACATCCAAATCGACCATAAATCAGCTACAAAAATGCCCCCAAGCAAACAAAATCAACAAGCATTGGGGGCAAATCGTGTTAAAGCTTAATCATTTTTACAAATGCTCACGCAATCCAGCTAAACGAGCCAAAGTCACGTCTTTGCCCACGATTTCCATGGACTCAAACAGTGGCGGAGAAACGCGGCGGCCAGAAAGAGCCACTCGCACAGGGCCAAACGCCAATCGCGGCTTGTAACCAGCTTCCTCAACAAGCTTCTTGTTCAAAAGCTCGTGCAAAGAATCTGTATGCCAATCAGACTCATCAACACTTTGCAAAGCAGCAATAGCCGCATCGAGCACATCGCCAGCAGATTCCTTAAGCTGCTTACGAGCATCATCATCTGGCTCAATGTAGCCATCTTCGCTTAACAGGCTAGAAACCATGCCAGCAACTTCACCAAGCAATCGCACGCGAGGCTGAACAAGAGGAGCGGCAGCGCTAAGCACCCCGCGCTCGCGACTAGTCAACGCATCCCAAGAATCCGCACTAACTACGCCATCCTTATGCAAGTAAGGCACAGAACGATTCAAAAAATCTTGAGGCTCAAGCATGCGAATATGCTCAGCGTTAATGGAAATTGCTTTGTCTAAGTCGAAGTGTGCAGGGTTTGCTTTAACATCGCGCACATCGAACTTTTCAATCATCTCGTCCATAGTGAACACATCGCGATCAGGCGCAATAGACCAGCCAAGCAAAGCCAAGTAGTTCAGCAAGCCTTCTGGAATAAAGCCGTTATCTCTATGCAAGAACAAGTTGGACTCAGGGTCTCGCTTAGAAAGCTTCTTCTTGCCTTCGCCCATAACGTAAGGCATATGGCCGTAAAGCGGAGTTTCCTTAGCAATTCCCATTTCCATAAGGTAACGGTAAAGCACAATCTGACGAGGTGTGGAGCTAAGAATATCCTCACCGCGCAAAACCACGTTCACATCCATCAACGCGTCATCAACAGGATTTGTAAGCGTGTAAAGCGGATCGCCATTCGGGCGCACAATCACATAATCTGGAACAGAACCCGCCTTAAACGTGATTTCGCCACGAATTAAATCGTTAAAAGTAATGTCTTCATTTGGCATCTTTAAGCGAAGTGCAGGCTTGCGACCCTCCTCGCGGAAAGCTTGCTTCTGCTCCTCAGTAAGGTTTCTGTCGTAACCGTCGTAACCAAACTCAGCTGGTCTACCTGCAGCAATATTGCGCTCTTTAATCTCTTCTGGAGTAGAGAAGGACTCGTAAGCGTATCCTGCTTCAAAAAGCTTTTTCGCTACGTCTTTATAAATCTCCATACGTTGAGACTGGCGGTACGGGCCATTTTCTCCGCCAACATCAATGCCCTCGTCCCAATCAATATTTAGCCAACGAAGAGCCTCAATAATCTGCTGGTAGCTTTCTTCGCTATCTCGCTCGTTGTCCGTGTCTTCAATGCGGAAAAGCAACTTACCATGCGTGTGGCGAGCCTCTGCCCAGTTAAACAGCGCGGTACGAACCATGCCAACGTGAGGCGTGCCGGTTGGCGAAGGGCAAAAACGCACGCGAACATTCTTTGGAAGTTCAGGCTTTGTGGATTTTGTTGCATTATTAGCAACTTCTTGAGTTTCCTCTGTATCAGTCATAGGTTCCATTGTGCCGCGCGTTACGGACGTGCCTGCGGACATGCCTATCTAGTCAAGCGCTTGCGTTGATTCCTTATTACCTTCTACGTGCGCAAACTTAGCAGCAAGAGCTTCGCGAGACTTTCTATCGTCTTCTTCTTTTGCAAGCTTCTTAGCCTCTTCTGGATCCCAAAGAACGTCTTCCTTATGTTTTAACCATTCGCGCTCAAGCAATGGGGCCGCAAATTCAACCAGCGCGCTCATACTATTTTCGCCATTTTCACTAGCTTTACCACTTTTTACGCAATCAACAAGCTCACGCCACTGATTATCCTTAAACATCATTCGAGGAATTCCAGCACACTCACACACTTCGTTAATATATAGGAATATAGGCAAAGTTTCGTAAATGTTGCCGGTTTTTTCAATAAGACTTTTAAGAATAGACAGTATTGCAGTAATTTTTTGCGATTCTACAGGATTAATCCCGTAAAAATCGCGCTCTTGTTCATACGATTGTTCACACTCTTGTTTTGCGCATCTAAACGCATCTTGCAAGCTCTCAACACTCCAATTACCAGCAACACTTAAAGAATCCGCAGCACCGTTGATTGCGTTAACATCGTTAGAAAGATTGGATTCAAGCTTGCTAAAAATAGCGTTAACATCATTCGTGTTGTTTTCTAGCTCTTCTTGCGCTTCACTATAGTCTGGGTCGTAGCATAAATCCATATCATCGTAAGCGCTTGCAGCAACCAAAAGCGCGTCGACTATCTCTTGAGGGCGTCCTGGAATTTCGTCTGCACCTTCATACACAAACTCTGCATCTGGAACAGTAACGTCTAAATCCGTAACAATTCGAGCAATAGTGCGAATCGCCCTAACCTCAAGATTTTCAGCATATTTTGCGTCATTATCTAAATGGCGAGCTTCGCTTAAAGGCCACAATTTAGTTAAATCCGCGGCCGACTTTGCAGCAGACTCAAGCAAACTCAAAGCCTTTGAATCCAGCTTTTCTACAGAATCACCCATAATAACGCTCCTTCGCATTAGCTGTAAAAAACAGTTTCTACGCATCTTTTATGCATATTTTAAAGTCTATTGCTTATTATTCCACACGTTCTATTGCACACGCGCCGCAGGATCCACATATGTGATGGAAAGCACATTCATATTTGCGCAATCATACGTAATCGAAGTAATCGACGCCAAGGCCGTTTTGCGCAAAAGCATATTGTGCTCCGCGTGACCCGTTTCTAGCAAATGACGATAAGACCATATTGGCGATTCGTGCGTTACAGCTACGATTTGCTCGCCTGGGTGATTTTTTACTTGCTCGCACGCAAAATCGCCAACGCGCGCAGCAATGCTTTTGTAGGATTCTCCCCAACTTGGCTTCCACAAGTTAGATACAAGCTTCCAATTGTTGTTTTTCCACAAAGCGCCTTCGCCGTAGCCGATTCTTTTCCCTCGAAAATTGTTTTCTGCTTCGATTAGACGTTTGTCTAAAATAATCGGGCCGATTTGCAAAGCGCTTGCGATTTGTTGCGCTGTTTCTTGCGTGCGCTCTAAAGGAGACGAGTAAATCGCGCTAATCCCACGCATTTGCGGAACAGTCGCAATATATTGCGCAGTAGCGCGAGCCATTTTTAAGCCGCGATTAGATAAGTGAAATCCTGGGAGCCTCTCGTAAAGCACGTGATTTGGGTTTTCCACTTCTCCGTGGCGCACAAAATGAATAGTCGTAGCTTGCATATTTTATAAACCTACTTCCAAACCTACTTCCAGCCTTTTGGAGTGTTACTTAACGACCACTCGCCCAACTTGTGAGCAAAAGTATTGTCTTTAGCGGCATCATAATCAGGTTTTTGCGACTTTGTGTCGTCTAAAAGCCACTTTCTAATAACAAAATTCCACACAGCTACAACAACTGTTGCAATAAGCTTGCCAATGTTTGTGCGAAGCATGTAAATCGCAGTACCACGCAAAGTTTGTGCCATTCCAAGCGTGCTAAGCCAAATAATCGCATCGTTAATAAGCAAACCAATAACTGCAGAAATAACAAAAATCAGCAATTCCATCCAACGAGCCATGTCTTTTCGGTGCTTAAACACGTACTTCATGCTGGCAATGTAGTTAAAAATAAGCGAGATTATAAAAGATATTGTTCCAGCAACAACGTTATTAAGATGCACAAGAAGAAGCAGATTTAGCAATACTACGTCAATAATCAGCGCAATGATTCCTACGATTCCAAACTTAACAACCTGTTCAATAAGTTTTTTCATACATTCAATTAAACACGCGGAGGCTAACAATTTACTATAATTATTGCGTAACACAGGTTTATTATTGCGTAACATATGTTGCGCAGCACAAGTTTATAAACTTAGAAAATTCATAAAACTTAGCAAAGGAGCGATTATGCCAGTTATTCACACTCATGTTTCTGTAAGCACTACGCCAGAACAGCGCGATGCCTTAAAAGCAGAATACGGCAAGGCGATTAGTGCAGTTCCAGGCAAAAGCGAGCATTGGCTTATGTGCCCATTCGAAGACAATATGCCAATTTATTTTGCTGGAGATAATACTAAGCCTGCAGCATACGTTGAAGTGAACGTTTTTGGCTCTAGCGTGCCTGGTTCGGCTTGGGAAAAGTTAACTGAGCAAATTATGGCGGCTTTGGAGAGCGAGCTTGGAATACCACAAGATCGCACTTACATTCGCTACACTGCAACAACTGACTGGGGCTGGAACGGCGGCAACTTCTAGTCGCAAGTTTTATACAAAAATCGCCATATCTTGTTACGTAAAATACGCACCAAAATATGGCGATTATTTATTATTGCAACTATCTATACAAATAAATATGAATTAGTCACTAAGATTGATTGCCAAAACTAGGTTCATCAAGCTCAGATTCGCTGGAAGAATAATCATCGCTATTAGCAACGCTGCCTTCAAGATCTGGGCCAGCAGCTACGCGAGCCACTTCTTCCATACCTTTGTTGTCACATATAACCATGCGAACATAGCCAACAACAAATCCAACAACAGCAGGGCAAACCCAAGCCATTCCAAATTCCGAGAACGGCAACCAGTTTTGAGCAACAATCAACATATCGTTCATATGCAATGCGTTGCGCAAAGCTGTTGGCAAACTATTCAAAAAGTCAAATACAGCTGCAACACCAGTAAAACCAAGTGTCCAAGCATACACGACCTTGGAATTTCCAAAAAGTCGACCACACAAAGCCAAAAGAATCAATACGATTGACAGTGGATACAAGAACATTAATACTGGAACCGCGTATTCGATGATTGCGCTCAATCCAAAGTTTGCAAGACCAAACGAAACAAGCGTAATCAATACAGCCCAAACACGGTAGCTAGGACCCTTAGGGAATAACTTAGAGAAGGTTTCCGAGCAGCTTACGATTAATCCAACCGCAGTCTTTAAGCAGGCAAGCGTTACTGTTGCAGCAAGCACGAATAAGCCAGCATTTCCAAGATGGTAGCGTGCAACTTGTGCCAAAGTTACGCCACCATTTTCCGCAGGTGGGAACAGAGCACGGCTACGCACACCAACAACAACAATCGCAACGTAAATCAAAGCCATTAGCAAGCAGCTAAAGAATCCAGAGCGAGCAGTATTTACTGCCACATCTTTAGGATCTTTTACACCAAACTGGCGAATGGTGCTAACAACCACAATTCCAAATGCCAAGCTAGCTAAAGCATCCATTGTGTTGTAGCCATCTAAGAATCCCGTAAAGAATGACTTATTAACGTAATTTCCCATAGGAGCAGCATCTGAAGAAGCACCGCTTATAGGGGAAAATAGTGCAGTAAATACCAAAACCGCTAGGAACACAAGGAAGATTGGCGTAAGAACTTTACCAACCCACGTTAGTATGCCGCTTGGTTTCATAGCAAAGAAGAACGCGAGCGCAAAGAACACTACAGAGAACAAGAACAAGTACAATTGCCCATTTCCGTCTTGCGGAATAATTCGCTCCAAGCCAACAGTGTATGAAGTTGTTGCGCATCGCGGAATTGCAAAGAACGGGCCAATTGTTAAATAAAGAACGCATGTAAAGAACATGCCGTATTTTTTACTAGCTTTGCTTGAAAGTTCAAAAAGACCGTTTGCGCGACTCATTGCAAGAGCCGTAACGCCTAACAATGGCAAACCAACGCCAGTAACAATAAAGCCTAATGCTGCAGGAGCAGAATTGTTTCCCGCGTTAGCACCAAGGAATACTGGGAAAATAAGGTTTCCAGCGCCAAAGAACATGCCAAACAACATGACCGCCACGTATGCGGATTCAATAATTGTCAAGTTCCTTTTTTTCGGGGCACTGTCTGTGCTGACACTTTGTGTTGTGACGCTCATGCTTACACCTCCTATATGGTGAAAATTGTTTAAGCATATTATTTAACGCATTGAATAACAAAACTGAAACCGAAAAATAATATTAGGGGGTATATTAATAAATCGCATGTACTTAATAGACAAAAATTTGCAATTTCGTGCGTGTCTCCTAATCAAAATAAAAGGACGCCAACATAAAAGCTAGCGTCCTAAATAAAAAGCAAATGCGCAATAATAGCAAATGCGCTAAATCACATCTTGTCTGGAGCAGAAACACCAAGCAAATCAAGGCCAGAGGCGATTACTGTGCGCACAGCAGCGTTAAGCTTAAGTCGAGCTGCAGCACGTGCTGGCTCTGGGCACTTTGCAATGCGAATAGCCTCACGCTCTGCCTCTGGCAAGCGATTTTCTGGGTCGCTCAACTCCATTGGCACTACGCGCTCAAGGTTGTACCACTTGTGGTAGCTTGCGGCCAAATCCTCAAGATAATGCGCAACGCGGTGCGGAGCGCGCAAATCGCCAGCTTGCGCCAGAGCCGCAGGCCATTGCGCCAAAGCAGCCAACACTTCGCCGTCTGCCTCAGTATTAAGCAAGCTTAAATCGGCTCCATCTGCACTAATTCCAGCGTCTGCCGCGTTACGAGCCACATTGCAACTGCGCGCGTGAGCATATTGCACATAGTACACAGGATTATCGTTGCTGTGGGAAGCAAGCAAATCCAAATCAATATCAACGCTTGTGTTGTAATCTGTGCGAGCAAGAGAGTAGCGCGAAGCGTCAACGCCAATTGCATCAACTAAATCGTCAATCGTAATAACGTTTCCAGCGCGCTTGCTCATGCGCACAGGCTTGCCATCCTTCATAACATTTACCATCTGGCCAATAAGAATCTGCATGTTTTCGCCTGGCTTATCTCCAAAAGCCGCGCACATTGCCATCATTCTGCCAATATAGCCGTGATGATCCGCGCCAAGCATGTAGATTGCTACGTCTGCAGGATTCTGTTCGCGATGACGTTTGTTACGATAGTACGCAATATCTGCAGCAAAGTAAGCGTAATTGCCGTCAGACTTAATAATTACGCGATCTTTATCGTCGCCATGCTTAGTGGATTCAAACCAAGTTGCGCCATCTTTTTCAAAAATATCTCCACGCTCACGCAAGTCCGAAATAGCGCGCTCAACTTCGCCATCTTCATACAGGCTGTTTTCGTGGAACCACACGTCAAAACCAACACGAAAATCACGCATTGACTTGCGAATTTCCGCAAACATCATTGGCACTGCGCGCTTGCGGAACTCTTCTCGCTGCTCGGAATCACCTTCGCCAAGTGGCAAACCTTCTTCATCTTTTCCAAGATCAATTCGTGGCAAAGAAAGAACGTCAACGCCGTCCGCATTCGCTTCTTTTATAACAGCGTCCGCAATTTCGTTAATATACGCGCCTTTGTAGCCGTCTGCAGGCGTTTCTTCGCCGTGAGCTGCAGCAACTAAAGACTTTGCAAAACGGTTGATTTGCTCACCGTGATCGTTGAAGTAGTATTCGCGCACAACTTTTGCGCCGTTCGCTTCCAAAACTCGAGCCATAGAATCACCAACTGCTGCCCAACGTGTGCCACCAATGTGGATTGGGCCAGTTGGATTTGCGGAAACAAACTCAAGATTCAAAGTTTTGCCGCTCAAATGCGTATTCTTGCCAAAATCAGCACCCTGATTTAAGACCTCGTCTACAACTGCCGCTGCAGACGCGGAATCAAGCGTTATGTTAATAAAGCCAGGGCCTGCAACTTCTACGAGCGAAATACATTCTGCTTCTTGCAAACGCTCGGCAAAAAGTTCCGCCAAATCATGAGGCTTCATACCAGCTTTTTTAGCGAGCTGCATAGCAACGTTCGTTGCCCAATCGCCGTGTGCGCGATCTTTTGGCCTCATAACTGCAAGTTTTTCGGCAGCAGGAATCAAATCTTCTGTTAGATTGCCAGCTTTACCACTTGCTACTAAATCTTTAGCAATTTTTTCAATTAATTCACTTAAGCTTTCTGGATTCATGGTTTACAGTCTAGCGTTACCGCGCGATGCTTCGCGATTATAACGTATTGGATTGCGTTATTCTGCATATAAGGTAATATATGTTTTACATGTTTTACAATGGAGATTAGAAATGGCTGCAACAATTACAGGATTAAGAGTACCGTCTAACGTTTTAGATCGTTATGATCAGCTCGCTAAAACCACTCACCGCACTCGTTCATTTTACATGAATCAAGCACTAGAAGCTCAAATCGATG
Organism: uncultured Gardnerella sp.; assembly: GCA_947252975.1. Taxonomy (GTDB): domain Bacteria; phylum Actinomycetota; class Actinomycetes; order Actinomycetales; family Bifidobacteriaceae; genus Bifidobacterium. The sequence continues at coordinate 25,578 of CAMXWX010000005.1, forward strand.
AACTTGAACATGAATATGGACTAATGGCAGATATTGAAGCATACAAACGTGGAGAATTAGAAACATCTCCACTCGACGACGTGGTGAAGCGCCTTGATCTGGAAGATTAATTTATCTAAAAGGGCTGAAAAACAGCTAGGGAAAATTGACAAAACAATTGCTAAGCAAATCGTTAAGGAGCTTCGCGAAATTAGCAATCTCGACAATCCTCGAATCAGAGGCAAAGCGCTAACTGGCAACTATTCGGGGTTTTGGAGATATAGAGTAAGGGATTACAGAATAATTTGCGCAATTGAAAATAATGTGCTGACCGTTTTTGTTGTGGACATTGATCATCGCAGTAGAATCTATAACAAGTGATTATTCTTAAGTGCTTAAATACACAAAAAGCGCTGGAGTCGAAGATTGACTTCCAGCGCTTTTGTTTTGCGACTAATCGCAAGCAGCTTACGATTAGCTACTTTAGCTACTTGCAATTAATCATTTTTAATTATTTGCAAACTACTTCTTTTTTGCAGGAGCTTCACCGAGTTCGCTTTGAGCAACAGAAACGTTTACATTAGCTGCATCAGATTCCGCAGATTCAGATTCAGATTCAGAATCAGAATCAGAAGAATCTCCAGCATCCGCAGCCTTAACAGCGTTAAGCTTTACTTCTCCAGTAACGCGTCCCGCTTCCGCAACGTCTCCCAAAGTCTCCTCAACAGCCTTATAAGCGTTTTGCGCTACATTCAAAGTAACTTGCAAAATAGGAGTCTTCATAGAAACTTTTGCCTCAGACTTAATCTTGCGCAAAGTAGCCAAAGCCTCGCCCGCGTAAGCCAAAGTGTCTGCAGAAACACCGTTTGCAGCAGCCTCATACGCCTTAGCGCATGGCCAGCTTGCGCGATGCACAGAACCTTCGCCATCATGCATCCAGCTCCACACTTCTTCCGTAGCGTAAGGCAAGTAAGGAGCAAGCAAGCGAGCCAAAGCGTCGAGTGCAAGACCAAGAGTTGTGCGAGCAGACTTTACAGCAGATTCACTTGGAGTGCGTCCAGTGGATTCCGCAGTTCCATAAGCACGATTCTTTGCAAGCTCAATGTAATCGTCGCAGAATTCCCAGAAGAAGGTTTCGATTGCTTCCAAAGCCTTAGAATGCTCATAAGATTCAAGCGCATCAGTTGCTGTACGAATAACGGATGCAAGCTTTGCCATAACAGAGCGATCCAAAACTTCCGTAACATCTGCAAAATCCCAATCCGCGCTGGCAGACTCAAGAACCTGATGTTCCTCATCTTCGCGACCAATCGCGAGCGCAAACTTAGTAGCGTTCAAAAGCTTAATCGCAAGGCGACGGCCAATCTTCATCTGACCTTCGTCGTAAGTTGCATCCAAACCAAGCTTTGCAGAAGTTGCCCAGTAACGCACAGCATCCGCACCAAACTCTTCGATTGGCTTATTTGGCACAACAACGTTGCCCTTAGATTTAGACATCTTCTTGTGGTCTGGGTCTAGAATCCAGCCAGAAAGCGCAGCATGCTTCCAAGGCAAGCAGCCGTTTTCAAGATGCGCGCGATCAACCGTACTAAACAGCCAAGTACGAATAATATCCTGGCCTTGTGGACGCAAATCCATTGGGAAAGTAGCCTTAAACAAAGCTTGATTTTCCTCACCTGGCTCTTCCCAACGAGTCACAATTTGTGGAGTTAAGGAAGATGTAGCCCAAGTATCCATAATATCCTGCTCAGCAGTAAAGCCATTTGGCTGGTCTCGCTGAGACTCGTCGAAGCCTTCTGGAACGTCAATAGTTGGGTCGATTGGCAAACGGTCTTCGCTAGGCGTCAAAGGATGCTCGTAATCCACTTTACCATTTTCATTTACTGGGTACCAAAGTGGGAATGGCACGCCGAAGAAGCGCTGGCGAGAAATAAGCCAGTCGCCATTCAAGCCATGAACCCAATTCTCGTAGCGCACTCGCATAAAGTCTGGATGGAAGTTAAGTTCCTTACCGCGCTCAATAAGCTCAGCGTTCAGCTTTTCGTCCGTACCGCCGTTCTTTAAATACCACTGGCGAGAAGTGACGATTTCCAAAGGCTTATCGCCCTTTTCGTAGAAGTTCGTCATACGCTTTGTTGGCTTTGGATCGCCTTCCATATCTCCAGCAGCTTGCAAAGCTTCAACAACTTCCTTGCGAGCAGAGAACGTGGTTTTACCAGCAATTTTCTCAAACATTTCGCGGCCAGACTCGTCCGTAATCCAATCAGGAGTAGTCATTACAATGCGGCCGTTTCGCTGAATGATTGGTCGAGTTGGCAAACTCAAATCGCGCCACCACTCAACGTCTGTTACGTCGCCAAAAGTGCAGCACATTGCAATGCCAGCGCCCTTGTCCATTTGAGCAGCAGGATGAGCCAAAATCGGAACCTTCACCTTAAACAGCGGCGAGTAAACTTCTTTGCCAAAGTACTTCTTGTAACGCTCATCGTCTGGGTGTGCAATCAAAGACGTGCAAGCAGCAAGCAATTCTGGGCGCGTAGTCTCAATATAAATTGGCGTACCATCTTCAAAGCGGAAAGCAATCTTATGATAGAAACCAGGGTATTCGCGCGCTTCAAGCTCTGCCTGGGCAACTGCAGTCTGGAATGTAACATCCCACAAGCCTGGAGCATCCTTTTGGTAGGCTTCTCCGCGAGCAAGATTGCGCAAGAATGCTTTTTGCGCAACTCTGCGAGGCTGCTCGCCAATAGTGTGGTAGGTTTGCGACCAATCAACAGAAAGACCAAGCCTGCGCCACAAAGCTTCAAAAAGCTTCTCATCTTGGGAAGTTAGGCGCTCGCAAAGCTCAATAAAGTTCTGTCTACTTACAGGAACCTGATCTTTTGCCTCAATCTTCTTGCCTTCAGTACCTTCAAATGGCGGCTTAAAATCAGGGTCATACTTAAGCGAAGTATCTACGCGCACGCCGTAATAGTTTTGCACGCGGCGCTCTGTTGGCAAGCCATTATCGTCCCAACCCATTGGGTAGAACACATCAAAGCCTTGCATGCGCTTATATCGCGCAATCACATCCGTATGCGTGTAAGAAAATACGTGACCAACGTGCAAGTGGCCACTAACCGTTGGAGGCGGCGTATCGATTGAATACACGGCCTTGCGGTCGCGAGAATTGTGGAAAGCGTAAGTCTCAGCTTCGTCCCAATTGCTACGCCATTTGTCTTCAAGACCATCAACACCAACCTTATTAGGCAATGGTGTTAAATGTGCGTGTTTTACTGTGTTATCCTGTTCACTCATGAACTGAATATTAGAAACTCACTGAGACATCGCACTATAACAGAGCACTAAGAACTCACTAAGCCAGCACTATTTAACAGTCACATCATGCAAAGGAAGCAGCTGATCGGTCATGTTAGTAGGGTATCCACTCACATTTGACTTTGCAACAACAACGCTATTCCTTGCGTACAACCATCCCGAAACCGCGTAATCGCACAATTCTTTAGCGTACTTTTTAATGTTTTCTTCGTACTCTTGCGGACTTGTAGACTTCATTGCGTCTGCAAAATACTTTTGCGAAGCGTGATCTTGGAACAAATAGTTAGACTTAGTGTCTGCATACATTCCAGAGTCAAGAGTGTGATTAGTCCAAGTAAGAGCTAAGTCGTATTTACCTTCGCGTATTCGTTGATCGATTACACTTTGGTCTAATTCTTCTAGTTTTACTGGGAATCCACCTGCATAGCTTAAGTTTTTTGCCATTTGATCGCAAACGCTAGCCATTCCAGTTGGAACAAGCATTGTGATTCCGCGCAAATATCCTGCAACAAAGTAGTGGTACATACCGTAAGCTTTTTGAACGTCGTGAGGATACGTATTACTAAAATCTTCATACCCTGGAGACATAGGGTCGATTGGACCGCCAACAAGCTGGCCTCCAAAAGGATCGGAAGCAAGAATAACATTGGGCTCAATCACGTGTCTTGCAGCTCTACGAATTTGCTGATCGCAGAACATAGATGACATTCCCGTGTTAAAAGCAAACATTCTTAATCTTGTGCTTTTTCCCTTTACCAACTTAGTGTTTGGCATTGCAGCCATTCGCTTGTTTTCATTTCCGTCTAGTGGAATTGCCATTTGCACGCTGCCATCTTTAACAGCGTTTGCTAAAGACGTGTCATCGTTAAAATACTTAAGAGTTATGCTTTGGCATCCAGCTTGCCCCGCCCAATAATTGTTGTTTCTAGCAAGAACGAGATCCCCACCCTTGTTATATCCCTTTACTGTAAACGGACCTGTTCCAATAGCATCGGAAGCGTAATTAACAAAGATGTTTGTGTTGTAAACAATTCCAGCTCTTCCAGCTAATCGCCTTGGCAAAAGTGGGTCTGGAGTTTTAAGAGTTATATCTAGAACGTTAGGCCCAGAATTAGAAACGCTTGTTATGTTTGTTAGCTTTTCGTAGCCAGGATAATTCTTTGTAATGCCTTGCTGAAGCGATTTAAGAACGGAGCTTGAGTCCATTGGGTCTCCGTTAGCAAACTTAATTCCGCTGCGGAGCCTAAATTTATAATTCAATCCATCGTTCGAAACGCTCCAAGATTGCGCAAGTCCTGGGCGTAAAGCATTGTTTTCGTCTCGTTTTACAAGTGTTTCGTAAACGTTCTCTAAAAGTGCCTGTTGTAAGGAATCACTATCGTCTGTTCTAATATCTAGCGAGGCTGGAGCCGTTCGTAATCCTATTGTTAAAGTTGAATTTGACGCTGGAAAAATGTTTGTAGGTATTAAAGATCTTCCATCTATAAACCGCCATCCGCCCCAAATTATTGCAGATAGAATGCCGATTAAAACAATAAATACAACCCATGGTTTAGTGCTTCGTCTAGTTTTATGCGCATATCTTGCACTACGCACATGTGAAGCAGATGAGTATCTTTCAAATTCAGGCATGATTAAAAGTTTATATCACCGTTTGAATTTGATTGCCGAATTTATGCACAAAATAGTCTAAAAATAGTCTAAAAATATTCTAAAAGGGTTTACTAGACGCCATTAATCTTGTGCAAATTTATTTTCTACAATCTAACCGAGGGGCATAAAAACCTAAGCGGGCAATCGCCGCAGCGCGGATTTCTAGCAATGCAAATCATTCTTCCGTGCAAAATAAGACGATGTGAAAGATTAGTCCATTCTTCTGGAGCAAAACAAGCTGTGACTTCTCGCTCGATTTTTGCAGCATCTTTAGCCTTAGCACTAGCCTCACTCACCCAGCCAAGTCTTGACGTAACGCGCATAACATGCGTATCTACTGGAAATCCTGGAATCTTAAAAGCGTTCCCTAAAACAACGTTTGCTGTTTTTCTTCCTACGCCTGGTAGCTTTGTAAGATCTGCCATATTATTTGGCACAACGCCATTAAAATCTTTAACAAGTTTTTGCGAAAGCTCAATAATATGTTGCGATTTTACTCTATAAAATCCAAGCGAATGAATTATTTCTTGCACGTTGTATATTTGCGCTTTTGCTAAATCGACTGGCGTTGGGTATTCCTTAAAAAGCTTACTTGTAACAAGATTTACGCGCTTATCAGTTGTTTGCGCGCTAAGAACAGTTGCGATTAAAAGCTCAAATGGGTTCGTAAAATTTAGCGCACATTTTGGATTTGGGATTTCTTCGCATAAAATCCTGTATTCTTCGCGCATTTTGTTTTTATTTATCACATTTACCGCATTGATTTTATTTGTGTTATCTATTGTGTTATTTATTTTATTCGTGTTATTTGTAGCCAATATAAGCCTAGTCTAAATCGTTGGAAACGCCTGAATCCTCGGCACGCGAATCGCCAGCATCCGCACTATTGCCATTTTGTGCGTAATCGTCATTTTCTACTTCGTCAACTTGAGCTTCTAATGGGTCGAAACGATATCCAACATTTCTAACTGTTCCAATAACATGCTCATATTCAACGCCCAACTTTGCACGAAGCCTACGAATATGAACGTCTACCGTTCGCGTTCCGCCATAGTAATCGTAGCCCCAAACCTCTTGAAGTAAATGTGCACGCGTAAAAACTCTACGAGGATGCTGAACAAAATATTTAAGCAGCTCAAATTCTTTATACGCTAAATCGATAGGCTTTCCGTGCAAACTAACTGTGTAACTTTGCGTATCCACAACTAAATCTCCAGAGCACATTTGACCATTGCTGTTAACCTCAACGCTAGTAGAATCGGCAACAGTAGAGCCAGCAGCAGAATCTGCAGATACAACTTTTTTAGCAGCTAAGCGCAATCTTCCTTCTACTTCTGCAGGAGAAGCAGTTGTTAGCATAACATCGTTAACGCCCCAAGATGGGTTTACAACTGTAAAACCGCCCTCGGTAAGAATTAGAATAATAGACATTGTTAAATTAGACGCGCGCACAAGAGAACACAGCGATTTTGCTAAAGATAAGTCTTCTCTAGCATCAACAAGAAGAATAGTATCTTCGGGCATTTTAAGCATGCTAGAAGGTTCCATTGGCACTACGCGCACGCGATGCGAAAGAAGCGTTAGCGATGGCAAAACTTTTGCAGGCGCGGCACAAGAGGTCATCAATGTAATATCCGTCATATTGACACCTCCATAGCGCATAGAATTGAATTAAAATTCAAAATCAAGCTGTTATAAAAAAGAATTGTAATCCATGCTTAAGAAGAATCAAAAAGCGCAAGTGTACGCTTGCATATAAAATGGTGTAAATCACAGTGTAAACGCGATAGGAGCGTACAATGAGCAACAATATTCAGCGCAACAAAATGTATGGTCACATTACGATTGCTGTAACTCAATTTGTTGCTATAGTTCTTTTAGCATCTGCTGCAATGCTTCCGTTTGCAACAACAAAAGCAGTTTTAACGGTTTGCATTCTTATTCTTCTTGCTTTAATAACTTTTTGGCCACTCAAAGGCTCTACAGCCGATAAAGCTATTCCTTTTCTTGCATCATTAGCGTCTATGTGGTGCGCAACTTTGGCCTTAAAAGGATGGCTGCCAAGCAGCGTGATTGATGGCGAATCAGAAGTTAGTATTCACAAATTTGTTGCTGCTATTAGACCATACGAGCGATGGGCGGTAAACTTTGCGCTAATTCTTGTTGCAGCAACATTTGTTAGCTTTGCTAGACAAATGTTTAGAGAAGATAGGTCTAATCTTGTACGAAACCTATCTCATTGCCTTACTGCAAGTATTGCATGCGCAGCCTTGCCTGGATGGCTTTTCTTGCCGTCAATTATTAAATTCACTTTTTCTGTACGCGTATTGGAACTTGGCGTGTTAGTGGCAATTCTTGGATTGTTTGTTGTGATTGTTTTGGCTGGCCTTTCTCACCTTTGGATTAAAGACGCGCAATACAATGCTGGAACAGTTTTTCCACAAATTGGAACAGCTTTGATTCCAATTATGATGTGCGGAATGGTTGTTTACGGAGCTGGATTGGCAATGTTGCTTGTAGCGTAAGCGATTAAAGTTAATGCTAGTTGTTTCACACACTGTTTCACACACTGTTTCACGCAATATGTTTTATAGATAGCAATGTTTTATAGATAGCAATTACTTATTAAAGATATTAAAGATATTAAAGATATTAAAGATATTAAAAAGTGTCTAACACATAAAATGCGTTAGACACTAATAGATACGTTGTTAAAACGCTTGGAAGCTTGCGACTAATCGCAAGAACTACTTTTCGCTTTCTTCCAAACGCTTGCGAGCTGCAACGATTTCCTTCTCTGCTTGCTCAACTCCAGCCCAGAAGTCTCCAGGAAGAACTTCCTTGCCTGGCTCCAAAGCCTTGTATTGCTCAAAGAAGTGCTTGATTTCTGCCTTGTGATACTCGTTAACGTCATCAATATCTTTAATGTCGTCAAAGCGAACGTCTGCTGGCACGCACAAAACCTTGTCATCTCCGCCAGCTTCGTCAACCATGTGATACAAACCAACAGCGCGGCATTCAACAACGCAACCAGGGAATACGGAATTTGGAATCATAACAAGAGCGTCAAGCGGATCGCCGTCTTCGCCCAAAGTGCCATCAATGTAGCCATAATCATCTGGGTAGCCCATTGCAGTGAACAAGGTACGGTCCAAAAATACGCGACCAGTTTCGTGATCAACTTCGTACTTGTTCTTAGAGCCGCGTGGAATCTCTACCACAACGTTAAATGTTTCTGCCATTTTTACTCCTTAACGTAAAACTTAATGCTTAAGTACATTAGTACGTTTAAGCATTTGTTTATCAATCTAACGTTTGTACATCTAACTTAGACTGTTCAATCTAACTTTAGCGCGCAGCAAAGAGTATATAAAACACTACGCGCACGATAGCAATTCAGAACCAGTTAGATATACAGACTATATGCGGAATATATGCGAGACATATTTGTGTAATATATTTGCGACATGTGAAAAATAGTGCGCAATACGCTTTACGATATATGCACAAGCAAATCGAAGCAAAGCGCAATAATGCGCGATTTAGATAAACACAGAAAAATGGCGACTAACCAATGAGAAAAACACAAAGAAAAATATGAAAAATATTAATAAAAAATATTAATAAAAACAGTAAAACATTTGAAAAATATTTTAGTTCACATTAAAAAAACTCTCGTGAATCAGGCAAAAATATGCTAAAAATCAAGGAAAACCTAAGACACGCTATAGGCGTCTTTAGTGTCTTAATACATAGATAATATGACTACGTTTTGGCGCGATACTAATGGGAAAAATCGAACATAAACACTTGTAAAACTGAATACAAAACTGAATACAAAAACACAACAAACACAACAAACACGTATTAAGTTGTAGGCAAGATGAAAGAATTGAACAACGCAACAAACGCTGCAAACAAACGCAACGCTGCAATAGACGGCATGCGCGCGATCGCAATTATTGGAATTGTAGCGTTCCACTTGCGTCCAATTGTATTCAACGGCGGCTTTTTAGGCGTAACAATGTTTCTTGTTATGGCAGGATACTTTAGCACCGTATCTTTGCTAAAAATGTTCAGCGAGAATAACAATAAAAATTCGCATTTAGATGGCAACCAAGAAAGCCAGAAGAAAAAATCAAAACTTATTGCCTACTTTAAGTACTTGCTTAAACGCATAAAACGAATATGGCCTTCTACGCTGGGCATTATTGCACTAAGCGCACCACTTATGTGGCTGTTTTCGCCAAGCCTTTTAACAAAGTTGCAATCAGATGCTCTAAGCGGAGCAACATTTAGCAGCAACATGGCGTATGTTTTGCGAAAAGTCTCGTATTTTGAGCAATCGGGGCTGCCTTCTCCTATTAAGCATTTGTGGTACTTAGGCCTTATTATGCAAATGTTTATTTGCTGGCCTATTATTCTATGCGCAATTCTTAAAATAGTTAAATCAAAGTTCGTGCGAATGCTTGTTACAGCAACGCTTGCGATTGTGTCTGCGCTTACAAACATTGCAATAACAATTCTTTATGGAGAAGGGCAAACCATTGCACGCGTGTACTACGCTTTAGATACACGCGCATGTGAATTCTTAATCGGCGCGATTCTAGCAATGTATTGCACGTGGTTTAGTGGAAAATCTGCTATAAAAATCATTTCAGACGCGTGCCGCTACATTGTTGGAAGCAAAAGCGAAAAAGAACAAATTGAAAACCAAGAAAACGATTCGCAAAATGGCAAAAACAAAGGCAGACAGCCAATTTTAGAATCCATTGTAGAATTTGCTGCACTAGCATTTATTTTATTCTGCTTTATTAAACAAGACGGACTAAAAACGTGGATTGTGTACGGCGGTTATGCACTTTTTGCAATAGTTTGCGCAATTTTAATGCACGCTTGCATGCTAAAAAACAACATTTGCGCAAAGATACTTGGCACTAGCGTGTTAAGCTACTTAGGCAAGAGATCTTTTGCGATTTATCTTGTTCATTTTCCTATACTCGAAGTCTTAAATCCTGCAACTAGAACAACGCATATAACGCTATTTGAGCAGATTTTGCAATGCGTGATTGTTGTTGCTGCAGGTGAAGTATTTTACAGAATTTTTGAAATGCCATTTGCAAGTAAATATATGACTTTTAGTGTTAACACAAAATCAGAGAATGCAAAAGATAATTCGATGGATGATTCAAAAGATAATCCTATAGATGATTCTATAGATGAAAATAAAAACCTTGATCTTTCTAGCGATACTTTAAGCGTTAAAAGCAAAAACATTCGACTTCCATTTGTTCTACGAAGAGTTGCAACTACTGTGTGCGCAATAGCGTGCATAGTACTAATTGCTGCGCCATTAAACTGGAACAGCATTGCGCAGGCGCGAGCAATACAATTAAGACCAGAACTAACGAGTCAAGAACAAAACAATAAAACTCATTCGCAAAATGGCAAGCAAAAGCCAGAGTCAGGCCAAAGCTCAAAGTCAAACAATAACTCAAACAACAAGACAAACACAAAGTCAAACAACAAATCAAATCAAAATCAAAAAAGAAAAGTGGGCGGAAAGCGCCAAAATATAACAAAACAAATGCTTCCAACAAAGCCAAGCGCGCATAGAGTTCTAAACCCAATCGCAGAAAAAGTGCCAGCAAACATAAACACAAAACCTTGGAAAATTGACTCAAAACAAGACGTTTGCACGGCAGACATAACAATGGTTGGAGACTCAGTAACCGAAGGCGCAAAACCGTACCTTATAAAAGCTCTACCAAACGCTTGGATTGACGGAAAAGTTAGCAGGCAGATTTTCCACGGTGCCGAAGACTACCAAAAAGACATAGCAGAAAAACACCCTGGAAGTGTTGTAATCTACGAACTTGGAACCAACGGGCCGCCTAGAGACGAGTCAGTTTTACAAAACATGGTGAATATTACTGGCGGAAAGCCCGTGTACTTTGTAACAACTCGCGTGCCGCAACCTTGGCAAGACGAGACGAACGCAAAATTGCGCGCATTTGCATCAAAGCGTAAAAACGTTGGAATTATTGACTGGAATGGCACGAGTGCAGGTCATAGCGAGTTTCTAACTGACGACGGAATACACTTAACACCTATTGGCGGACCACAATACGCACGAATGATACGACTAGCAGTGTGCGGCGGATGACTTGCGACTAGCAAAACAAACCGCCCAAATCACGTCAAAATATTACGATGGTATATATGAGTGAGTTAATAACCCCATTTTCCCAAAGCAATAAGGGCGATTCGATTGCAGATTGGAAGAATCCTCTGCGAGACCCGCGCGACTTGCGACTAGCTAAAATCGCAGGACCGTGCAGCCTTGTTATATTTGGAATCACGGGCGATTTAGCTAGAAAAAAGCTAATGCCAGCCGTATACGATTTAGCAAATCGCGGACTTTTGCCTCCTGGCTTTGGCCTTACGGGATTCGCCAGACGCGACTGGACAGATGAGCATTTTGTAAACTTTGTGCGAGAAAATATTCAACAGCATTGCCGTACGCCATTTTGCGAATCCACTTGGATTAATCTTGCAAAAGGCATACGTTTTGTTCGCGGAACATTCGACGACGCAAGCGCTTTCGAGCGATTAAGCAAAACCGTAAGCGAACTAGACAGAGATCGCGGAACTCGCGGAAATCACGCGTTCTACATGTCGGTTCCGCCATCCAGCTTCCCTGTTGTAGCGCAGCAATTGGCTGCATCGGGGCTTTCACACTCCTCCGAAAACGCATGGCGACGAGTGATAATCGAAAAACCATTTGGCCACGATTTAGCAAGCGCACAAGAGCTGGATCGCGTAGTTTCCGAGGTTTTTGACCCTAATTCCGTGTTCCGCATAGACCACTATTTAGGCAAAGAAACTGTGCAAAATCTGCTTGCTTTGCGCTTTGCAAACGCAATGTATGAGCCAATTTGGAACGCTAATTATGTTGACCACGTGCAAATCACTATGGCAGAAGACATTGGCATAGGTGGCAGAGCTGGATATTATGACGGCATTGGCGCTGCGCGAGATGTTATTCAAAACCACTTACTTCAACTAATGGCACTCACCGCTATGGAAGAGCCTGTAAGCTTTAGTGCTAGCGATTTAACAGCAGAAAAAACTAAAGTCTTGTCTGCTATACGCCTGCCTAAAGATTTGTGCGCAAACACTGCAAGAGGCCAATACGCAGAAGGCTGGCAGGGGTCATATAAGGCTATTGGATATTTGCAAGAGCAAGGAATTAGCCCAGATAGCACTACAGAAACGTATGCTGCTGTGCGATTAGACGTAGACACTCGCCGATGGGCTGGAGTGCCATTCTACTTGCGAACTGGCAAGCGCTTAGGCAAGCGCGTTACAGAGATTGCTGTGATTTTTAAGCGAGCTCCACACTTACCTTTTGAGACTACTGCTGTTCGCGAACTTGGTAGCAATGCGATTGTGATTCGTGTGCAACCAGACGAAGGCGTAACAATGCGATTTGGCGCAAAAGTGCCAGGCGGAACGTCTATGGAAGTTCGCGATGTTTCTATGGACTTTAGCTATGGAAGGTCTTTTACAGAAAACTCTCCAGAAGCCTACGAGCGCCTTATTTTAGACGTTTTGCTTGGCGAGCCACCGCTTTTCCCAACAACGCAAGAAGTTGATTTAAGCTGGAAAATTTTGGATCCGATTGAAGATTTTTGGGCTTCTCTTAACACGCGTCCGCAACCATACCGCGCTGGAACGTGGGGGCCTGAAGAGGCAGATCAAATGCTTGCGCGCGATAATCGCCATTGGAGGCTGCCATGATTATTAATCTTCCTAACACAAACACGTCTAAAATCTCCGCAAAAATCGACGAGCTTCACGAAGAACGAGGCGAATCCGCAACTGGACGCGTACTCACTCTTCTTATTGACACCACTCTTAAAGAGCTTGAAAACGCACTGGGCGCAGCAAATGCAGCTAGCCGCGAGCACCCTTGCAGAGTTATCGCGATTGTTCGCGATTGGCAAAGCGCTAATGCAAGTTTGCATAATCAAAATCAAGACAATCAAGAAAATCAAGAAGAAGAAACGCCGAACTTAGACGCTCAAGTGCGATTTGGCGCAGATGCTGGAGCAGGCGAAATCATTATTCTCTACCCACATAATGACCTTGTTCGCCACCCAGATACGCTTGTTATTCCGCTTCTTGTTCCAGACGCGCCTATTGTTGCATGGTGGCCTACAAATTCTCCCGAAAATCCTGCTAAAGACTTGCTTGGAGCTATGGCAAGCAGCAGAATCACAGACGCTCAACGCGCCAGCAACACTCTTGAAACTGTACAAAATCTGCGAAAAAACTGGTCTTCTAAAGACGTTGATCTTTCTTGGACTCGCATTACGTCTTGGCGTGCAATGCTGGCTTCTATGCTTGATCAACCGCCTCACTTGCCGATTCTTAGCGTTAAAGTTAGCGGCCCTAAGCATTACGTTCCACTGCATTTGCTTGCGCAATGGCTAAAAATCTCACTTAATGTTCCTGTAGAAATTGTTGAAGATTCAAGCGCGAATGCAATTACGGAAGTAAGTCTTAAGCGGCAAGATGGCGAGCTTTCGCTTGTGCGACCTTCCGGCAGCAGCCAAGCAATAATAAGTCTCCCTGGGCAAGCTTCTCAGCCTATTTCTATGCCGATTCGTTCTTTACAAGACTGTTTAAGTGAAGAATTACGCAGAATTGACCCAGACGAGATTTATGCGCAGCTTATTCACGCAAATTGTTGCACAATGCAGAGTAACGAACTTGCAAGATAACGAACTCTAATACAACAAGTAAAAGTAATAAAAGGATTCATTATGGCTGAAGATTTTAGATTTGCGCATAACGCAACAGTGTACGGCTACGACAATCAAGATATTTTAGCTGCTGTTGCTGCACAAAAATTTGTAACTTTGATTATGCAATGGCAGAACAATGTTGAAAATCTTAATAAGCCATTCCATCTTTTGCTAACAGGTGGAACAGATTCGATTCGCATGTTTCAAATGTTAGCTAGCAATCCGTTACTTCCAGCAATCAACTGGTCTAATGTGCATATTTGGTGGGCAGATGAGCGTTTTGTAGCTTATAGCAGCGACGATCGCAATGCGCGCAAGGCTCGCGAGCTACTTCTTAGCATGCTTAGCGATCACAAAGTTTTGCAGGAGTCTCATATTCACGAAATGCCTGCAGATGAGCGCAATGCGCAAGAAGTGGCAAATGCTAGCGATGCTGAAAATGACGCTATTTTAGATGCGGCAGCACGCGATTACGAAGAAGAGATTATAGGATTACTTGGGCCAGAGCCTCACTTTGATTTGGCGATTCTTGGCATGGGGCCAGACGCACATATGGCTTCTCTTTTCCCAGGATTGCCGCAAATTCACAATCGCGATCGCATAGTTTTAGGTGTGAATCACTCCCCTAAGCAGCCGCCAATGCGATTAACGCTTAGCGCACCCGTTCTGGCTCATAGCCGCCGCACTTGGTTCTTAACTGCTGGCGAGCAAAAAGGAAAAGCTTTAATGAACGCGCTTTCTGGAAGCAATAACCCAGACTATCCTGCTTCCTTTGCTAACGGAAGTGAAGAAATCGCATGGCTAACCACCGCAGAAACATTGCAAGCAGCAATCCAGTAATCTGCATAGCCTTCTAACATCGTGCATAATATTTAGAACAATAAAATACAGGCCTATGCATAATAACGCAGAGGCCTGTTAGTTCTAAAGATTATTTGATTTAATCTTGCTTTACTTCTGGGCGATTAGGATCTGCCCACAAAGTGTGAAATACTCCTGGCTCGTCAATGCGTCCGTATGTGTGCGCGCCGAAGAAATCGCGCTGAGCTTGAATAAGCGATGCTGGCAAACGCTTTGATCGCAAGCCATCATAATATGCAAGCAAACTGGAGAATGCTGGAACAGGCACACCATGCTCCACTGCGCGCGCAATAACACGGCGCCAAGCAGCTTGCGACTTTTCAATAGCATCCTTAAAGTACGGCGCAAAAAGCAAGGAAACACTTGCCTGCCCAGATTCAAATGCCTCGGAAACGCGGTTTAAGAATTGCGCGCGAATAATGCATCCGCCGCGCCAAATGCGAGCAACACCAGCCTGGTCAATCTTCCAATCATGCTCAATTGCAGCAGCAGCAATCTCGTCAAATCCTTGCGCATAAGAAACAATCTTAGAAGCGTACAAAGCTTGGCGAATATCCTCAATAAATGCCTTACGCTCAGAATCGCTAAAATCAAAATGCATATCTGGACCAGTCAAACCCTGGTTTTCTGCAGCTTCACGCAAAGCAACCTGGCTTGAAAGTCCGCGAGCGAACACAGCTTCTGCAATACCAGTTACAGGGATTCCAAGCGAAAGCGCAGATTGCACAGTCCAAGTACCCGTGCCCTTCATTCCAGCGTGGTCTACCATCATCTCCACCAAAGGCTTACCAGTCTTAGCGTCTTTCTGGCGAAGCACATCCGCCGTAATCTCAATCAAATAAGAATCAAGCTCGCCCTTGTTCCACTCGCTAAACACATCTGCAATATCTTCGGACTTCATGCCCAAACCGCGAAGCATTAAATCGTAGCTTTCGGCAATAAGTTGCATATCGGAGTACTCAATGCCGTTGTGAACCATCTTTACAAAGTGACCAGCACCATCGGTGCCAATATGCGTTACGCAAGGCTCGCCTTCTGCAACGGCTGCAATCGACTTTAGAATAGGACCAAGCGTTTTCCAAGATTCTTCCGTGCCTCCTGGCATCATCGAAGGACCGCGAAGCGCACCTTCTTCTCCGCCAGAAACACCGCAACCAACGTAGTGAAGGCCGCGCGCGCGAATGTTTTTCTCTCGGCGAATCGTGTCTTCAAAGTAGGAGTTTCCGCCGTCAACAATAATATCTCCTGGCTCCATAGCATTTGCAAGCTCTTCAATAACAGCATCTGTAGGAGCGCCAGCTTTTACCATAATGATTGCAGTGCGTGGGCGCTTAAGCGAAGCAACAAATTCTTCAACGGTTTTAGCAGGAACGAAAGCACCTTCGCTGCCGTGCTCATTCATCAAGGTTTCTGTGCGCGAATAATGACGATTATAAACAGCAACAGTATTTCCGTGATGCGCAAGATTACGCGCTAAATTCGATCCCATTGCAGCCAAGCCAACAACGCCAATATTTGCTCTAGCTTGAGTTTCCGCCATTTTGCACCTCTATCTTTTAATATTTATAACAGTAATATTTATAACCGTTTTATTATTTTATGATTGTTTTATTTTTAACACTTAATCAATCAAAACACACTTTTTAAAGTTTATCGTTTTATATGCACAAGCGTTTTTGTTGCGATCACAAGGCGTACTGCATAGCTCGCGCATTAATGGCAATTTTGTGATAAAGATTACATTTTTACTTTTATTAGTCACTATTTAGAAAGCGTAAATACCGCTTAAATCTTATAGACACGCGTGATAGCCAAAATTTGGACACACTAAATATAGGGATTATCCATACAACACGCCACTACAAATAGTGTTAAGTGGTAGTAGACTGTTAAATCGTGCCCAAAAGCACAAACTTAAATAATCATAAAGAAAAAGCGTTAAATACGCACAATACACACAACGAAGGGAGACGAACCGTGACTATTACAGTTTTCACAAAGCCACATTGCCCACAGTGCGATGCCACAAAGCGTCAATTCACTAAGCTAGGCGTGAATTTTGAAACAGTAGATTTAACTCAAAGCCCTTCTACTTTAGACCAATTGCGCGCTGCAGGATATCGCCAAGCGCCAGTGGTGATTACTCCAAACTCGTCGTGGAGTGGGTATCGCCCAGATTTGATTGCACAAATCGCAAGCCAACTAGAAGACGAAAATAAAAACGATTAAAACGATTAAAGCAATCAACAATAAGCAAGATACGCAAAATAATCAAAGCAATCAAGAAGTATAAAAATGTGTGATCAAGAAAATATGTCACAACCAAGCGAACCAGAAGCGCGCGCACAAGGCGAATCAATCGGAGCTGTAGTTTATTTTTCTTCCGTCTCCGAAAACACACTACGATTCGTGAAAAATTGCGATTTTCCAAGCAGCAATGTGAACGTGTATCGCATACCGCTTCGTCCAAAAGAACCAGAATTGCACGTTCGCGAACCATACGTTTTGATTGTGCCAACTTACGGCGGCGGAAATATTAAGAAAGCAATACCAATGCAAGTGCGCAAATTCCTAAACAATCGCGAAAATCGTTCGTTTATTCGCGGCGTAATATCTTCTGGAAATACGAATTTTGGAGACGCATATTGCGCTGCAGGCGGTCAAATCGCTGGAAAATGCGCAATTCCAAACATGTATTCGTTTGAGCTTACGGGAACTGCAGAAGACATAGAAAAAGTAGCGCAGGGAATACCAAGATTTTTAAGGCAATTAAAAGAAACAGAATAAACGAAATAAACAAAAACAACAAATAAACAAAAACAACAAATACAGCACATAAATAAAATCAATCAGCGTTTGAAAAGCAAAAACAACGCACGAAGAAAGGAATAAAACCCATGAATAGCACGGATCCGATGAGCGAATCTACTTCGCTTAATCTTGATCACA
>CAMXWX010000006.1 GCA_947252975.1 uncultured Gardnerella sp.
CTTCGTCGGCAGCGTCAGATGTGTATAAGAGACAGCGATAGGGTGTGGGAGACTAACACGCTGCCGCATTATTCTTTCTAGCGGGGAGTATAAACTCCCCGCTTTTTTGTTTTCCGCGTTTTGTTCCTGATTCTGCGGTTTAGAGCAACAAAAAGCGAAAAGCTGCCATAGTGCGATTGTATCAAAACATGTTAGTGTAAAGAATCTTGTTAGCGTAAAGAGTAATGTGTAAGTGTAGCTTTAACACAATTAAACGGAAGTATGTATGAAAAAGGCTCTTATCAACATTGATTACACGAATGATTTCGTTGCAAATGACGGCTCGCTTACAGTAGGAGAGCCTGCACAAAAGCTCGAGAAGCGCATTACAGAGATATCACAAGAATTTCTTGATGCTGGTGAATTCGTGGTTTTTGCAATCGATACGCATCATCTAAATGACCCGTATCATCCTGAAACTAAGCTTTTCCCACCTCATAATATTGCAGGAACTCATGGCCAGAAGTTATATGGCACTCTTGGCGATTTTTATGAAGCAAATAAAGATAAAAGCAACGTGTATTACATTCATAAAACTCGCTACTCTTCGTTTAATGGCACGGATTTGCTGATTAAGCTGCGCGAACGTCACATTGAAGAGCTGCACTTGGTGGGAGTTTGCACGGATATTTGCGTACTCCACACTGCTGTTGATGCGTATAATCTTGGATTCAAAATCGTAGTTCACAAAGATGCAGTCGCAAGCTTTGATTCGCAAGGTCACGAGTGGGCTTTGCGTCACTTTAAGACTTGCCTTAATGCGGATATTGTAGAAGGCTGAGAATTTTAGCTACAAACTATTTAAATAATTAATAAATAGTTATTAAAAATAATCGACGCTGGTTGCTTTGAGCTGCCAGCGTTTTTGTTTATTCGGAGTGTCGACTTGACTATTAATGAGAATCATTATTATTATTGATAGACGTTGTAAAGATGTCTTCCATAGTCATTCGTGAAAGAAGAGCGCGAATAGGCGAAATAGAGAAGATGAAGTGTAGAGAGCGAAATAATAATTATGACTAAGGTCATTAGGAATATTGTGAAACGTGCTTTTGCAATGGCAAGTGTTGCAATACTTGCCATTGCCGTGCTCGCATCAGGATTTAGTGCAGCTTTACCGGCAGTTGCATTAGAAAATAGTAATCCTGGTGAAAAATACGATCCTACAAAAAAGGAAGTGCTAAGTCACGGCCATACGGACGTATTTTACCCAATTCAATACAATGGTAAGTTCATTATGGCCGTCGAAAAAGACGGTGCCACTTTCTTAAAGCCTGAAAACACTACTTTGCACGTAGCAAAAAACACGTATACTACAAAATCGCAGCTTCCTGCGCTCGCTACTGAATACTACTATCTCGATAGCTCCGGAAATCAAAAAGGAAATCCTCTCTTCCCGGGTTGGGACACAGGTTATGCTGCAACTTTAGTTGGCGCACCTCACGCAGATGACGCAACAGCAGATATTGCAATTCAGCAAGTTACTGGACCAATGAACGGGCGCATTCTGCTTTGGACTACCGATGGTGCTGGTAAAAATTCGAAGAAATTATCGTTTGAAGAGAACGATTTAGACGACGAACCTGATACTGATGGCAGTCGATTTATGCTACCTGGCGTAATTCACCAACATACTGCTGGCCACGTGCATGCAAACTGGGGATTTACGCAGCCTGGCGTTTACAAACTAAAAGTAGCAGCAACTATTACAAATAAGAACACTAAGAAGCAGATCACAACCGAACCTGCAGAATACACTTTTGAAGTAGAAGATACATATTCAGGCGAAGTACCTGCTTCTGGCATTACGGAAACGCTTGATTTGCACCGTCGCGGTGATTTTATTAATCCTGACGATGATGAAGAAGCGCACGAAGCTTCCAAAGATCATAAAGACACGGATAAAGACGATGGCGGCGATATGCGCATCGGCAATATTCGTGATTCCGGACCTCATCCGCATTATCATTCATACGAAGGTTATGGTGGTTTAGACTTAAAAGTAGTTAACAAACCAAAGGGCGCTCGTATTGAGTGGAGATATGTGCGTGCTGACGAAGGTCCTGACGCGTATGGAACCACTCTTTTTGCTGAGAGATTGCAGCTTCCAGCTGAGCCTGCAATGAACAAGATGAAAGTGTATGCTCACGCAACTGAAGGTGAAACGCAAGTTGGCAAAGATACTGCGTCTGCAACCATCGCCGTTGAAGATCACGGTGCCGACGGACATCCTGTAGTAAAAGCAATTGCTCCTTATAAGCGTTTCAAACCAGGGGATACTTTACACGCGAAAACATTATTGCTTAACCCTCATGTTGCAACCGACGGTGTTACCGGTGCGCCAATTGACGATCCGACAAGTCCAGTAACTTCCATTGTCAAAGATTATGTTTGGTTGATGAAAAAGGAAGGAGAAAGCGAATTTAAGCGCATTCCGGGTGCTGCAAGCAGCAAGTTGGAGCTAAAACTTGATGCGTCAATGCAAGGTGCAACGATTCGTCCTTCCTTAGTTTTAAAGAACGGTGAACTTTACCGCAATAAAATGTTTGATGAGTTTTGCGATTATGTTATTGAGATGAAGGGCGTTCCTCACTCTCATAACAATGATGGCGATGATAATCAAAGCGGTTCTGATTCTGAAGATGATGAGAACCCTCACGGGAAAAAGCACCATGAGAAGCGTCATAATAAGCGCAAAAATAAGACTAAGCATTTTGTTGGTGGAAAGAACTTTTTGAAAGGTGTATTCGGCGGCACTGCAAATTCGGGACTATTTGGATCTAGTTCTAATGGTGGATTCCAATTCGAATCTAATTTCTTTAAGAAATCCAACAGAAAATTCAAGCGCACAAAGAAGAATCGCAATAAGATTAACCGCACTAATCGTAAGAATAATTCTAAAAATAATACGCAAAGTGGTGCTAGTTCTGATTCTAGTTCTTTTACAAGAACAGAAAATTCAAGCGGAACTCATACTAAGAACAAGAGCTCTAAGAAAAGTGGACAGACTATTCGTAATTTCGTAAGAACAGATAATAATTCTGGCAATAAGTCTAAAAATAGTTCTGTCAATAACTCTGATTTTGTTAAGAATACTGAACGTCATGCTTTGCAAGGTGCAAGGCAATACAACGAAGAATCTGATGAAGCGTATGAAGATGATTCAGATGATACAAAAGGTGATGGTTCCTCGACTAAGTGGGTTGCGGTTGCAGCTTCAGGTGCGAGCGTCGGCTTATGCACAATAACTGGCGCATGCGGAGCATTGATACGTTCTAAATTGAAATTGTTGTAAATAATATTCGTATTATTACTAGAAAGTTTAAATAATGAATTACAAACAAAATGAAACATTGCAAGTAAAACGAAAGCATGTATATTCTACTGCGTTGCTTGCACTCATATTTTCTTTAGTAACTTTGGTTGCATCTTTATGTGTACCAAATCCAATGCAGGAAACTGCTTATGCTAATGAAGGCAATCAGCCAGTTATGATTCAAGCAGGTCATGCTGATTTTGGACCAACGCTAATCGACGGCAAATGGAAATTGAAGATTCGCGATGATACTGGTGACGAACCAGTGTGGCGAGACCCAGAAAATGTGGTATTTAAATTAGGTAGCAATTCAATAATTCCTATGCCTGATGATGCTGCCTACAGTTTTATTGGCGAAAAGCCTGGAACCAAGCTTTACGTAATTCCACAAACTCAAAATCCTGATGTGCCGTGGCTTGGTTGGAATACGCAGGAAGGTGGCGTGCTTAACGAGCTCGATCGCGGTGCAAACCTTTCTCTTGAAGGAGTAAGCGGCCCGGGTAAACTGCATGTTTACTTAGAAAATGGCAACAACAATCCACAGCAACTTTGGGATAGTACTAAAGGATATCCGCAAAACAGCTGGATTGAAGCCAACGCTCATACTCACGTGAATTGGGTGTTTTCTAAGCCTGGAATTTATCATGTGAAGCTTACTTTTTCAGGAAAGCTTAAAAATGGACGCGCAGTAAGCGATACGCGTGTTCTTAATTTTGCGGTTGGAGATAATACCGATCCTAATGCTGCTTTAGGTGCGAGTGCTGCTGGAGCAAGTGGCAACGAGGGCGATGAAGAGGGTCAAGATGAAGAAGATAACGATGAATCCGAAAAAGATGAAGCTAATCATCATCACGAACTCCTTCACAACAAGCATAAGCATTCTCACAAAGTATCTGAAAAAAGTGACGATACAGCTTTAGTTCTTCAAATCGTAGGTATTTTCGTGGCTATTATTGCCGTAATTATTGTGATTTTTGTACTAATAGCTGTAGTTAAAAGCAAGAAAGCACGAAATCTTGCGCTTGCTAAGCAAGTTTCTGCACAAGCTAATCAACAGTATGCAAATAATGCAAATTTTGTGAATAATGCAAATGGCGACAGTACTTTGTCAAATCTAGTGCGTGATCAAGAAACGACAGTGATGTCACCAATTAATAATTCTCAATATTCTCAATCAGACAATATGCAATCTGATGGTACTCAGTGGAAATAATGGTGTGACGAAAATGGTTCGTAATAGTATAAAGAAATTATCTCGCGCTTTGTTGGTGGGCGTGTGCTTGTGTGGCATGATGATGGGAACTCCCACGGCTTTTGCTGACAATGGTAGTGACGCAACTGTTGTAAGCGGAAAGAAATCTTCTAAAGATTTTGCCGAAATAAAGAAAGCTAATTGTGAGGCGTGTGCCGCTGCTCGCTTAGATAAAACTGCTTCGCAACCTGCGGCTGATAGTAAAGCTACAATATGCCACGCGTATAAAGGTCATACTGACGTTTTTGCAACTTTCTTTGATGCTACAAGCAAGCGCATGGTATTAGGTACCTTGGGCGATGCGTTTGAAAGTGAAGATCATAATGGCACTCGGTATGATACGAATCGACTTATTTTTGAAGTCGGCTCTAAAAATATCATGCAGTTTTCCAAAGATGAGAACGATCCGATAATAAAAGAAATCTACGCAACAACTCGCGAAGGTGTAGTCTGGTTCTTTGATCAATCTGGAGCTGGAAATACTGGTGCATTATGGCCTGGTTTAGATACTAGACCGTTATATGAGGGAGCTGGTTCTACAAAAATTAATCCAACAGTCAAACTGTCATTAACTGGTATCGAAGCACCCCACAACGGCGAAGTTTTTATGTACAGTCGCAGCGGTGACGATTATGAGAAAATGCTCGGCTCTGCTGAAAACTGGCCGAAAGATGTTGACATTACTGATGATGGTGGTAGTGGAAAGCATTCGCACATGTATTGGTCTTTTAACCGTCCTGGTGTGTACAAGCTAAAAATGAAGGCTACTACTACCGTTGGTGACGAGGAGCAAAGTTCTGAGCAAGTCTATACATTCCACGTCACTAATCATGATGTAACAGCTGGGGATTTTGCTGATTATGATGGCGCATCTTTTGACGGTGGCGAAGATGGCGAAGAAGATTCAGATGATAATGATGATTCTCAAAGTGAGGATCACAGCATTAATGTGCAACAAAGTAACGGATCTTTCTTCATTAACGGTAACAACAACACTGTGTATGTGACTCCATGGCCTGGAGCAAAAATGCAGCAACAAGGACTTTTTGGAAGTAATAATGGTGGTCTTATTAATGGGGAACATAACGCTAAAAACGGAAAGCAAGTTTCTCAAAGTCAGCAATCTGCTGTGACAAAGTTCAAAGACATCAAGGGCGACAAACTTGTTATAGATCATGGTCACGTTGATATTGCTGTATATACTGGCGATTCAAATAAAGTTGATATGGCTGTGCAAGAAGATGTGACAGGAAGCCACGTCTTTAGAGACCCGGATACAGTTGTATTCGCAGTTGGTGATGCTGGTAAAACTAACGGCGTGTATCGTATACCGCAAACACAAATTGATGGTGTGCCATGGATGGGTTGGAATAATCAGTCTATGAATCCGCATAAGCCAACTCAATTGAGCCTAACAGGAGTTGAAGGTCCTGGAAATGTACGTGTCTGGATGTTTGGCGGCTTGGGCGGTGGAGATCAAGAGATTTTCTCCACTCAAGGAGCAACAGATTATACGATACCTGCAAATACGCATGCTCATGCGAATTGGGATTTCGACGAACCGGGATATTACACATTGCAATTCCAAGCTTCTGACGGGAATTCTACAGTAACTCGCAATATTCATGTTGCTGTCGGTGTAGATCCACAAGAAACACCAATGGGGTATGCTGACGGCGGCGAAGGTAATGAAAGAAAGGATACACAAGGCAAAAAGGTTGATCCTTCTGCACCTTATAATCCACCAAAACCTGCTAATTTGCCTCGTTCCGGCGGAAATAATGGCGGCCATGGAATAGGTGCCGTTGGTGGTGGAAATTCTTTTGTTGGTGGTCGTGGTTTTGGATCAAATAATTCACACTCTGGAAAACAATTGCCAAGAAAAGCTAAAAAGCATAAAGGTCTTGTTTCAAAAATTAGTAACAAGAGACTTGCTAAAAGTTTGTACCGACAGAAGTTGAACGATAATGACGATGTTGTGAAGTCTGAAGCAAAAGGTGTAACAGGATTATTTAAGCGAAATCCTTTACTTGCTTATTCGCTTCTTGCTGGTGGAATTATTGCTGTGCTTGGCGTTTTGGGTGCAGGAATTTGGTATCTACACAAGCGTGGACTTGTTAGCTTCAACTGGTTGTTGCGCTATTAGTAGTAGGAGTGTGTAAGGGTGATTCGTAAGCCCAAAAAAGTAAAGCAAACTTTGTTCTCTTCGCTTGCTGCAATTGCAGCCGTTGCGCTTATTTTGCCGCTTTCTGCTTGTGGTAGTGCTAATGGGAATCGTGCAGTACATCGCGATGGTCGCATTAATGTAGTTACAACTACAGGCGTTTTGCGAGATATGGTTGCGAATGTGGCAGGAGACGCGGCAAATGTGAGCGCGATTGTGCCAGATAACGCGGATCCGCATTCGTACGAGCCGCGTTTGCGCTCAATTAGAGACGTTGTGTACGCGGATGTTGCTTTTAGCAATTACATGATGCTTGAAGAACACGGCGTAATTACAGCTTTGGACGCTAATTTGCGAAAAGGCGTGCCAAATGTGCAACTTGCGGAAGAAAGCGTTAAGCACGCGGCGGATATTATTCCGATGATAGAAGACGTGTCTTTAGACACGATTTGGCTAGGGCTTGCTACAGAACGCATGGCTGCGCAACCGAGCGAGGAAGCGCATAGCGCGCAAGGCGCTACAAGTGCAAATACGCAAAAGCGTGCGGAAGAATCGCCCTCGGCGGCGGCTGGTGAGTTAGCTTCGCTAAACAATCTCAATAAAACAAAAACAAATTCAAAACAAGATAGCCAACTAGAAAAGTCGGGTCAATCTTTGCAATCGAATGCGCCATCTACGGCAACAAAAGAAGGTCGCGCGACTGTAATAAAGCCTAACGCATACAACATGAAGCGCTCCGACAGAATACGCTTAACAGCAACAAAAGTAAAGGGGCCTGGCGCGCTATTTGCATATTTGACTGGCACTTTTGGAAGCGTAGAAACATACTTTAACAGCGCAAACGGCATAAGCGCAAACGACCATGTAGACTTGCCAGCAGACGCGCACACGCATTTAAGCTGGGCGTTTAGCAAGCCAGGCGAATACACTCTTGACTTGCACGCCGATATGCTAAACGCGCAAAACGAGGTAGTTTCTAGCCTTGGAAACACCAAAATGCGATTTGCTGTAGGCATAAACGCGCAAAAAATAGCCAAAAAACGTGGAGCTAGCGTAGTGCTAAACAAAGGTCATGCAGATTTAGCTTACGACTTAGCAAAACGCGGATTTGTGTACCGCGTAGATACTTTGCAAGAAAAGCGCTCCGCTGCGCCAAAACGCGTGTATTACAAGCCGCGCGATGTGGTTGTAGAAGTTCCAACTAACGCACTAAAAGAGATACCAGCCGAGCAAGGATACAGGTTTTTGGGAGCTGCAAGGCAGAAGATTTATCAGCTGCCGCAAGCAGTTTTAGGAAAGCATGTTCACGGAGACATTGACCCGCATTTGTGGCAATCCGTAAAAAATGGCATAGCATACGTGCGCACAATCGCAGATCGCCTTTGCGAAGTGGACGCTAAAAATGCTCGTAAATATCGCGAAAATGCGGACCGATACATTAACAAGCTTCTAGATGTAGACGCGTATATGCGCAAAAAAGTTGCGTCAATACCAAAAGAGAAGCGCAATTTAGTTACAACGCACGACGCTTTTGCATACTTGGGTAAAGCTTACGGCGTGAATATTGCAGGATTTGTAACGATTAATCCTTCGAGCGAGCCGAGCGTGCAAGATAGGCGTAGATTGCAGCAGATTTTGCGCGATTTAGAGATTCCCGCTGTGTTTTTGGAGCCAAATTTGATCTCGCGTTCGTCTGTGCTTAAAGAGCTTGCGGCGCAAGCGCACGTAAAAGTTTGCCCGATTTATGGAGACGCTTTCGATTCTAAAGTGCGAACTTATGCGGATATGATGCGAGCGAATGCGGATTCTTTGGCAAAGTGTTTGAAGTGAGATTGATGGTGGATTTATGTTGAATTTAAGTGAGATTTAAGCGATGAGGATTGATGAGGGAAATATGGACGCGAATATGGACGCAAGTATGAACGCGAATACTGTTATAAACGCACAAAACTTAAGCGTAAGTTACGGCAGCCGCACTGTTGTAAAAGACGTTTCGTTTACGATTAAAAGTGGCGAATTTGTTGGGCTTCTTGGCGCAAATGGAGCTGGAAAAACAACGCTTTTCCGCGCGATTATGGGGCTAATACCACATTCTGGAAAACTCGAAGTGCACGCTAGTAAAAGCGATGAATCTTTGATTAATTCGCGAGTAAACAACGTTGGTTACGTGCCACAACGCCACGATATTGCGTGGGATTTCCCACTTTCTGTACTAGACGTAGTAATGATGGGCCGCATTCGTCATATTGGCTACGTTCGTCGTGCAAAAACAGAGGACTACGAGATAGCACTCGCTTCTCTTGAGCGCACAGGAATGGCGGATTTTAGGGATCGCACAATCGGCGAGCTTTCGGGCGGTCAAAGGCAGCGCGTACTTGTTGCGCGTGCTCTTGCTGGGCAGCCGCGATTGCTTCTTTTAGATGAGCCATTTACAGGCTTAGACATGCCTACTCAAGAGCTGCTCACAAGTCTTTTTTTGGATTTAGCAAAGTCGGGAGAAGCGATTTTGATGAGCTCGCACGACATAATCGGATCTATAAACTCGTGTTCTAGAATCATGCTTTTTGACGGAAGCATAGTAGGAGACGGCGCTCCAGAATCGTTAAACGCAAATCAATGGGTGCAAACATTCCATGTGGATGCGCAAAATCCACTAATCAAAGCTGTAGAGCGCGTTATGGCGCATGAAAGCGGGGCAGAAAAATAATGCTATCTCCAATCGACTTTATACAAGACCTTACAAACCCAGACCTTTGGTTCTTACTAAAAGCGCTTATAGTGGCGTGCCTTTCTAGCGTAATATGCGGAGTTGTAGGATGCTACGTAGTGCTGCGCGGAATGGCGTTTATTGGAGACGCAGTAGCGCACTCCGTGTTCCCAGGACTCGCAATCGCGTTTGTTTTGCAAGGAAACTTGCTATTTGGCGGCGCGCTAGCAGGAGTTGCAACCGCGCTAATCGTATCAATATTTAGCCAAAATCGCAGGCTTCGCGAAGACTCGTTTATAGGCGTATTTTTTGTGTCTGCCTTTGCGCTTGGAATCGTAGTAATATCAAAAGCTTCGGGCTATGCAGGATCCCTGGAATCGTTCCTATTTGGCTCCATTACAGGAATCCCAGACTCCGACATTGCTGTAGTAGCAATAACAGGGCTAATAATCGTAACGCTTTTAATGATGTTCCACAAAGAGCTAGTATGCGTTTCGATGGACCGCGAAACAAGCCGCGCAATGGGGTTGCCAGTAGCGTGGTTGGATGGAATGCTATACGTTTTAGTTGCGATTGCTGTAGTGGTATCTGTGCAAATAATTGGAAACGTGCTTGTTTTAGCGCTTTTGATTACGCCTGCGGCGACTGCGCGATTGCTTACTGACCGACTTGGAAAGATGATGATTTTAGCGCCTGCTATTGGGTGCGCTTCTTCGATTCTTGGAATGTACTTGTCTTGGAGTTTAGACACTGCCACTGGCGGAACAATCGTTTTGGTTGCGACTTTTATGTTTGTTCTAGCGTGGGTGTGCTCGCCTAAACACGGGTTGGTAGCGAGGATTGTGCCAAAACTACGATCAGTTGTTGCACGATTTGACTGAGCTTGAAATTGCATAATGCATTTCAAGCTCCTTCAAAGCGCTGAGCCGCTCAAGGCAGAAGCATTGCTTCTGCGCGGCGAAGACGTGAGCGCGGCTAATCCGCGCGAGCGATTTTCTCTATTTGCTGTTGCGCGAGGTTTGAGTATTTCTCTCCTCGCAAGTGACGCGCACTTTTACGGATGGTTTATGAACGTTAATATTCTAAGGTTTTAGGTTTTAGTACGGCGCTATTTATTGCTCGTAGAGAAATACATCAAACCTTCTGGATATCTAGGACTTTTGCGTGGCTTTTATCACCGAGATTCTCGATTTTTCTTGCTGCTTCAGCGAATCACCATCAAAGATGCTGAGGTTCGCTTCATCCGCTGCGAAAAATCTCGAATCTCTACAGCACCTGGCGTAATCATGTAGTGTGCTTATGGAAGATTTTGCGGTTTATAGTTTGCGGCACAATAGACGTATGGTATCTAAAGGAAAACCTTCGCCTAGAAGCGCAGTTAAGCCGCTCAGCGATGAGCAAGTAGAACGCTTAGCGCGCGCACACAAGTTAGTTGACCCTACTTATTACTACCCAACGGGCGCGCGGACGCCAAATACGGCAGAAATCAACGCGCAAAATCCAAAGGCAACCGAACGATTGCTTGAAGGAACATCTCGCGTGCTTAGATCTCGTTGCAAAGTGCGCGCATGGGGATTAGAGAATGTGCCAGAAGAAGGCGTGTTTATAACCGCTTGCACGCACGTTACAATGTTCGACGTTTTTGTGCCAATGACTTCTCTATTCCACCAGGGCCGCCGTCCGCGATACATGGCAAAAGCAGAGCTTGCGAATTGGCCAATCATGGGAAAATGGTTCCAGCTTGTTGGCATGCAACCAGTTCCGCGCAGAAGCGGAAAAGCGCGCGAAATCGAAGAAGAATCGATTAAAATCCTAACAAATGGCAGGCCGCTTAGCGTATGGCCAGAAGGAACAGTTACGCGCGACCCTCAAAAATGGCCTATGAGCATGAAGCCAGGAATCGGCATTATTGCGCTCGAAGCATCGCGCAGACTTGGGCATCAAATTCCGCTATTTTGCGCTGTTACGTGGGGTGCTGCAAGCATTAATCATTGGTGGCCGTGGCCAAAGAAAAACGTTGTAATGTGCTACGATGCGCGTCTTGATTATTCGGATCTTCTTGAAGATATGGAGCATTGGGGCGATTTGCCGCCTATGGAGTCTGCTGCAGAGCTGGCTCGTCGCGTACGCGTGCGCATGACGGAAATTATGGAAGAGATTCGCGGCGAAAAATCGCCAGCTGGATACTTCGATTACAAGCTTATGAAAAGAGTTAAAGAATAGCGATTGTAAATTTGTGATTCGATAAGCGATAAGTCGTTGATAAGTCGTTAGCAAATCGTTGATAAATCAGTGATAAGTTGTTAGAAAATCGTAAGCAAATCACTAATAAATCACTAATAAATCACTAATAAAGTCTTCACAAAATGCCCGTAAAGCGCACTGTGTAGAATTATGTAATAGTGTGATTAAAAGTTGACTAAGTTGACTACAAATTAACTAAGTTTGCTACGAGTTGACTAAGTTGACTATAACTTGACTAGTTGTAAATCGCTACAAATGGCTTACGACCAAAGTAGTTTACAAACTCATAAATCGAAAGGCTAGGCGTAAACATGAACGTTACGGTGTTGGGTGCTGGAGCTTGGGGTACGGCGTTTGGGCAGGTGCTTGCAGACGCGGGAAATCAAGTGACAATGTGGGCTATAGAGCCGCAAATTGTTGAAGGCATTCGTAGCAATCACCGCAACGAAGTTAGGCTGCCAATCGTAGAGCGTTTGCCAGAAAACATTACAGCTACGGGGGATCGCGCAGAAGCTGTAGCAAACGCAGACATTGTAGTAGTTGCGATTGCAGCACAGTTTGCGCGCGTTGCACTCGAAGAATTTGTTGGCAAGATTCCGCAAAATGCGATTGTTGTTTCGCTTATGAAAGGCATTGAGCGATCTACAGGCAAGCGCATGGACGAAGTTGTGTGCGAGGCCTTGAACTTACCGCGCAACCGTTTTGCAGCGCTATCTGGGCCAAACTTAAGCAAAGAAGTGGCACTAAGGCAGCATGCGGCGGCGGTTGTTGCGTGCGAGAATCGCGCAAATGCCGAAGTGGTTGCAAAAGCTTGCTCAAACAGCTACTTTAAGGCGTTTGTTTCAACAGATGTGATTGGCGTAGAGATGTGTGGATCGCTTAAAAACGTGGTTGCGCTTGCAGTTGGCATGGCTCGAGGAGCAGGTTACGGCGAAAACACGGCTGCTATGATTGAAACGCGCGGTCTTGCAGAGTTGACGGCATTGGGCGTTGCGGAAGGCGCGGATTCTCGCACTTTTGCAGGACTTGCAGGCTTTGGCGATTTAGTGGCAACTTGCGGATCTCCTCTAAGCCGCAACTACACTTTTGGATCAAATCTTGGAAAAGGCATGAGCGTTGAAGAAGCAACTGCTGTGAGTAATGGCGTTGCGGAAGGCGTTCCAACTACTAGCGCGGTTGTAGCAATGGGCAAGCGTTTGGGAGTTGCAACTCCGCTTGCAAGCGCAATGGCTCGCGTGCTGGAAGAAGGAATCTCTTGCCAAGAGATGCTTGCAATGCTTTTTGATAACGATGTTTGCGAAGAGTAGTGAAGCACGAAAGCTATGCGTAAGTCGCAAGCGTATAAGCGTGTAAATCGCAAGCAAAAATAATAATCAAAAATAACTAAGATAACTAAAATAATTCAAAATAACTAAAATAATTCAAAATATAAAAGGAAAAAAATGACGAAAAAGCGTGTAGTGTTCTTGTACGGCGGTAAAGCGGACGAACATTCGATTTCTTGCATATCGGCTGCTGGAGTGCTCAGTGCTGTAGACGAAAGTCGATTTGAAATCGTGCGCATTGCAATCACAAAGCAAGGCGAGTGGATTGTTGGCGGCGAAGATCCGCGAAACTTCCACATGGAGCAAGGCGAGCTGCCAGTAATCACAAAAACCGCAGAAACGCGCGATGTTGTGCTAGACCCAGCAAAGGGCGCCGACGGATTTTTGGTGCGAGAGGCGGATGGCACGCTTGCAAGCTTAGGTCATATTGACGCTGTTTTCCCAGTTCTTCACGGACCAAACGGTGAAGATGGCACTTTGCAAGGCTTGCTAGAAATGATGCAAGTTCCGTACGTTGGTTGCGGAGTTTTAGCCTCAGCTGCGTGCATGGATAAATACTACGCAAAGCAGCTTTTTAAGGCGGCGGGAATTGCTGTGGCTCCTGGAATCGCACTGGACGCGCGCACGTTTGCAAGCGACGCGGCAAATCGCTTCGGCGCGTATGCAAACGAAATTCTTGAGCAAGTTGAAGAAGCAAAACTAGAGTATCCGCTTTTTGTAAAGCCAAGCCGTGCAGGGTCTAGTTTTGGAGTTACAAAAATAGAAACGCGCGATGCTAAGGCCTTAGCAGATGCCGTTTATGAGGCCTCAAAGCACGATTGGCGAGTGCTAGTAGAGCAGGGAATTGATGCGCGCGAGATTGAGTGCGCTGTTCTTGCGGCACGCGATGGTGAAGAGCCAAAAGCCAGCTGGCCTGGAGAGGTTGTGCTCGACAAGCGCCAGGCTGGCGAAGACCAGTTCTACGATTTTGACAGCAAATATATGGATTCTGCAGCTTCGCACGTTGAAGTTCCAGCAGATTTGCCAGAAGAGACTTTGCAACGCGTTCGCAAAACGGCGCTCGCAGCATTTAAGGCGGCAGACGGCAGAGGACTAAGTCGCGTGGATTCTTTTGTGACTAAAGACGGTCGCGTAATCCTTAACGAGATCAACACAATGCCTGGATTTACGCCAATTTCCATGTATCCAAAAGCTTGGGAAGCAACGGGAATAAGCTACAGCGATTTAATCACAAAGCTTATTGAAGGCGTTATTTTAGACTAGTCGGAGGTAAAAATGCGTAAACAGCGTAAGCTTGCAAACAAGCAGCATCCAGACGCGTATACGATTGCGCGCAAGCGTCAAGGATCTGTAGGAGTGTCGCTGTGCGTGTTCCTATTTACGTGGATTCTTGCAACGCTTTTAATTGGCGAATTGATTAGCATGTTTGTTCCAAAAGGCGTTTTAACACCTTCGCTAAGCTCATTTGTTTCTTCGGAT
The DNA here is from genome assembly GCA_947252975.1 of uncultured Gardnerella sp. GTDB lineage: Bacteria > Actinomycetota > Actinomycetes > Actinomycetales > Bifidobacteriaceae > Bifidobacterium. The sequence continues at coordinate 14,527 of CAMXWX010000006.1, forward strand.
GTTGCGCAATACCTAATAGCGTTGCCTCTTGCAATGCTTGTTCTAAGGCGTACACCAGCGGTAGAAACTCGCAAGTTTACTATGTCTTTGCGCCAATTTGGCGGATTCTTTGCTGTTAGCGTGCCAATAATGTATGCAGGAAGTTACATTGGGCTTGTTGCTTCCGCGCTTATTTCTGGCGGAAAAGCCGAGAACAGGATTGCAGATATTGTAGCAGGCGGAAACGTGTGGGAAACGCTGCTTTTTGTGGTATTTTTAGCTCCAGTTGTGGAAGAGTGGCTGTTTAGAAAGCAAATTATAGACAGGTTGCGCGTGTATGGCGAAAAGCGTGCGATTGTGTTCTCTGCATTGGCGTTTGCGCTTTTCCACATGAATATGTTCCAATTCTTCTACGCTTTTGGGCTTGGTCTTGTGTTTGGATACATGTACGTTCGTACATCGCAGCTTAGATACAGCGTGTTTTTGCATATGATTGTAAACTTCCAAGGCAGCGTTATAGCAATGTGGATTTCAAACAACATGATGGATTCAAATGGAGATCTTATTAAGGTTGAAAATTTGAACACTCAAGAGATTGCGGATTTGGCTCCAGGGTTTATGTTTATAGGCCTTTACGCAATGTTTATGATTGTTATGTTTGTGTTTGGAATTGTGCTACTTGCTCGCCGCAAGAGGTATCTTGAATTCTACGATTCGCCGCTAGAGATTCGTGGCACTGCTGGAACAAAAGCACTTTATGGAACTGTTGGCGTTATGGGATTCTTGATTGCGTCCGTTTTGCTAAATCTGCTTATGCTGTTTGTGTAGGGTGAATCTATAAGCTGTTTGTGTAGGGTGTTTAAGCTGTTTGCGTAGTCTGTTTGCGTAGTCTGAATCTGTTTGTGCAAGCTGAATTTATTTAATTGAATATTGATTTAAGTTAGGAGGCGTCTATGTTAGACAAAAACAATTTAGAAAGCGCTCAATGTGCAAATGACGATTGCTTTGCCGCAGATCCAATTCGCGTGGGTCTTTTAGGCGCTGGAACAGTAGGATCGCAAACAGCGCGTCTAATAGTAGAAGAAAACGCTGACTTATCGGCAAGAATCGGCGCTCCTCTAGAGCTTGCTGCAGTCGCGTGCTTGCATCCAGAAGATGTGGACGCGCCATGGATTGCCAAAGATCTTTTAAGCGCAGATGCAGGAGCGATTTGTAAACGCGAAGATATAGACATAATCGTTGAGCTAATTGGCGGCTTGGAGCCAGCGCACACATTTGTAAAAACCGCGCTAGAATGCGGAAAGTCGGTTGTAACAGCGAACAAAGCGTTGCTTGCAAAGTTTGGCCCAGAACTCTACGAGTGCGCGCAAAAAAACGGAGCCGATTTAAGCTTTGAGGCGTCTGTTGCAGGCGCAATCCCGATTTTGCGTCCACTTAGAGAGTCGCTTGTAGGCGACAAAATCACGCAAATTTTTGGAATCGTAAACGGAACTACAAACTACATTCTTGACGAAATGACGGTGCGCGGCCTTGATTTTGATTCGGCTTTGCGCGCAGCTCAAGAAAAGGGATACGCGGAGGCGGATCCTACAGGAGACGTTGAAGGATTTGATGCAGCAAACAAGGCTGCGATTTTGGCAACGCTCGCATTCCAGATGCCAATAAGCATTGATGACGTTAGCGTTGAAGGAATTAGCGCGATTACGGCTGAAGATATTGCGGCAGCAAGTGCGCAAAATCGCGTGATTAAGCTGCTTGCGGCGGTTGCTTGCGATTCGAGTGGCGCAGTGAGCGCAAGTGTTTACCCAGCGTTGGTTAGCAAAGAGCATCCGCTGGCTTCCGTTCATGGCAGCTTTAACGCCGTTTTTGTTAAAGCACAAGCGGCGGATGATCTTATGTTTTACGGCCGCGGCGCTGGTGGCGCTCCAACAGCAAGCGCGGTTGTTGGAGATATTGTTGGAGCTGCTAGAAACATAGCGCGCGGCTGCAACGATGCTAGCGTGCCAATGTATAACGCTAAGTCTTTGGCTTCTACGCGCTCGATTCGTGCGGATTTTGTTGTGCGATGCAGCATGGAAGATACTTCGCTTGCGCTTTGCGGCGAAGTGATGGATGTGTTTGAGGAGCACGGTGTAAACGCGGAACGATTGCCTATGCTTTGCCAAACTCAATACGATGGCGAAGGCGATTGCCCAGCTTGCGGAATCAGCGGCCCTGGCGATTTGCGCGTGCTTGTAAAAGATTGCACAGAGGCGGATTTGCAAGCGGTTCTTGCCGATTTGCAAAAAGTGGATGTTGTGTGTGCAAAGCCTCTTGCATTGCGAATTATTGAGTAATCGAGTAATTGAATAATTTAGTAATTTGATAGGCTGCTCGAGTGGAAAAGGTGCGAAATGAAACCAGTATGCAACAGTGTGTCAGTTTGCGTGCCAGCAACCAGCGCAAATCTTGGGTCGGGATTTGACGTTGCAGGAATTGCGCTTGACTATGCGGATTCGCTAGTTTTTACGCTTGATGATTCGCTTGATGATTCGCAAGACGATTCGCAAGATGTGCGCGTGATTATTCATGGCGAAGGCGAAGATACGTTGCCAAAAGACGAGACGCATCTTGTTGTTCGCGCGTTTCGCAAAGCGTGCGAAGCGTTTGGCTTGCCGCGTTTGCGATTTACTCTAGAAGCGCATAATCGCATTCCTCAAGCGCGCGGAATGGGGTCTTCCGCCAGTGCGATTGTTTCGGGCGTGGCTGCAGCTTGGGCTTTTGCGCATAATGGGAATCTTAACAAGCAGGCGATTTTTGAGCTTGCAGCTGCGATTGAAGGTCACCCAGATAATGTTGCTCCAGCAGTTTTTGGCGGATTAACAACCAGTTGGAAGAATGGCAATGAGTTCCACACTGTTCGATACAGCGTTTCTAAGAAGATTCGCGCAACGATTTTTGTGCCGAACTTTACTCTTTCAACGCAAATGGCTCGTCAAGCTCTTCCAGAAAAAGTGCCATATGCAGATGCTGTGTTTAACGTTTCGCGCGCTTGCTTATTGCCGATTGCGTTTGGTGATTTTGGTGATTTTAGCGCATTTGCTGATTCTTGCGATTCTGCGGATTCTGGCGATTCTTGCGCAAAAACAACTCTTTCCAGAAACGATTTGCTTTTTACGGCTACTCAAGACGCTATTCACCAGCCATACCGAGCAAGTCTTATGCAACCAACTTGGGATTTGGTAAAAGCTTTGCGAGACAAGGGGTTTGCGGCTGCAATCTCGGGAGCTGGATCTTGCGCAGCGGTGTTCTACGAGGAAAAGTCGGAAGCTTCCGTAGAGGCAAATAACGCCACTAATATAAGCGGAAAAATAGAAAGTGCGGAAATAGAAAGTGCGGAAATTGTAGCTAGAAAAATAGAAAAAATTGCAGAACCGCTTTTGAGTGGCTGCGATTGGAAAGTTTTGCACGTGCATGTTGATTCTATTGGCGTTGCAATAACTCGCGAATAATTTGTGTGAAGATGTAAGTGAAGTTATGAGTGAAATCGCAAGTGAAATCGCAAAAAGAGGGAATATGAAAGTTTCGTTGATTTTGGCTTCTCAGTCTCCTGCAAGAAGAGCTGTGCTGGCTGCTGCAGGCGTGATTCCTGTGATTCACGTGAGTGAGGTAGATGAGCCAGCGGCTTTGCGTAATGCTGCAAATGCGCAAGGTGTTAGCGTGGAGCAGATGAGCGCCGAGGAGCGCGTTTCGATTTTGGCGCAAGCAAAGGCTTTTGCAGTGTATGAGTCGTGGAAGCTTGTGGCAAATACAGCTGCTTCGGCTAGTGGCGATTTGGTTGTGGGGTATCCGCTGGAGGCTGAGGCTGCTGAATCTTCTGAATCTGAATCTTCTGAAACTGCTAGTAGCGCTTTAGCAAGTGATTCGCAATCAGACGTAACGCATAACGTAGATACCGCGCAAACTCGCGATTTTTCGGGCGTAAAAGTGCCTACTAAGACTTTTGATATTCATGATTTTGCGCACGTGAATAAGTCTTCCGCTGATTCCAATAGCGTGCTTATTGTTGGCTGCGACTCCATGTTTTTGCTAGACGGCGAATGCTACGGAAAGCCGCATACTCCCGAAGTGGCTGCCGCGCGAATCAAGCAAATGAGCGGAAAAACTGGAGAATTGTTTACTGGCCATTGCTTAATCGACGCAAAAAGTGGCAAAACCGTGTGCAAGGTGAGCCGCGCAAGCGTGACTTTTGCACATATGAGCGATGAGGAGATCCGCGCGTACGTAGAAACTGGCGAGCCGCTGGAAGTTGCAGGATCCTTTACGCTAGAAGGCTTTGGTGGTGCGTTTATTGAGGGAATTCAGGGAGATCCGCATGGTGTTCTTGGAATCAGCTTGCCGCTGCTAAGGCAGATGGTTTGTGATCTTGGGTATGCTTGGCCAGATTTGTGGAATAGTCGCAAGCTGGAGAGCGAGGCGATTAAGGACGATCCCGCTTCCGCGCAAGTGCCTAAAGAAAACGTGCATCAGCCTGGAGATGGATGGGTTATGTGCGATTGCGGACGCAAGCATTGGGGGCATAATGGCGCGGCTGGTGTGTTGCTCGCTAGGCGAGATGAGGCAACTGGGCGCGTGACTCACGTTGTTATGCAACATCGCGCGCTTTGGAGCGCGGAAGGCGGCACGTGGGGGATTCCTGGCGGCGCAATATCTGATGGCGAAACTGCGATTGAGGGCGCGTTGCGCGAGTCGTTTGAAGAAGCGAACATAACATCTCAAGATATTGATGTTGTTGGAGCGTATTGCGAAAGTCACGGAAATTGGCGTTATACAACGGTTTTTGCGTTTGAAAAGCCAAGGCATTGTGTGAATCCGTGCGCGCATGACGACGAGAGTATGGAAATCAAGTGGGTGCCGATTGACGATGTGCCAAAGCTAAAGCTGCTTACGGCAATGCGCACTGATTGGCCGTCTTTCCGCGCTCGCCTTGATTCTCTTGCATCGATTCGCTAGCTGCGCGACGACCTGCCTTTTCGCTTAGAGCGTAGCGCGAATCGACGATTTCGAGCTGCATAATGCGTGAGAAATCACCTCGATTCGCTGAGCCGCTCAAACGTAAAGTCCAGTGGACTTTACGTGCGGCGAAGACGTGAGCGCAGCTAACCTGCGCGAACGATGACCTGCCTTGTAGTGCGTTTGTATTAAAAAACGCCAAAATTCAGTACAATCGCACTACGGTTTTGTGTGTTTGCGTAGTGTATTTGTATCATAATCCGAGTTTGTTGCTTCTTATCTATGAAATCTTATAAAATGACGTTTATGCGCTGATGCATGCTAGTTTTCTGCTAGTTGTTAGATGTTATACGGCTTGTGCTTGATTTTTGTAATTTTGTTTGTGATTCATGGGTACACTACAGCAAGATTCAACGAGCAGGTAAAAAATAACATAGAAAAATTTGATAATGATTTTATGTTTCAGCTAAGCAAATCCGAGTTGGAATATTTGCAATCAAATTTTTTGACCGCAAATATTAGTTCTAAAAGCAGGTCGCTTCCATATGCTTTTACTGAGCAGGGTATTTATATACTCACTGCGGTGTGGAGTGGCTGGAAGCGGCTTTCAAATATAAACTAGTTTTGGGATTTATTAAACGCTACACTTCTATAGTTATTAATGGCGGTAGAATTAGAGTAATTTGTTTTTGCAGGTTTTGAGTAAATAGGTCTACGATTATGGAAGTTGAAAAATTTGACCAGTGGGCAGAGCAGCTGTTGGATACTGGTAAGAATCGCAATAACTTAGTTAATTTTAAGGATACTAAAACTTCAACATTAGATGTTTTGCTTCCAAGCTGTGAAGATATTTTTCAAAAGTTTTCATCAGAAAATTCTGGTTCCTTTAAAATATTTGACCCAGAAGAAGAATTTAATAAAAAGCATAATGACAAGTATTATGTAGATAATTTAAATACGGATGATTTTAATGAGATAGAATATGCAGATGGTAACCCAAGAAAAAAATATGAATCAAAAACTGATTTTAAGAATAATTATTCCAACAAAATAAAAGCTAATCAAATTCTTGCATATAGTTCATCTGGAAAGCCATTAGAAGCAGCAAGAAATATTATGAGAAAATCCAGGGAAATTATTGAAGAGACTGGAGTAAATGTTGCGTTCATTACATTTGGGATAATTCATTGGAAAGAAGCTAATTACGCTGATACTATTTACAACGCACCAATACTTTTAATACCTATTCAATTAAGTAGTGAGTCGATTGGACGGTCATATAAAATATCTGTTTTAGATAATGATGTTATTGTAAATAGAGCGTTTTCTTACAAACTTGATAACGAGTATGGCATAACTCTTCCGAATTATAATAGTGAAACCACGTTAGAAGAATATTTTGAAAATGTACAAAACATGGTTTCTAAACTAGGCTGGACAATAAGTAAAGAGTGTAAAATTGGGCTATTTTCATTTGCAAAGATTAATATGTATGTGGATCTTAAGGAAAATAAAAATGATATTTTAAATAGCCCTACTGTTCGTCAACTTTTTGGCGAAGTAGTTGATTCTGGTAATTCATACTTAGATAGCGAAGATATTGATAAATCTGATTACGATTCAATAATTGATTTATGTAACGTTGTAGATGCTGATTCTAGCCAAATAGAGGCTATAGAAATGGCTAAATCTGGTAAAAGCTTTGTTTTGCAGGGGCCTCCAGGAACTGGTAAGAGTCAGACAATTACGAATATTATTGCTGAATGTCTTAATGATGGTAAGAAAGTATTGTTTGTTTCAGAAAAACTTGCTGCTTTAAACGTCGTTTATAACAAAATGAAGCAGGTTGGTCTTGCGGATTTTTGTCTTCAGCTTCATTCAAATAAAGCCAACAAAAAGAGTGTTATTGAAGATATATGCAGAAATCTCAATATTAAGAAGGATGTTGTAAGTAATATTAAATTTGATGAAGAAATAAAAGCTAAGAAAAATGTTAAAGAAAAATTAGATTCTTATGAACGTAATCTTCATGAGGTGCAACCCGTAATAAATAAAAGTTTATATGATTTATATGAGTCACTTGCAAAATGGGATTATGCGACAGAATTTATATGCCCCACTGAAGATATATCAAAATTAGGTTCTGAATACTTGAATAGGTCTACTGATCTTTTAAGAAGCTATGTTGATTATTCATATTATATCGGTTATGACTATCGCAAGAATCCTTGGTATGGGTATATAAATCAAGATAATTCAATTGCCGAAGAAGTACGATTAAAGGGCAGTATTTCTTCTGCTGTAAATACTTTGAACGACCTAATTCCATTGTTGGACAGGATTTCTGAACAGTATGGTGTTTGTTGTGAAAGTTTAAAAGATGCTCTATTCTGGGGAAAGTTCTTTGACTTTGTTGCTAATTCAGCATTAGTTACGCCATCTATATTAAAGAGACAGAATTTTGATATTGCTTACAATGCGCTAGAAAATCTAGAATCAATGAGCAATAAAATACATGCTTTAATGCAGGAATTATCTGATTGTAATGAGGATATTTATTATCTGGATGGTTTAGATAACTACAATAATTTAAGACAATTTAGAAGTGTATTATCTAGAATTTTTAATTCTGAATATAAAAAAATTATTTACGATATACGTTCATGCAAGAAAGTAAATAAAAAACCTAATTATAAAGAATCAATTCTTTTAATGGGGCTTTTGGCTAAATATCAGAAATCTATTAGTGAATATTCTGACGCTGAAGCTTCTATAAAATCATTGCTTGGTTCAGCTTATAAAGGTATTGATACTGATTGGAATTATGTTAGCAATCAAATGAGAATTCTTAAAAATATGCTTGATAGTGGATACTCATTTGAATCCTTGGAAAGATATTCAAGCTTTGCGTCTGAAAGCAAAATTTTTGTGGAATATTCTCATCAAATTAACAATATTTTGAATGAAAATAGCATCAAAAATATAGATTACATTTCTGGATGTTTTGATAAAAATATTGTTGATTTTAATACAATTGATGCTGTTAAAGTTCAATCTAGATTGCATAAGTGTATTGAGTCTTCTGATATATTGCAAAAATGGTGTACTTTTAGAGACATTCTTGCTCGTTTAGAGAAGAATGGGCTTATTCCTTTTATCCATGAACTTATAAAGAATAATGTGAGTAAAGATAATATTGTTCCTACATTTAATAAGCAATTTTATTTACAGTGGATTGATTTTGTAATTTTAAAAAGTCCGATTCTTTCTCAATTTAATAGAGCAACTCAGGATAGATTCATAAAAGATTTTATAGAGAAAGATTTAGAAGAATTTGATATTAATAGAAAAAAGTTGCATGCAAAGTTAGCAAATGCATGTCCTGGAAAGGAATGTGCTGTTGCTGGGAGCCAATTAAGTGAGCTTTTGTATGAGAACCAAAAATCAAGGAATAAAAAGAATATACGTTTACTTCTTTCAGAAACCAAAGATACTGTACAAATAGTTAAACCTTGCTTTATGATGTCTCCTTTAAGTGTGAGCACATTTCTTAATTATAAAGATTTAAAGTTTGATGTTGTAATATTCGATGAGGCTTCTCAGGTCTTTCCATGGGATGCGGTTGGTGCAATTAGCCGTGCTAAACAAGCTATCATAGTTGGCGATTCAAAGCAGATGCCACCTAGTAACTTTTTCGCAACATCTGTTAATAATGATGATGACACAGATAACTATGACGATATTAGGAGCTTTGATTCTATACTAGATTTTGCTTCTAGCACTATGCCTCAGCTAAGACTAAATTGGCATTATCGTAGTCGCAGCGAGCAGCTTATTGCATTTTCAAACAAGAATTTTTACAACGGTAGCCTTATAAGTTTTCCCGCTGCTAAAGATAATTCAGAAGGTATGGGTGTGGATTATTACTACGTAAATGGAGTATTTAATCGCTCATATCATAATAATCGAAAAGAAGCTGAATATGTTGTCGATTTAATTTATAAAAACATTGAGAAATATCCTAATAGGAGTTTAGGCGTTGTTGCTTTTAGTCAGTCTCAACAAAATCTCATAGATAATTTGCTTTTTAAACGCCGTCAAGTTACTCCTGAAAAAGAGTTTTTCTTTGATTCTGGTAAGGAAGAGCCTTTCTTTATAAAGAATCTTGAAACAGTTCAGGGAGATGAACGTGACGCAATCATTTTTAGTATTGGTTACGGTCCTGATAGTAATGGAATGTTCTCAACTAATTTTGGTCCTTTAAATCGCGATGGAGGGCAAAAGAGGCTGAATGTTGCCGTTACAAGGGCAAAATATAATATTCAAGTTGTTTCTTCCATGCATGCAACTGATATAGATTTAAGTCATAGTGAATCAGATGGTGCTCGTCTTCTTCGAGAATATCTTGATTTTGCTGAGAATGGTGAGATTGCCTTGCAGCGCAGTGAAAGCGTGGCAAGTTATGATCAGTTTGATTCCGATTTTGAGGTTGAAGTATGTGAGTTTTTGCGAAATCATGGTTATTCAGTTGATACGCAAGTGGGATGCTCTGGATTTAGAATAGATCTCGGTGTTAAAGTTCCTAATAGTTCAGATTATATACTTGCTGTCGAATGTGATGGTGCCACTTACCATTCGTCAAAGAATGCGCGAGATCGTGATAGATTGCGACAAGCAATTCTAGAAAATATGGGTTGGAAGTTCTATCGCATTTGGTCAACCGAATGGTTCAGGAATAAGATTTCTGAACAAGATAAACTCTTAGAATTTGTTCGTGAAGTAGTGGAAAACTATAAAAATCATAAAGATGATTATGCAGAGAATCTTGGAGGCAGACTGCCTGAAAGCTCCTCATTTTTATCTGAGGCTGAGGTTGATTTATGCGGAAAATCTTTATACAATGCCGAGTTCTCGGAAAAATCAACTAATAGTATTCTTAATGATATTCCTTTTAGTTTTGTTAAGTATAAGATGGCGGATACTAATAAGGATTGCAAGAATATTTTTAGTAAATATAATAACGCTGATTTCAAAAGTAGTGTGAAAGATATTTTGGAAGTTGAGTCTCCTCTATCAGAAAATCTTCTTTTACAAAGAATACTTTGGTATTTCGAGCGCGAAAAGGTTACTTCATCAGTGCAAAAAAGGTTTGACATCAAAATGCGTGGATGTGAATATTTTGGTATTGTCAGGGAAAATGGCTTTATGTATTTGAAGGATAAACCGATTACTTTCCGACTCCCAGGAGATATTGTTCGTGATTTTAAACAAATTGCTCCAGAAGAGCTAGGTGTTGGCATGATGGAAATTATTAGTAAAAATGTTGTTTTGGCGAAAGAAGGATTATATCGCTTTATGCTTGGCTTATATGGTAAAAAGAGAATTGGTAAATTAGATGGCGAGGCTTTAGATAATGCCTTATCTATGCTGCTTAAATCTGAGAAAATAGTTGAGATTGATGGACAGATTTCACTAAAATAGTAGTTTTTATAGTTTTACTGGTGTAAAAGTGCAATCAAATGGCTGATTGAGCGATATCAAGTAGCTGTAGATAAGAAGACTGGGATTGTACGAAATCCAAATGAAGCATACGATAATCCGCGCTATATCGTTGATTTGGTTAAAAAGGTAGTTCGCGTTAGCGTAGAAACAATGAACATTATTGACGGTTTGCCAAAACTTAACGAAATCACTAATAAGCCAGATTGCTGGCCAGATGCGTGGAATTAGAAAGTGTGGAGTGACTGGAAGTAGACTTCCAAATGTTAGCTAGTTTTGCAGAATTTGGAAGTAGACTTCCAACTTGCATACTTTTAGTTAGAGCATTGTTTTGAGAATTAACTCTTTGCTTTGCTTGAGTTTTTGGAAATAATCCGAGTTTGTTGATTCTTATCTGTGAAATCTTATAAAATCATACTTATGCGCTGATGCATGCTAGTTTTCTGCTAGTTGTTAGATGTTTTGTGGCTTGTGCTTGATTTTGTATTGCTTGTGATTCATGGGTTTTGTGTTAAGCGCATAGAAATAAAGTAAACAAATCAAATAAAGCAATTAATTGCGTAAATTTGCGTAAAAATTAGGGGGCAATTATGTCTAATGCGTCAAATATTAAAAAAGATACTATTACAGCAAAAGGCTTTACTATTCAGGTTTATACGGAAGATTTTAGAAATGATTACGTTAGTTTAACCGATATTGCGAGATATAAAAACAAAGAAGAGCCTAAAGATGTTGTTAAAAACTGGCTGAGAGTGAAGAATACTATTGAGTTCTTGGGATTGTGGGAGAGTATTAACAATCCGAATTTTAAAGGGGTCGAATTCGACTCCTTTAAGAAGAGGCTGGTTCTAATGCTTTTACTTTATCTCCTAAAAGATGGGTAGAATCAACAAATGCTATTGGCATAGTTTCCAAATCTGGTAAGTATGGTGGAACTTACGCTCATAAAGATATAGCATTTAAGTTTGCAGCTTGGATTTCAGCAGAATTTGAACTATATATTATCAAAGATTATCAAAGACTTAAATCTGATGAGAACTCAAGGCTTTCGCTGAATTGGAATTTGAATCGTGAGATTTCGAAGATTAATTACAAGATTCATACGGATGCTATTAAAGAATATTTGTTGAAGGATTTGACTCCTGAGCAGTTGATGTATAAGTATGCAAATGAAGCAGATTTGTTAAATGTTGCACTGTTTAATAAGACTGCTAAGCAATGGAGAGACGCAAATCCTAAGTCAAAAGGCAACATTCGAGACGAGGCGAGTATTAATGAGCTTCTGGTATTGGCGAATATGGAAAGCTATAACGCTGTTTTGATTTCTAAGGGTTTGCCACAGGCGGATCGAATGGTGGAACTTAGGAATTTGGCACGAACGCAGATTTTATCTTTTGAGAATTTGAATAATTCTGGAATAAAGAGTTTGGATTCCGTGCTAAAAAATTGAGTTTAATCACTTTTTAATTCTGCGCTTAATGCTGAGATTTACATCGTTTTTGTGCGCTCCGACCTGCCTTTTCGCTTAGAGCGTAGCGCGAAAAGGCAATTCGGAGCGCTGAGCTTGCTTAAGGTTGAAAGCACAGTGTGCTTTCAACGCAAGCGAAGACGTTCGCGCGCTGTAACGCGCGAACGAACTAAGTATTCTCGTGTCGCCCTTTGCGCTTTCTGTAGTGCTTTTGTAAATCTGTAGTGCGTTTGTATCATAATCCGATTTTTTGCTGCTTGCATCGGCTTACCCGATAGCTGAACTTGGAAGTGGGTTTTCGGGAGTGAACTAGTTTTGCGGAGTTTGGAAGTAGGCTTCTGACTTTTGCTAGTTTGCTAGTTTGCTGATTTGTGCAAAGTTTGTGTAAAAATGACGCGTGTTTTTGCGTGAAAATATTGATTTTTGCCTACGGGGGGGGGGTATTCTAATTACTGATAGTCCATGTTTTAGGGTTTAGATTGCTGTAATACTGCGACTGTATTATGCAATCGCGTTCTTCGCACGCTTATACGTGAGAAGGAAGAAGAAAGGAAGATCATGTTAAATAAGAAAGTGATTGCTGGCATTGCTACCGCATCTATTGTTGCGGCTTGCGGATTTGGTAGCTTCGCGTTCGCTGAAGAAGTTCCTAATAATCCTCCAAAGCCAGCCCCAGTAACTACTCCAACCGTTAAGCCTGAAGATGATATTTATGGTTCTGGTTCTGAATGGGACCAGCTCCAGAATACTGAAAATGAGTATGATAATTATTACGACCAAATGTATAACACTCATACTAAGTATGGTAATGGAGATAAGCCATTGCCAAAGTTCGTCCCTCACATGTTTGATGAGGACCATGATCCGAACGGTAATGACACTAAGCCAGAGATTCCAGACGAGCATAAGAATCCTCAGACTCCTCCAGCTCCACAGCCAAAGGTTGACACTACTAAGGAAGATGCTGAGTTTAAGGCGGCTCAAGATTTAGCTAACCAGAAGGCTCAGAACGCGTTGCTCATGAAGCAGATTGCCGAAGGTAGTGTTAAAGCCTTGCAAGAAAAGGTTAATAAGGCTACTGGTGCTGAAAAGACAAAGCTTCAAGAACAGTTGGAAAACGCTCAAAAGATTGCCACTGCTTTCAGCGAGTTGAATGATAAGGCTACGAGCGTGGCTAAGGCTTACACTCAGGCTGCAACTATTCGCGGCGATGTTAAGGCTCTTGAAGGTCAAGTTGCGACCGCTCAAGCAAAGTTTGACGAGTTGGCAAAGCAACAGACTGGCCCGTCTGGTTCCGAAGCTTATAATAAGGCTGCTGAGGAGCTTGGAAAGTTGCAGAAGCAGCTCAAGAGCAAGAAGAATCTTCTCGAGGCTGCTAATAAGGGTGTAACTAAGGCTGAAGAAACGCTTGTAAAGCAGGAAACTAAGGTTCAAGAAGTTCAGAATCCTAAGAAGTAAGACCCTCAGGCACCAAAGTTTAACGTTCATGACGTTCTCGCCAATGTTAATGGTGATAAGGTTGCTGACTATAAGTTGACTCCAGCTGATGTGAGCGAGCTTGTTGGTGAAAAGAAGAATACAGATCCAGTTGTTCCACCAGCTCCAAAGCCAGTGACTCCAACTCCAAAGCCAGTGAATCCTGTGGAACCAGACCATACGACTCCGTCTAATCCTTCAACTCCATCGGATGATACTCCATCTTCGACTCCGTCTGTAACAACTCCATCCGCTTCGACTCCTGCTGGCGCATCTCAGTCTGCTCCTGCTGCTGGTGTTCCTGCGGCTCCTGCTTCTGTTGCTGACTTGTTGCCTGCTTTGAAGGGCATGATTACGGCTGGTGCTAATAATGTTGTTGTTGCTGGCGTTGTGAACAGGGTGACTTTGAGTATTTCTAACCAGGCGTTCCTTGATCGCTTGAACCGTGATGGTTCTGCTAAGGCTTATGCGTTCATTTACTCTAGCCCACGTCTTCTTAAGGGTGCTGATGGTACTAATTATGTGACTGTTCGCTTGGTTAATGGTAAGCCTCAGTTTGATGCCATGTTCCCAGCTGGTTATTCTGGCAAGCATACGGTTGTTCTTGTTGATGAGCAGGGCAATCAGCTTGGTTGGACTAACATTACTGTGAAGAGTGGTGTTAGTGGTTTGCCTAATAGTGGTGTTGGTGTTGCTTTGACTGCTTTGGCTGCTAGCGTTTTGGCTGGTGCTGGTGCAGCGTTCCGTAAGATTCGCCGCTAAGCTATTTGGCTGTGTTTAGCTCTGAATGGTGCTGAACGCGTAGAAGCTATATATATGATAAAGGCCTTTGTGTGTAATGCGCGCAAGGGCCTTTTTGTATGCTTTTTACATGCTTTGCGCCAATTTGCATTAGGCTTTTTGCATGCTTTGATTAGTTCGATTAGCCATATTTTGATAATCTCTGGCACAATGTGATAACATTTCGTATACGAAATATTAGGAGTGATTATGGCTAATTTTCGCGGTGAAGGTGGCGTTGACGTTACCGATGAAATGCTTGATAAATGGGAAAATGATGCTGAAAAAGGCATATATCATGGAAAAGCTGGTAATTTACGTATTAAAAAGCCGCTTGGCAGACCGCCTCTTTATGAAGAAGCTATGCTGCCTATAACTTTCCGCATATCTGCTGAAGATGCAGAGGCTCTAAAGGCTTCTGCTGATAAGCAGGGTGTGAAAGTTGGGGACGTTGTTCGAGAAGCGTGCAAACTGCTTCTTGCTAGGCAAGCACGATGATTGCAAAGTGTTGTGATTGCTTAGCTTTTAATATGTCGCTTGTTTTTTTTTTTAACGCTTGAGAACAATGCAATACTTATAATTCATGCGAATCGGCTTACAAAAGGATTTTTACAAGAGATAAGGGATGCAAGATGAGTAGGAATACGTATACGGCAGAAAATGGATTCGTTATTACAGACGATATTGTTGATAAGTGGGCTGCAGAAGCGGAAGGCAATTTTTCTGGTGCTGCTGTTACAGAGTTTTCTGGAAGAGCTTGGGAAGATGAGACTCAGCCATTGAAGCCGCGTACTGTTAGGTTAAGTGATACTGTTTGGCATTTAATCGAAGATGATGCGAAGCGCAGAAAGATGACTGTGAGTGCGTGGACTAGAAAAGCTATACTTAACGAATTGTCTAATGAGCTAGCGTCGCAAAGGTAGCTGTGCGCTTTTTGCGCTCCGACATGCCTTCGCGCTTAAAGCGTAGCGCGCGAAGGTAATTCGGAGCGCTGAGCTTGCTTAAAGTTGAAAGCACGGTGTGCTTTCAACGCAAGCGAAGGCGTTAGCGCGCTTAGGCCGCGCTAACGACGCGACACGCTGTGAATCAGCTACAAAATGCGGGAGAATTAGTCACCCTAAAACTGCTGCGATTAGCGCAATAAAAATCGGACTCGTAATAGTAGAAAACAGGATTCCGTCGCGCGCAAAACTCAAGCCAACATTGTATCGTGCAGCGTAATTGTACACGTTCTGACCAGTCGGAAGAGCCGCCAGAACAACGCATGCGTAGAGCGTAGCACCTCTAAAGCCCATAACAAAATAAGCCAGCAAAAACGCAACAATTGGCATAATCAGATTTTTAAGAATCGCAACCGTCGCAATCGCAGCGCGATTAGAATCCTTTTGTAGCGGCTTGCTGCCGTAAAGCGACATTCCAAAAGCCATCAAAATCATAGGAACCGCGGAATCGCCAATCATCTTGATTGGATCATAGAGAAAATTCGGAACAGGGAAATATCCAACTTTTGCGGAAATTGCCGAAATAATAATTCCTCCAAGCGACCCGATTAAAAGTGGCTGTTTAAGCGGCTGCTGAGTAATGCGCTTAAGCGAGCACTTTCCAGTAGTTGTAACGTCTAAAACCGTTAGTGCAACAGGCGTAAAAACAGCTTGCTGCATAACTAAAATCGGTGCAACAAGCGCGGGATTTCCAAGAATATAAGTTGCAACAGGCAAGCCAATGTTGTTCGAGTTTAAGTAAAGCGAGTTAAGCGCGCCAATTGTGCAATCCGCTGCAGGAAGGTGGAAGAACAGGCGATTAAGCAAGATGAACGCGATTCCAACAATCATTGCGGAGAAAAACGCAACAAAAATTGACGAGTGGAAAATCTCAAAAATTGGCTCTTTTGCAAGTATTGCAAACATTAAACAAGGACTTGAAACAAAAAAGCTTACGCGATTAAGCACCATTTGTGCTTGCGATCCGCCGATGCGAAGACGCGCGGTTACGTAGCCTGCGGCAATTACGATGCCGATTACGCAAAAGCCTTGCATAGCGCTGATTAAACCCATGCAAACGATTTTAGCGCTGATTTTGCGATTGGGGTAATGCGAAATTGACTTTTAAGAGCGTATGTTGTTTGACGTTGCAATATGGCATACTAGAGAACGGTGGCGCTGCAAGCCGCCAAAGCATTCGACGGCGTCGATCCCCTCGCGCGTTTTATCGCATGATTTTAATCGAGGCAGGTGTCCGCTGTCGCGCAGCTAGACTTTATTAACAGCCCGAGGGGTGGCTCGCACAAGCGTGCCCATTCCAGGCTAAGAGCGCGAGACGATTGCAGCGTTTCGCTAGGAGCATTGTGCCCAGAGTAACGCGAGAAAGCTTCAACGTATTTGAAGCAGACGATAATAAAAAAGATAAAAATGAAAATGCTAATTCTAGTGCTAGCGAGAATGCTGGTGCTGATTCTAGCGTGAATTCTAATGCTAGCGTAAATCCTAATGCTACTTCCGCTAGAGTTGGCGGCGTTGTTAATGTTGTTTCGGGCTCTAAAGATGCTGCTAACGGCGTGCGTCGCAGGCGCGCTGGAAGGCGTGTAGTTAGAGTTGCAGGTGCTGCTGGCGAATCGATGAAGTTGCACGTTGAAGGCGGAGATACTCAAGATTTGCGCTCTGGAGTAGCGGCGGCGGATTCTGCGCCTTTTGTTGCGGATTCTGCGGCAGATAGTTCTTATACACAGCAGCAATCTCAAGCACATTTGCGACCAATAACATCGCTTTTGTTCCAAGAGCCAGTTTTGCCTCAGCGCGAGCATTCTGCTGAAAGCCGCGATGCGGATTCGGATTACGAAGATTCAAGCAGTAATAAGCGCGATTCGCACAGCCGTCGTGATTCGCGAGATTCGCGAGATTCTCGCAGTAAAGACGATAGTAGGCGAAATAGCCGCGAGTCGCGTAATAATCGCAAGTCAACAGACAATAGTTTAGATTTTAGCGAATCATTTGAAAACAAAGACGATTTTAGTGAAGACACAAATCGCAATTCTAAAAAATCGCGTAAGACTCGCTCGAGCAAGTCTTCTGCAAAAGCTAAAGGCAGCCGCGAGAGTTTTGACGAGAATTATGATTTGCAAGATGACGATACGCAATTGATTCGCGTGCGTTCTAGAGCAAATCGAGACGAGAAAAACGCTCAAATTGAGCGAGATAAGAATGCAAATCAAGATGAATCGCAAGCAAGTGAGCGCGGCGAGTATGGAATCCAAAATGGCAGAAAATCGCGCAAAAATCGCAGACTTAACGCTGCAGAGCGCAGAGCTGCTGCCGAAGTTGAGCAAATCGAAGAAGACCTTGAATACGACGATATAACTTACGCTCCAATCGAAAATCGTAAAGCTGGAAAAGCCTCTAGAAGACTTGACTATGGCGATTTTGAGGATGACTTTAGTGACGAATCTGCTCGTAGTCGCGTTGATAGTGCTGACAACTTTTATAGCGCTGATAACGCAGATCGAGCAGATAGTGCAGATCGCGCTGATCGCGCAGATTCAAATGAAGTCTATGCAAAAGAATCCGATTTGCAAGACGACGAGGATGGCGTTATAACAAGGCGCAGGCGTCGCAGGCGCTCCTCTAGAGTAGATAGGGCAGATAATGCCAATAAATCTGCAGAATCCGAGGATTCTTCCTTTAACTCGGCATCAAGCAAGTACAGCGTAGACGAAATTGAGGTTTCTCAAGAAGACCGCGATTTGATTCCAGACCCAGAAGAATTGCGATCTCAAGACGAAGAAGTTTACACGCGTAGGCGCAGGCGTCGCAGATCCAAGATTGCAGATGATTCAAGCACGATCGAATCGCGATTTGACTCTTCGGATACGGATTCGCAAAGTCGAAGGTCTAGAAAACAGCAATATATTGACGAAATCACGGATATTGAAGGCTCCACAAGGCTTGAAGCCAAAAAGCAGCGCCGCCGCGATAATCGTAGGGAGCGCAACCGCCAGAACTTGCTTATGGAGCAAGACTTTTTGGCAAGGCGTGAAAACGTTGACAGACTTATGGTTGTGCGCGAGCGCGATCGTCACACGCAAATATCTGTAATCGAAGACAACATTCTTGTAGAGCATTACGTTTCCGACATTCAAGAAGTTGCAACCGTTGGAAACATTTACCTTGGCCGCGTGCAAAACGTGCTGCCAAGCATGGAGGCTGCGTTCGTAGACATTGGTCAGGCTAGAAACGGCGTGCTTTACGCTGGCGAAGTCAACTGGGATACAACCAGGCTAGAAGGTCAGCCGCGAAGAATGGAGCTTGCTTTTAAGGCGGGAGACCCTGTTTTAGTGCAGGTTACTAAGGACCCTATAGGCCATAAGGGTGCGCGACTAACATCGCAAGTAACGCTTGCTGGAAGGTTCTTGGTGTTGGTGCCGTCTGGAGCGATGACGGGCGTAAGTCGCAAGCTATCCGACCGAGAGCGCAGCAGACTTCGCGCAATCGTAAGCAAAATCGCGCCTAAAGACATGGGCATAATCATTAGAACTGCTGCCGATGGTGCTAGTGAAGATGCGATTGAAAAAGACCTTGAGTCGCTTGTAAAGCAATGGGATCGTATAGAAGCAAAGCGCCAGGAATTCTTGCACGGAAAGCGTCCAAAGTTGCTGCAAGGTGAGCCAGACGTTGCGATTCGCGTTGTTAGAGACATTTTTAACGACGACTTCCAAAAGATGATTGTGGAAGGCAAGGGCGCGTACGACCGCATTTGCGAATACTTGGAGATGATGGCGCCTGATTTGCGAAGCAAGATTGAGTACTGGGATCCTGCAGAGCATGAAGGTAAAGACGTGTTTGACAAGTGGCAAATCGACAGCCAGCTTAGAAAGGGCATGGGGCGCCAGGTTTATCTTCCTGCAGGCGGTTCGATTGTTATTGACCGAACGGAAGCAATGACAACGATTGACGTGAACACGGGTCGTTTTATTGGCCGCGGAAAGTCTTTGGAAGAGACTGTGACTCGTTGCAATTTGGAAGCTTCCGAAGAGATTGCGCGCCAGCTGCGACTTCGCGATATTGGCGGCATGGTTATGATCGACTACGTAGACATGGTTATGCCAGCAAACCGCGATCTTGTTTTGCGCCGTCTTGTTGAGTGCCTTGCGCGCGACCGCACAAAGCACCAAGTTGCGGAAGTTACGTCTCTTGGTCTTGTGCAAATGACGCGTAAGCGCGTTGGCCAGGGGCTTGTTGAGGCGTTCTCGGAGGAGTGCCCAACGTGCAAAGGCCGCGGGTTTATTCTTCACGACGAGCCGACTGTGTCTTCGGAATACGCCGATCCGTATGCGCTTAAGGGCGGAGATCCGTTTATTAAGACCAATAAGCACGGCCACGGAAGCATTGCGGACACTGCGCCTACAGTTAAGCAGGAGTCTAGTGCGGATGTGCGCGCTAAGTTGGCGAAGATTGCGGCGGCTGCGGCATCTTCGGCGTTCTTTGAGGAGTCTTTGCGCAGAAGTTTGGACGGCGGTAAGGATGATGCGGATTCTGCGGATTTGGCGGATTCTGTGGATTCTGCGGATTCTGCGATTAGTGAGGATGCTGCGAATGCGGCGTTTGCTGGCGATTTTTCAGTAGATGAGCCAGTAGATAAGCCAGCGGAAGAGTCGCAAGCAACCGTTGAATCGCAAGAAGCAACAGACGAGTCGCAAGGAAAAGACGAATCGCAAGAAAAAACAGACGAATCAGAAAACTAAAAACGCCCAAAGTATAAGGCTTGAGTACAATAGTTTCTACTGTTTAGCTCGACTTTATAGATTAGCTCTTGACGTTAGTACAGGGGTAGGTGTATTTTTGATAGTCGGTGTCTTGCCGCATGTTCAATGCTGCGCGCGAGGCAAAAGTAAAGCTTTCAATTTAGCTAAGGAACGAATTATGTACGCGATTGTGAAGGCCGGTGGCCATCAAGAGAAGGTTGAGGTTGGAGACGCCATCCTCGTAAACCGTCTCGATGCAAAGAAGGGCGATACCGTGGAATTCCCGGTCGCGCTCGTTGTTGACGGTGCTAAGGTGACCTTAAGCGCTAAGGATCTTGCAAAGATCACAGTTAAGGCAGAAGTTCTTAACGACGAAGCTAAGGGTCCAAAGATTAGCATTATGAAGTATAAGAACAAGACTGGCGTGGCTCGCCGCAAGGGTCATCGTCAGAAGTTGACTCTCGTCAAGATCACGGCCATCGCCTGATTGACGGTGTTATAAACCTGAAAGGACAGCAAGATGGCACATAAGAAGGGTGCGTCTAGCTCGCGCAACGGTCGCGACTCACAGGCGCAATATCTTGGCGTTAAGAAGTTCGGTGGAGAAGCTGTTGTGGCTGGAAACATTATTGTTCGCCAGCGCGGCACCAAGTTCCATGCAGGACAGAACGTTGCTTTGGGTAAGGATCACACGCTGTACGCTTTGGTGGACGGCAATGTGAAGTTCGGCATTCGTCGCGATCGCAAGGTTGTAGACGTAGTTACCGCCTGAGTAACTCATTAATCTTCTAGCCGCACCCCGTTCGGTGCGGCTTTTTTGTTTTTGCAAATCTGGCGAGTATTGAGCATCAAGTAAGGTAAAAGTTATGAGCGATTTTGTAGATCGAGTAACGGTACACGTTAAAGGCGGCGACGGCGGCAACGGATCCGCAGGCGTGCGCAGAGAAAAATACAAGCCACTTGCAGGTCCAAATGGCGGAAATGGCGGAAATGGCGGAAGCGTTATATTCGTAGCCGATCGCAACGCTAACAGCCTACTCGACTACCGATTCATGCCACATCGCGTAGCGCAGAGTGGCACAATGGGTTTAGGTGATACAAAGGACGGCTCCAAAGGAGAAGACCTTATGTTGCCAGTGCCAGTCGGAACCGTAATTTTTGAGGCGAAGGGTGCATCGGGCGCGCAAAAAAAGCCAGGCAACGTTTTGGCTGATTTGCAACATGTAGGCGACACATTCGTAGTCGCAGCAGGAGGTGCTGGAGGCCTTGGAAACGCCGCTCTTGCCAATAAAACTCGCCGCGCTCCAGGTTTTGCACTACTAGGCGAACCTGGCGAAGAACGAGACGTAATCCTAGAACTAAAGTCGATAGCAGACGTCGCGCTAGTGGGCTTCCCGTCTGCAGGAAAGTCAAGTCTTGTAGCTTCAATCAGCGCTGCAAAACCAAAAATCGCAGATTATCCGTTTACAACGCTTGTTCCAAACCTTGGTGTGGTCAGCTTTGGTGAATACCGCTACACAATCGCAGACGTGCCAGGATTGATCCCAGGAGCTTCCGAAGGAAAAGGGCTTGGTCTAGAATTTTTGCGCCACATTGAGCGCACGGAAATAATCGCCCACGTAATCGACTGCGCAACGCTTGAACCCAATCGCGATCCAATCAGCGATTATAAGGCTTTAGAACACGAGCTTTCGCAATACGCAAACAAGTTGGATTTGCCGCTTGGAGCGATTCCGATTCCAGAGCGTCCGCGAATTATTGTGCTAAACAAGATTGATGTGCCAGAGGCAAAAGAGTTGGCAGAATTTGTGCGAAGCGACTTTGAAAAAATGGGCTTTCCAGTTTTTGAGATTTCTACTGCGTCTCACGAAGGCTTGAAAGAGCTTGGTTTTGCGCTTGGAAAGATGGTGGCTAGTATGCGCGAAAAGCTTGCTGAGCAAGAGGCAGCGCGAGAAGAAGAGCGAGTTGTTATTCAGCCGCTTGAACAGCCAGCATTGAGACGACGCAGAGATGATGGCCGCGGAAGTGCTAGCGACTTTACAATCGAGCGCGAAGAAGACAAAAATGGCGACTTCTGGTTTACTGTTACGGGCGCTAAGCCAGAGCGTTGGGTTGTGCAAACAAACTTCGACAACGACGAGGCAGTTGGCTATTTGGCG
>CAMXWX010000007.1 GCA_947252975.1 uncultured Gardnerella sp.
AGGAATTGTAAATCCTGAAAATGGAACTATTCACGATCCACAAACAGGACAATACGTTGGCTTTGCAGACAAGTATGCAAACAATGTACTTTGCGCTGTGCCTAGAAAAAAGTAAACAATTAAGCAAGATGTAATCTATGAATATTAATGTACGAGCATAAAATTTATATATTATATATTCATAGTCATTGAAGATATATGGCGCATATGCTTATTTTGGAGGATGCATGAATTCGAGATTGTATGAGGACCCTTCTGAAGATAATATAAACCCACCTATCTTCACTCCTTCTCATAATAACGATTCATCTAACTCAAACGTGCCTCCTAGTTTCACTCCAAAACGCGTAAAAAGAGGCAAAATAGAGTCTAATGCGCTTCCATCACAAGCGCCGTCTTTTGCGCCTACAACTCAAAGAACAAGAATCTTAAAAAGTCCAGAACAATGTTCTTCTAGACCTGTTTCTTACACATCGCAATTGCAACCAAGACCAGCACCGCGCACAAGTTCTATTTCACAAATGCGTATTCCAACAACTATAAATAAAGCAGTTGGAAGTGCAGCAAAAATACTACCGCACAAACCGCACAGAATTTTACATGCATTTATTGCATTTTTTGTTGTTCTGGCAGTAGGTGTAACTGGTTTTGGGGTATATTCATGGAACTGGGTTGACTCAAGAATTAACCGCACTACTTGGCTTACTAATACTCCTAGCACTCAAGGCAAAGCATGGCTTATTCTTGGTTCTGATCAAAGAGAAGGCGAAGAAGCTAAAGAGATAACAGGATTTAGAACAGATACTATTCTTGTATTGACAAAGCCGAGCAATGGTCACAGCTCTCTAATTTCTATTCCTCGAGATTCTCTTGTTTCTTTAAATGGCGAACAAGTAAAAATTAATAGCGTTGCGCAAGCAGCTGGAAATAAAGCATTAACAGCAGCAATAGAAAAAATTACAGGTCATCGCATTGACCATGTTGCAGAAATACGTTTTGGCGGTCTTACTAATGTTGTTAACGCTATAGACGGCATTGATTTATGCTACAACCGTACCGTAAGCGATAAGTTTAGCGGGTTAAATTGGACTTCTGGATGCCATCACGTTGATGGGAATACAGCGTTAGCATTTTCGCGAATGCGATACGCAGATCCAGAATCTGATTTTGGACGAGCTGCACGTCAACGAATGGTTATTGCAGCTATTATGAAAAAAGCTTTAGATCACAATACATTATTGAATTTTGGAAAAGTAAAAAAGCTTGCTGAAACGGGACTTGCTTCAGTTATTTTTGACGAGAAAACCAATCCAGGAACATTATGGGAAATGGCTCAAGCATTCAAAGAAGCAACTGGACCGTCAGGCATATCTGGAACAGTATATTGGACGAATCCTGACTATCAAGTTCCAGGAGTTGGTTCATCTGTGCTTCTCGATGATGCTAAAAACTTAGATTTATTCAACCAACTTGCATCAGGCACTCATAAACCTGGATCAGTTGGAACTCTTGCGGAGCAACAATAATTTCGAAGTATTGTTGTATAAGCAACACTTCAATTAGATACCATAACTTAGAAAGCACTAAACTCATATCTTTTAACCACAATCTTGCATAAGTATTGCACAAAAATCAAAAATATTGTCTCATACATTTATGAGTAACAAATCTAATACAGGAATGTCTACAACTAAAGTACTTATGCATGTACAGATGGCAGCGAGTATAGTTCCCATATTCGCTCACATAGCATTGGCTATAATGGCATGGATGCAAAATAATTGGATGATGCTAACCATGATTATTCCAAGCATTATGATGTACATAGCAAGTCTTATTCCACAAATTTTTCAATACATATCTGAGAAAAATTCTATTCAAAGTGTTCAACAAAATCAGCAAATTCAATTATTAAACACTACGCAATCGTCAAATAACTTAACTTATAATCAACAAACTATAGAAAGTTTGCCAGATACTATTACACCAGTAAGTTTAGAAACATTACTTATGAGAAGAAATGCAATTTCTAATACGCAACATCACTGGAAAGAAGTATTGCAAACATGGTTAAAAAATGCAGGAACATACGACACAAAAAACCAATCTAATAGTATGAAGGAAAATCTAAATACAAATATTTATAACTACTTACCTAATTCAAAAACTAAACACCTTATAGCTCCACTTGGAATAAGCAATAATGGATACTGCTATTTAGATTTAATTAACAATGGACCACATGCTTTAGTTGCTGGAACAACTGGTTCTGGTAAATCAGTACTTCTTACGACTTGGTGTTTAGCTTTGGCTTTTCAATACGGCCCACAGCAGCTACGGTTTGTTTTTATGGATTTTAAAGGAGGAGCAACTTTTGACATACTATCTAAACTCCCACATGCTATGGGAAACGTAGGAGATTTAAATCTTAAACACGCAATACGCGCTCTAAAAGGTCTCGAACTAGAACTAGATAGACGAGAAAGACTAGTAGCTCATCATGGGTGTAATAATATTGCACAAGTAACTCCAGCTGAGCCTTCATTGCTTATTGTTATTGACGAATTTCATGCTTTAAAAGATCAACTTCCCGACTACATGCCTCGTCTTATACGAATTGCATCAGTAGGCAGATCTTTGGGAATGCATATTATTGCTGGAACTCAAAATCCACTCGTACAAGTAAGCGCAGATATGAAAGCTAATATTTCTATTAATATTTGCTTGAGAGTTAGAGACGGAATGCAATCGCAAGAATTATTAGGAACAGCGCATGCAGCTAGAATAAGCCCAAATACACCAGGAGCCGCATATTACAATATTGGAGAAGGAGTAGCTGCTTTGCGATGTGCTCAAAGCAGCAATCCTGCACATTTAGTACGAGCAATACAGTTAGCTGGTAGATTCTGCCATCATGATCATTCTCCAGAATTATTTAGCAAACCATTGCCGTCGATTCTTTCATCAAAACAACTTGCAGAGTATTCAAATAATTACAAATACAAAAATTCGGAGCAAAAAATATCTCAAAGTTTACGTACTCAAGAATTTCATACGAAGCATATTATTATTGGTTTGCAAGACGATACCATACACTTATATCCTGCTCTATTACCAATTCACCTTGGAAATATCGCTGTTATTGGAAGTAGAAAACAAGGCAAAACAACAATATTAAAAATAATTTCTAAAACTTTAAACCTGCCAATATATTCAGGAAAATCACTATACGAACAAAACATTAATAACATTTACAACGAAAATACGCCAATCATTATTGACGATGCGGATGAATTGCTTGATCCGCTAAATACGAGACAAACTGCTATTGCTTTTCAAAAAAGATTAAATAGTAAACAATGCCCAGTTATTATGAGCACTAGCACTTCTCGCTACTTACGTTTACCTGAGCAAGCACCAGTGAGGATAATATTCCCAACAGGAGATATTGGCACAGATACAATGCTTGGAATACCTTCTGCTTTATCTAAAAGTTTTGATATTGAAGACTATCAACTTCCAGGACGATGTGTTTTAATCACTCCAGGATCAGCAAGTTTAACCCAAATAGTGCACCTAGAATAAAATTTATTCATAGTGACGCATCTTGACTTTTACGTGCGCGCATTGCTCTACGCTTTAGAGTTCTACGCTCATCCTCGCTTAATCCTCCCCACACACCGTAATCTTGGTTAGTTTCTAATGCGCATTTTAAGCACTCTGTTGCAACATCACATGAGCGACATACTGCTTTTGCTTCTTCAAGCTGTTGAACTGCTGTACCAGCACTGCCAAGAGGAAAGAACAGTTCAGGATCTTTGTCACTACATGCTGCTGTTGTGCGCCAATCAAACGAGTTGCTCATGAATTATTATCCTCATTTCTTACCTACAACGGTGAGCTTTAGAAGTTCCCCTGAATGTAAGGAAATCATGAAAAGAAAGTTTTTTCAAGGTATTTTGCATCTTTATTAGCAATTTTAATTGTTCCTATACTTTTTACACTAAATGTATAACATTTAATGCACGTTGGAAAACAATTTTTACTAAAGCTACTCAATACCAGATACGCGCAATTTAATGTCTAACACTACCCTAGTTCCGCCTTCTCTTCGAGGAGACCAACGAACTGTACCACCAAAATCGTTAGTGACAAATGTGTTTATGATCTGCGTTCCAAGGCCAGAGCCAGATGGTTTAGCCATTCCATGAGAAGACTCGCTATCTATACCATCTCCATCATCTTCAACGACAATATTAAGATTGTCTCCGCCCCTACCAACTGCAATACGAATATGACCTTTTTCACGACCTTCAAAACCATGTTCAACTGCATTCGTCACTAACTCAGTTAAAACAAGAGATAATGGTGTAGCATCCTGAGCTGCTAATCTGCCAAATTTTCCAACAAAATCAATATCAATATTTTGATTCTGAGACGCCAACTCAATTGACATCTTCAACAAACTCGAAATAACTTTGTCAAAATCAACAATTTCGTCAGCAGTTTGACTCAAGCCTTCATGAACTAGTGCTATAGTTTGCACACGACGTTGAGCTTCCTCAAGTTCTTTTCTAACTTCAATAGATTTTGTTTTACGGGCTTGCAAACGCAAAAGAGCAGAAACAGCCTGTAAATTGTTTTTTACGCGATGATGTATTTCAGAAATAGTGGCATTCTTAGTGCGCAATTCTTGCTCACGTCGCAAAACTTCAGTAACATCACGACATAACACTACAGCTCCAACACGATTATTTGGACCCCACAGAGGCAAGGAGCGCATGGAAACTATAGAATGGTTCGCTTCAAGTTCACAATCTACATCAGCTTTTCCAGTTAATACAAGAGGTAAACTTTCGGGAACATTATCGTTTGTATGCAACAACCTAGTGCCAAATTCGCTTAAATATTCACCTTGCATAGTATTTAATCCACCGAGTCTGCGGAAACAACTAATGGCATTAGGGGAAGCATAACGAACTATTCCATCGTCTTCTAGCACAATAAAACCATCGGATACTCGAGCATTATGTCGCTGATTTAATACAGATTCATGATATGGGAATTGTTCACGAGGAATCATGTCAAATAAAGTTTTACCAGCATTGATACTTTCGGTTTCATAACGACCGTTAGATTCACGCGTTGCCAAATTAGTTTCGCGCATAACTAATCCGATGGTTTTACCCCTATGACGAACTGGAGCGTAAACGTAGCATACAGTAGCTCTACCAATAGAACGTAAGGTTGAAGAGTGGAAACTTGTCTCAGATTTCATCGCCTCATTAAGCTCAGGTACTAAAGAATCATCTAATTTTTTACCTAACAAATCATCAGTACGCAAAGTAATAGCTGTTGAAGGACGACATTGTTCAGCAACAACATAATCACCGTCACCATTTTGAATAATCAGCAGCAAATCTGCAAAACTCAAATCTGCAATAACCTGCCAATCGGCCACCAAATGATGAAGCCACTCACGATCACTGTCATTAAAATCAGGACGAGTAGCAAGAATGTTAGAAAAATCAGCCATAATGTAATAATATATCGAACTCACAGAAAATTCTGTGAGGCATGTTGTTGTTTTGAACAAGAAAACCGCTCCTCCTCAATTAAGAGAAGAAGCGGTTTAATAATTTATAAATTATTCTTTAAAACTAGAAGCCAAACTTAGCAGCAGTTTCGCGCAAAGTTTCAGCAGAACGCTTCAAAGCAGCCAACTCACGATCAGAAACTGGAGTGTTTAGACGAGAGTTTACACCATTGCGATTAAGCAATGTTGGCACAGACATGCACACATCAGAAATGCCGTGGAAGTCATCGAGCAAAGAAGACACTGGAAGAATGCGGTTAGTGTCGCGAAGAACAGCCTCAACAATATCTACACCAGACATAGCAATAGCGTAGTTTGTTGCACCCTTACCGTTGATAATCTTGTAAGCAGCGTTAACAACTTCCTGATGGATTTCTTCGCGCTTAGCAGCATCAAGTGGCTCATGACCTGGAAGAGCGTTCCAATCGCACATTGGAACACCACCAATGGTTGCAGAAGCCCACAGAGGAACTTCAGAGTCACCGTGTTCGCCAGCAATGTATGCGTGAACGTTCTTAACATTAACGCCCGTGTGCTGAGCGATCAAGAAACGAAGACGAGCGGAATCAAGGTTGGTACCAGAACCAAACATTTGGTTTGCTGGAAGACCAGAAAGCTTCATAGAAACGTGCGTAACAACATCAACAGGATTAGTAATCAACATGTAAATTGCGTTAGGAGCAACCTTCACAACGTTCGGAATGATTGACTTCATGATGTTGATAGTGGCTCCTGCAAGCTCCAAACGAGTCTGACCTGGCTTCTGGCGAGCACCAGCAGTAATCACAACCATGTCAGCATCACGGCAAATTTCCACATCGTCAGAACCGGCAATAGAAACTGCAGGATAGAAGCTAGAACCATGCTGCATATCCAAAACTTCAGCTTCAACACGTTCCTTAGCAATATCTTCAAGCACAATCTCACGCGCAACACCACGCTGAGCAGCAGCGAAAGCGAGAGTAGATCCGACTGCGCCGGCACCAATAATTGCAAGCTTAGTTGGCTTAACCTGCGAACTCACCATGAGCAAAAACCTCTTTTCAACAACCTATCACACCCTTATAAGCACACAAAATACCACGATTTATGCATTACTAAGGGCTGCTCTCACATTAAGAGCTTTTGGTATGAACACCTTTACTCTAATCGCACCACCGGAATTTATTATTACAATGCTACTTTCATAAGTTTTGCAGCTAACGATGGTCCGACCCAAGCAATAAGTTCAACCCCAGAATCTACATATTCTGCCTTTTCAACTACACCATTTTCACGAACTTTTGATAATAATCCACCAAACTCGTACGGCAAAGTTACATCTACACGAACACGAGGAGACGGTAACAATTCTTCTAAACGATTGCGCAATATTTGTAAATTTTCGCCACTGAATGCAGAAACAATAACAGCATCAGGATAAAGAGAAGAAAAACGTTCTCGCGCAGCATCACTCATCATGTCTGATTTATTCAATGCCATAATTTGAGGTATATCTTCTACACCAGAAATATTAGCGAGAACTTCGTTTACTGCATTAATTTGCGAAATAGGATCTGGATGCGAACCGTCAACTACGTGCAAAATAACGTCTGCTTGTCCAACTTCTTCCAAAGTGGATTTAAATGCTTCAACTAATTGAGTTGGAAGTCTGCGAACAAAACCAACAGTATCTACCAAAGTATAGCTTCTACCATCTTGAGTTTGAGAACGACGTACTGCAGTATCAAGAGTTGCAAACAGTGCATTTTCTACTAATTCTTGTGAACCAGTAAGACGATTTATAATAGACGACTTGCCAGCATTCGTATATCCAACAACAGCTACAGTTGGAATATCTTGTCGTCTACGAGAACCGCGTTTTACATCGCGCGCAGGTGCCATATTTGCAATATCGTGGCGAAGTTTAGAAATACGATTTCGAATAGCTCGACGATCCATTTCGATTTTAGTTTCGCCAGGACCTCTAGAACCAATACCAGCATCTCCTGCAGCTCTACCACCAGCCTGCCTAGAAAGAGCAGCACCCCAGCCTCTTAACCTAGGTAGCATATATTGCAATTGAGCAAGCTCAACTTGAGCTTTACCTTCACGGCTTGTAGCGTGCTGAGCAAAAATATCCAAAATAACAGCAGTGCGATCGACAACCTTAACTTTGGTTGCATCTTCTAAAGCTCTACGCTGGCTAGGTGGTAAATCATCATCAACAATAATCGTATCTGCATCATGTTGAGCAACTACTGCTGCAAGCTCACGCGCTTTACCTGAACCAACATAAGTTGCAGCATCTGGCCTATATCTTTGTTGCAACATGCCATCACAAACAACAGCACCAGCAGTCTGTGCCAACGCTGCAAGCTCACGCAACGATTCTTCAGCTTGAGCAAGAGTTCCTTTTGCACTAGACCACACTCCTACTAGCACAACGCGCTCAAGACGAAGCTTTCTATACTCAACCTCGGTAACATCTTGTAATTCACCAAGACCAGCTACACGCTTTAAAGCATTACGAGACTCACGCTCCTGCCAAGCTTCATCATGCTTTTCACTGTCAGAAGTAGTGTCTAGAAGCACATCCGAATGAGCATAAAGCACTGCATTATTGGTGAGATTATGCTCATTCATATTATTAGAATCATTTTCGAGGGAGGAAAGATCGTTTGAATTAAGCACATCATCTCGCCCGGATACCACATTACTATCCGCCAACTGTCCCTCCTCTATTTCATTGTAAATAGCGTTTTACAACGTTTGTCTTATTATGGTGACTTGAGACGACAATATATGAACACAACCTATATGTATGATATGTAAATAAAGATACAATAGTAAAAAGTATATTAATAAATTTAAATTTATAGGCGAAATACGGTATTTTTGAGCGAGATCATGGAAAGTCATCAACAATTTAAACAATACGATAAAACCAAATCACCAAAATCAGAAAAAACGCAAAAAATCAGTGGCGAACAATACTTTTCTGCAACACCATCATCTTGCGATGAGCGAAGAACGTTACATGTAACTTTGAGAAATCATGAAACTGTTATACAAGTCTCAAACGGAGTATTCAGTGCTTCTAAGCTTGATCTAGGCACGTCTGTGCTACTAAAACATGCTCCAAAACCACCAGAAAATGGCAAATTCCTTGATATTGGATGCGGATGGGGTCCTATAAGCATTGCAATGGGCTTAGAATCTCCAGAAGCTGAAATTGTAGCTGTAGATGTAAATGAGCGAGCGCTAGAGCTTACTGAACTAAACGCAAAAAACGCTGGCTTAAAGCATATTCGCACTTCTTTAGTAGATGACGCTTTAAAAGAAAATAATACTTTGGAATTTAATAATTTTGATCTCATATGGTCCAATCCCCCAATTCGCGTTGGAAAAGAAATGTTGCACGACATTTTGATGACTTGGATTTCGCGTTTAAAAGTAGGAGGAGCAGCTTACTTAGTTGTGCAAAAAAATCTTGGCTCAGACTCACTTATTCCTTGGCTTGCTGAAAATCTTGGCGAAAACTACAACGTTGAAAAATATGCAAGCTCTAAAGGATACCGAATTATAGAAGTACTAAAAAGTAAGCACTAAAGAAGTACCAAAAAAGTAAAAAATTTACGAAAAGAAATATACACTATGAAATTCGACTACCCTGTTGAGCTTCCTATTTGCGCAGCACACGACGAAATAATAGAAGCAATTAAGTCTTCACAAGTCGTGATTGTTTCCGGACAGACTGGCTCCGGTAAAACTACGCAAATCCCAAAAATGGCGCTTGAGCTTGGAAGAGGCGGAAGAGGTAAGCAAATCGTACACACTCAGCCTCGCCGTTTAGCTGCACGCACTGTTGCTGAGCGAATCGCAAGCGAAATGGAAGTAAAACTGGGTGAAGAAATCGGCTACCAAGTGCGATTTACCGACGAAAGTTCACCTAAAACGAAGCTTCGAATTGTTACTGACGGTATTTTACTTGCGCAAATTCAGCGAGATCCTCTTCTTACTAAATACGACACGATTATTATTGACGAAGCTCACGAACGCAGTCTTAACATTGACTTTTTGCTAGGGTATTTAACAACTTTACTTCCGCAAAGACGCGATTTGAAGCTGATTATTACTTCGGCAACAATAGATTCTGCAAAATTCCGTGAACATTTCGAACAAGCTTTACACATAAAAGTTCCTGTTATTGAAGTTTCTGGACGCACGTACCCTGTGAGAGTGCTTTATGAGCCGCTTGGCTCCGCGCCTTCACTTATGCGACATGTCCCCGGCTTTGCAGACATAACAATGGATGAGGAAACTGTTGCAGAAAGCCAATCTAACGAAAGCAATCGAGACGATATTACAGATGAAGATATGACATCTGCAGTAACTCGCGCATGCGCTCAATTAGTTATTCATTCAAGCCACGAGCAAGGCACGCGCGACATTATGGTTTTCGCTTCCGGCGAGCGCGATATTAGAGAGTTTGAAGCAGGATTACGCTCATATTTTGGCACTCGAGCAAGTGATATGAAACGAGCGGATGCTATTGAAATAGTGCCGCTTTTTGCGCGTCTTTCTGCAAAAGATCAGCATCGCGTATTTGAACATCACTCTCATCAACGCATTGTTATTGCTACGAACGTTGCTGAAACTTCGCTTACTGTTCCTGGGATTCGATACGTTGTCGATCCTGGTTTTGCGAGAATTAGCAGATATTCTAAGTCTGCAAAAGTGCAAAGGCTTCCTATAGAGCCGATTTCTCAAGCGAGCGCAGATCAGCGTTCTGGACGATGCGGACGAATCGCGGACGGAATTGCTATTAGACTTTACTCGCGCGAAGATTACGAAACTCGACCTCGTTTTACCGATCCTGAGATTCTGCGCACTTCGCTTGGAGCAGTAGTATTACACATGCTTTCAGTAGGCGTTGCTAAAACTGGCGAAGATATTACGAATTTCGGTTTTATTGACCCTCCTGATATGAAAGCAGTAAGCGACGGCTTTAATGAGCTTAACGAGCTTGGCGCAATAAGCAGAAAATCAGGTTTCATTACTTTAACTCATATTGGACGCGAGCTTTCGAAATTGCCTATTGACATTCGTTTAGGACGCATGATTGTTGAAGCAGCTCGTAAAACCACTCCGAATACTCTTGCTGCTGTGCTGGTAATTGTTGCGTTTTTGAGTTTGCAAGATCCTCGCGAGCGCCCTGAAGAACAGCGTGAAGAAGCAGATAAACTTCATAATCGTTATGCCGATGAAACAAGCGATTTCTTAACTGCTTTAAATATTTGGGATTATATTTTCCAAGCAGACGGAAATATGAGCAATAATGCTCTTCGCAAACTTTGCAAAGCGGAATTCTTCCACTTTTTGCGTTTAAAACAGTGGAAAGATTTAGTTAATCAACTTCAAGACTTGTGTAAAGAATTACATTATAAAGTTGGCGAGCCTATTCCATCTAAAAGGCCATCTTTGGAAATTCGTCAACTTCCTAATAATCAGCAGGCTGCTCATAGCTTGTGCTGCTCTTGGGATTCGCAAGGAATACACTCGTCGATGCTTGCAGGATTGCTTTCTATGTTGGGAATGCAAGTAGTGCGTGAACCGAAAGCTTCAGATTTTGCTAATTTGCATGGATCAGCAAAAATTCGCGCTATGAAACGCGCTCAAAAAATGGCTAAAAACGACTATCAAGGCGCGCGCGGAGGAAGATTCGCAATATTCCCAGCTTCATCTGTTTCTAAAACAACTCCTTCATGGGTTATGTGTACGCAATTAGTTGAAACATCTAGACTTTGGGCAAGATATTGCGCGCAAATCGATCCTGCTTGGGCTGAGCCTCTTGCTAAAAATCTTACTAGAATCACGTATTCAGACGCTCATTGGAGCGCTTCTAAAGGTGCTGCTGTAGCAAAATCTAAGGTATTACTATACGGATTGCCTATTGTTCAAGATCGCACAGTTCAATGGGCTAGAGTTAATCCTTACGAAGCTCGAATGATTATGATTCGTCAAGGCTTAGTTGAAGC
Source organism: uncultured Gardnerella sp. (assembly GCA_947252975.1). Lineage (GTDB taxonomy): Bacteria > Actinomycetota > Actinomycetes > Actinomycetales > Bifidobacteriaceae > Bifidobacterium. The sequence goes on from CAMXWX010000007.1 coordinate 11,617, forward strand.
AGATGTGCAACAGCGTTTTGCACACGATGAGTTTATTTTAAATAATCACAATGTGCTTGAAGATGCAGATAATCAAGCAAATCGCACTCGCCAAATAAGCGAAACTGTAAACGACGAAGATTTATTTACTTTTTACGACACTCACATTCCTCAAGAAGCAACTACTATTGCAGCTCTTGCAAAATGGTGGAAAGATAACCGCGAAGAAGATCCGCACAAGTTAGACTTTAATCCCGATGAAGTTGAACGTTTACAAACTACGCAAAGCACTGATTTAGCTGATTATCCTGACCATTGGAATACAGTTGGTACAGACGGTCAGATTATAAGGTTGCGTTTAAGTTATGTGTATGATCCGGCTAATCCTTTGGACGGCGTAACAGTGCATGTGCCGCTTTACGTACTTTCGCGTTTAACTCCTGAAGAATTTACTTGGAATGTTCCAGGTTTGCTTGATGAGCTTATTATTGGCATGATTAAATCTTTGCCTAAAGCTCTACGAGTACAGTTTGTTCCAGCTCCTGACACTGCTCAAAAAATTCGCGCTTGGATTGACGAACATTACGACGAGCTTCCTGGGACTGGAGAAACAGAAAGCAATATAAAAAGCGAATGGCAAGATTTTAGAAAAGTTTTCACTAAAGCTGCAATTTGTGTAGTTGGCGCGCAAATACATCCTGAAGTTTTCGATGACGAGCAAATAAGCAGACTTTCGCCATACTTGCGCATGACGTTTAGTGTTGAAGAGAGAAAAGCTAACGAAAGTCGCAATAAACTTGCAGGTCGCAACAAGTACTCTAATCACGTAAAACCTACTCTTCTTGGAACAGACAAATCATTAATTGCATTGCAACAGCGTTTTGCGAAAGAAGCACAAGAATCTGCACGAGAAGTTGTAAATATCAAAGCAAATAAAGCAGCACAAGCTGGTCATGTAATTGAACGAGCAGATTTATTACACAAATCTGGTGCTACAAACCTTTCACGCGCACAAATGGTTTGGCAAAGCGCATTGAATATGCTGCATTTAGACAATAAGCGTATTACTTCTCGCTGGCTTGGTTCTGAAGCTTTAATGCTCGCAGCTGCACCTTATTCAACTTCTAATGCTTTAGCAGAAGACTTGCAAATGGCTGCAGTAAAACGACTAATTGCGAACACGGATAATATTACTGACGACAATTTATTACGCGAAACTGTTGCAAACGTATCTGAAGTATATGAAGACACTGTTTATGCTGTTGCACACGATGTGATCGCAATATTGAAGCGTCAAGCAGAATCAAGTAAAGCTGTTTCCGGCAAGGCTGATTTACCGTTGCTTTCAGTGTTGCAATCAATCCGAGAACACACTGCAAGTCTTGTATACGAAGGATTTATTGCCAAAACTCCATCTGATTCTCTACCTCGTATTGAACGCTACTTGCATGCAGACGTGATTCGTCTTACTAAAGCTAAAGCAGATAAAAACCGTGACGTACGTTGGGCTTGGCAAGCAGATGAAGCACATAAGCTTGTAATAAAAACTCAAGAAGACACTCAGAAAATCCCAGCGGGACCCGCTCATGACGAGTCGCAAATGATCGCTGAGAAATTACGTTGGATGTGCGAAGAATTCTATGTGTCTCTTTGGGCGCAAGAATTGGGAACTGCATATCCGATTAGCATACAACGCATGCGAAAGATGATTGACGGAAGGTGAAAACTGTTTCGCATATATGCATATATTTTTCTTAGCGCTTGCAATGTTGTAAACAATATTGCTCATAACGTTGCAAACAAACTTTATTTGCACAGTTGCTAAGTTATTGCCAATTATAATTCTATTGCTTTTGCTTTCACTATTATTTTTGGTCTTGTTCTTGATCTTCGTCTACTTCGATTGCATTGCTTTCTTTAGTGATAAAGTTTCTGAATGTAAATACGATAATTCCTAATAATGCAACAGCAGCACACATAAGAGATATGTTTGCAAATCCAGACGAAATACCAGAAGCACCGGTTATAGAATCCCCACTCAACATGTTTTTATCTAATATTCCGTCAAAAATTACTACACCAACAGACGCAGAAACACTAATAGCTAAATCATTCATTCCGCACCCTCTGCCAGATTCTTCAACTGGAAGAGATGAAAGAATTGTTGAGGCCAGTGGAGAATACACCATTCCACAACCTGCATAATAAATGCATGCACACAAAGCTATAGCCAAGAATCCAGAATTTATTAATACTGCAATACCAATCCATCCGCAAAGTATAAACAATATTGCTAATAATAAACCTGTTTTTCTTCCTATACGACTAATTATTAAGCCTGAGCATGAACCGAATATTGCAGCAACAATAAAAGCCCAAACTAAATAAGAAGCTACTTGTGAAGTAGTCATATTATACAAAGTTTTTCCAACTCTATTGAACAGTGGACTTATGCAATAATTCGTGAAGTATATTATGCCCATCAAAATTATGCCAGAAAGCCAACGAATATTCTTGAAGAAAGCTGGCGTAACGAATGGCTCTTTAGCTTTACTAATGTAAATACCAAAAATTATAAACAATATAATTGCTGAAATAAGCATCAACAAGTTTCTGTATGAAATGAACAATGTAAGAGATGCAACAGCAAATCCAAAGACTGTAAAACCAACAACATCAATTTTTTTACCATTGCCGTTTTTTGTTGGTAAATAATGCAATAATGCCGGCAATATTAGAATAGTTAATGCTGGAATTAAGAATAAATATTGCCAAGCAATAGAGCTTAACAATCCTGCTGAAAACACTCCAATACATGCAGAAAGCTGGTACGATGCTGTAAATAATCCGAAGAAGATAACTTTCAAATCATTTCGCAAATATTTTGTTGCAATTACTAAGAATGATGAACCTGCTACTTGTTCACCAGTTGTTTGCATAATACGAGCAGCAATAACTGTCCACAAATTTGGCTCAAAACAAGAATTAGCTACAAATCCAAAAACTGAGCCTATAAACAAAGATGTTAATCCAATGGTTACTAGCTTTTTTAATGACACAAAGTCGCCTAAAGAACCGTAAATAAAGCATACGATTCCTAAAATAATGCCAGGTAAACCTGTTATAAGAGGCGCTTGATCAACAGCTTTCACATCTATACCAACTTGTTTATAAACAAGGTTGAAACCTTGCAAGCACAACGTGCTAATAATAAATGTAATAAGCAGTAGTATTAACGCACGAACAGCAACCTTATTGCGCATTTCTGGGTCATCATAAGGATCCATAGAAGAACAATCAATTCGTTTAGTTCCAATCATCATTATCTTACTCTCCTGCCACATCCTAATAATTCCAACATTTGTGCAGAAAACTACTGCAAATAAATCAATCTGCCCTAACAATCTAAAGTTAATCGCAACAAATTCTTCGCGCGTAGCTACTCAATCGGATAATTCTACAGTTTGATAGTTACAATCAACAATAAAAATTGGGAACAATTTTAAAAAATAATCACAATAATAAAATGATTCGCATATCACTTATAATGTAACAAGCTAAGTAGGAGGAAACATGGTGCAGAGAAGAAAGAAACATGATTCTATTCATGTCAACCTAAATAGTGAACATAATAGTGGTGCTCATCACAATAAAAACAACAGTTCTTTAAAGCATAAGTTTTACTCCAATAAAATTTTACGAAACATTATTATTGCTGTCATAGGCATTGCTATTATCATTCCTGTTGTTCAGTGGATACGTTGGGAACAGACTGTTTCTGATCTTCGCAACAAACAAGAACAACTTGTGTCACGCTTTGATTTTAATCCAGGCAATATTATTTCTGATTCTCAATTTTTTGACGATAACGCAATGAGTAAAGATGAAGTACGCAATTTTATACGCAAAAAAGGAGCAAAATGCACTGGTAAAAATTGCTTAAAAAATGCGTACTTTAATACTCACACTATTCCTGCCGATTCACTATGTTCAAAGTATCAAGGTGTAAGCAAAGAATCTTCTGCAGACATAATATACAAATCAGCAAAAGCATGTCATATCAGTCAACAAGTATTACTTACAATGCTGCAAAAAGAACAACATCTTGTAACAGACACTGATCCTAGCGATTTCCAATACAAATCAGCTATGGGATTAGATTGTCCAGATGATTCTCATTGCAACCCACGTTTTGCAGGATTCTTTAAACAAGTAATTGGTTCCGCAAGAAGATATAGATATTATCTTCTTCATAACGATCAATATAACTACCACCCTAACACGATTAACACAATTCAATATTCGCCAAATAAATCATGCGGATCTAGCAATGTTTATATCGAAAATAAGGCTACTGCATTGCTTTATATCTATACTCCTTATCAGCCAAATATAGAATCGTTAAAAGCTGGATACGGCGAAGGAAATTCGTGCTCAGCATATGGAAATCGCAATTTTTCATTGATTTACTCTGCATGGTTCGGAGATCCTCGCAAATAATATTCGTTAGATCAACATAGAAATACAATTTTGGTGTATAAGCGTCGAGATATACTTAGATGCCTAATTTTTGGCACAATTGGTTGCGGTATTTTACGAAGAATGGATGCGTATGTCTACCTATTCCTCACAACTTGGTGAAGAACAACAAGCTGTTGACCGAGCTTATAGCCGTCTAGACGATTTGCGTAATACTATTCGCGCACGCTTAGACGCTGTGCGCGCGTCAGGTTCGCACAGTTCACCAACACAGCGCACAGAGCGCGACTCATTCGCAACCATGTACGAAGATCGTCTTACACAATTACGAGCTGTTGAGGATCGTCTTGTTTTTGGAAGGCTTGATAACACAGAAGGCATTAGGCGATACATTGGTCGCATTGGTTTGCTTAGCGAAAACCATGATCCTATTCTTACAGATTGGCGCGCTGAAGCTGCACGACCTTTTTATGAGGCAACCCCTTCGCATCATGGCGATATTGTTATGCGTCGTCACATTACACTCCGTTTCAGAGACGTTATTGGTGTTGAAGATGAAGTACTTGACATACATTCTGATGAAATAGGAAAAGCTTCACAACAAGGTACTCTTACTGGCGAAGGAGCACTGCTCGCATCTTTAGGTTCTCGCAGAACCGGCAAAATGACTGATATTGTTGCCACTATTCAAGCAGAACAAGATCGAATTATTCGCGCTCCTCTTGATCACACTATTGTTGTACAGGGAGGTCCTGGCACAGGAAAAACAGCTGTTGCTTTGCACAGAGCAGCCTATTTGTTATACACTCACAGGCGCAAACTTGAGCGTTCAGGAGTTCTTATTGTTGGTCCAAGTTCGGCATTCTTGCGTTATATTGATCAAGTACTCCCTTCTCTTGGTGAAACAGGTGTAGTAAGTAGAACTATTTCCGACTTAATTCCTGGAATTTGTGCTACAGCTGAAGATTCTCCATATGCAGCAAAATTAAAGGGAATGTATCGTATGCGAACAGTTATTGCGAATGCAATTGCCGCTCGTATTCGCGTTCCTAAAAATCTTCCAACAATTCATGTTGGAGGATTTAGTATTCCTCTTCTAAAAGAAGATATTGAGATAGCTCAATCAGATGCTCAACGGACTCACCAGCCGCATAACCAGGCGCGAAATACTTTTATAAAAACTGTGCTCAGCATATTGAAAAATCGTTATTTGGAAAAGCTTGATTATGTTCCAGATCAAGTTGAATTAAACGATATAACTTCTCAACTTCGTCTTGACGATAAACTGCGCATTACTTTAAATCTTGCATGGTTACCTATGACTGGAGAATGGCTTATTGACCAACTTTTTGCTAAACCTGACAAATTACGCACATACGCACCTTGGTTAAGCAACGAAGATATCAACTCACTTACTAGACCAAAAGGCAGCCCGCTTACTCGTTCTGATATTCCATTACTTGATGAAGCTATGGAATTGCTTGGTCCTGATCCAAAACTTGACGCTCAAAGATCTGCAGCACAAGCAAAAAAACTTGAAGAACAGCAATTTGCAGCTGACACTCTAGCACAAGCTGGTATTGGAAATGGCATAGTAACCGCCGATATGCTTCTTGATAATCTGCAAGGCGACGATGCAGGAATGCTTGCCCGTAAAGCAGCTTCTGACCGCGAGTGGACATATGGTCACGTAGTTGTCGATGAAGCTCAAGAGCTCACAGCAATGGATTGGAGAATGCTTATTCGTCGTTGTCCTTCACGCTCCTTTACTATTGTTGGCGATGTTGCACAGACTTCTGCGCTCGGAGGAACTCACAGATGGCAGAAGAATATGAATTCTCTATTTGGAGAACCAAATTGGGATCTTTACGAGTTAACAATTAATTATCGAAATCCTAGTGAAGTTTCTGAAGCAGCAAGCAAGGTTGCAACAGATTCAGGATTATACATTTCTACTGTTCATGCAGTTCGCTCAGTACCTGATTCACTTGTATCACAAACGGTTGAATCACAAGATGAACTCGATACTGCACTTGCAGAATCTTGTACAAAACTATTCGAAAAATTTGTCTCTGATGATGGTAGTGGTCGTATTGCAATCATTACTCCTAACAGCATGGTTAGCCATGCTAAAAAGGTTGTAAACCAAGCATTAGAACATGCATTACCTGAAAAATTATGGAATCAGTTAAACAAACAAAATGCCGATGATTGCCAATGCAGCGTTTGCACAGCTGAGGAAGTAAAAGGTCTTGAATATGACGCTGTCATAGTGTTGCAACCTTCTCAAATTGAACAGGAAGCAGCATCTAGACTAGCTGCTGCAGCCAATCTATATGTTGCAATGACTAGACCAACTCAAAAATTGCATATAATACGCACTAAAGATGACGCAAATTTTGAGAAATAGAACTCAAAATAATGCAAAAGCGCAGGGAATAGATATTCTGTAACAATAATCGATAAAATTATTATTCTTCTGTTTTACTGCGCTTCAAATCTTCAATGGCATGTTCAAAATCTTCAAGACCCGTGAAGTTTTGGTACACACTTGCAAAACGAAGATATGCAACTTCATCTAATTCACGCAATGGCTTAAGAATAGCTTTGCCAACTTCTTCAGATGTAACTTGCGCTAAACCTCGTGCTCGCAAATCAGCTTCTACTCGCATACCAATCGTCTTTAATGCCTCAGCATTAATAGGGCGTCCTTGACATGCTTTGCTAACACCGGCAACAACTTTTGCTCGATCAAAAGGTTCAATAGAGCCTGAACGCTTCATTACAAGCAACTGAGTTGTTTCTACTGTAGTAAATCGATTACCACAAACTTGGCATTCACGTCTACGGCGAATAGAGTAACCATCTTCGCTGATACGAGTATCTATAACTTTCGTATCAGAATTTTTACAAAAAGGACAATGCATATATTCAGCATACTAAAAAATAGCGAAAAACTACATAATATTATTCACTTTATTCAAATATTTCCGAATATTATACGATTTTATTGTCCATAATCCGAAATACTCCATAAAACACACTGAATATTACATCATCATTTTCAGTAAAACTTATCTCATCAGTTTCAATTTCAAATATAGTAATATTTTCCCTTCTCATATTCCCCCCAATTTCATACTATTTGCACTCAATCAACTATTGAGCATCATTTAATGGAACATTAATAGACTGTCCGATTACCAAATCTTCAGAAGAAAGATGATTTAAAGCCATTAAACGCTCTACATTATCTGATATATCACCGTTTTTAGGAGTAATAGTAGCAGCATAATTCCATAACGTATCTCCAGGACGAACTGTATATGTAACAACTCTTTCAGGTATCGCAGAAACAGCAGTCTTTGGCATAAACAATGTACAGAATGTTATTGCTGTCATCAAAATACAGCTACACGAAAAACTCTAGTTTTGCGCGCATGCTTATTAGAAACGCAGCGTTTACGAATCAAATAAGTATTTTCTTGTATACCTACTCTAGCTTCCCTGCCACTTCTAATTAATGATGTACTCATAACTATCCTTTCTCCTTCCTTAATCGACTGAACATTTGTTCTATCGAACAGGTGTATTAATAATGACACATTTGTTCGATAGTTGCAACGGCGTGTCGAACAGATGTTTGATTTTTCTAAGAAAGTGCGTTAAAATAGTAAAAGCGAAAGGAGCACCATGAATAACGATGGCACAAATAATGATAACAACGGCATTAATGCTAGCGATATTAACGCAATGTCACTTACTGACCGCCAACGCAATATTATCAATGCCATCCAAAACAATATAAAAATTCATGGATTCCCTCCTTCTTTCCGCGAAATCGGAGAAGCAGTTGGACTTAGAAGCCCATCTTCTGTGAAACATCAATTGCGAACACTTGAAGATAAAGGGATTTTGCGAATTAATGCAAATAAAGGTCGCGCTATTGAAATTCTTGATAATTCAATTGTTGAAAACAATTCAAATAACAAAATTAATAAAAATTCTTCAAGAGTTGCCAATATTAGCGCATACGAATCTGATTCTGTTATAAATTCTAGAGATGTTCCTCTAGTGGGAAGAATCGCAGCAGGAGCTCCAATAACAGCAGAACAGCATATTGAAGATGTAATGCGATTGCCAGAACGTCTTACAGGTACAGGAAATCTTTTTATGCTTGAAGTACACGGCGATTCGATGATTGACGCCGCTATTTGCGATGGCGATTATGTAGTAGTTAGAGAGCAGCATGAGGCTGTAAATGGAGACATTGTTGCAGCACTGCTAGATAACGAAGCAACTGTTAAAACTTTCAGAAATGACCATGGTCACGTATGGCTTATTCCACATAATCCGGCGTACTCTCCTATTGACGGATCACACGCAACTATTATGGGAAAAGTTGTTACAGTATTGCGAAAAATCTAACAAATATAACTACTGAACAAACAATAGAATTTAACACAATAAGTTGTAAGTTGTCATTAGCTCATAGAGCTAAAGCAGCAGAGAACATAAATTGCAAACCATAAAAAACAAGTTATAAAATGCAAAACGCAAAACTTGAAACTTAAAACCCTAAAACTTAAAACCCAAACCCTAAAAAAATCTCCCCACCTATTCACAAACGAACTAGGTGGGGAGATTAATACTTACTTACGCAAGTGGATGTGAATCCTTAATTGTCACTGAAATTTCACGTCCATTTGGAGCCGCATAGCTAACAGTATCACCAGTATGAGCACCCATAATAGCCGCTCCAATTGGAGATTCCGGGCTAATAACGTCATAATCTGTAGCTACAGCAATATCGCGAGAACCAAGAACATAAGTCATTTCTCGACCTGCTAGCTCAAGAGTAACCAAAGAACCATTGCCAACAGTGCCATCCTTCGGAGCTTCAAGAATCTTCGCATTACGAAGCTTCACAATAAGCTCATTAATGCGACCTTCATTCTTTCCTTGCTCCTCGCGAGCAGCCTGATAACCACCATTTTCAGACAAATCACCTTCAGCACGAGCTGCAGCAATACGCTCAGTGATTTCTTCTCGATACTCACCTTCACGATGCGCTAACTCTTCTTTTAGTTTGTCATACGCTTCCTGCGTAAGTAAAATAGTTTTTTCTTCAGCCATTGCTACCTCCTTATCCAACAATCTCTAAAAATAAAAACTATTCGCGCGAAAATAAAATTCACGCTCTTCTATCAACGAGTTGAAATAATATCAACAACAAATACCAAAGTGTCTCCGCCACCAATACCGGCTTGCGGTATGCCACGAGAGCCATAACCATACTCTGGAGGGATAGAAATCAACAAACGAGATCCAACATTATGACCTGGAACAGTGCGATCCCAGCCCTGAATCACTTGACCGACACCAATACCGAAACTAGCTGGAGTATGACGAGCAAAGCTTGAATCAAATGGCTTTTCGCTACCCCAAACCACACCATGATAATTCACAGTTACAGTGTCACCGGCACGAACTACAGGACCATTACCTTCAACTAATTCAACAACTTTAAGACCTGCTGGCGGTTCAGATTCAGGGAACGTCACCGTTGGCGTAGTGCCAAATTCTGCAATCACTTCTGGCATATCTTGTGCCATATTTCCTCCTTTACAAACTCCAAACAGTATAATCTGAACAGTATAACATCTACACAGACAGCTTTTAACCATCCTGCATTACTAAAGCAGCGCATTTTAAATAGTACATTTAAGTAAATGCACATTCGAATAAATGCAGTTTAGACTAACACTTCCTAGATTAACCTGTCCTAGATTAGCACTGAAACGTTACGTATGTACATGAAATATACGCATTGTGTATAACTTAGCAAAAATTAATCTCAAAACATTAGCGAATTAATGCAAAAATATTAGCAAATTAGCACTCAACAACGTTTACAGCTAGCCCACCTTTTGAGGTTTCGCGATATTTAGACATCATGTCATGACCAGTTTCTTTCATAGTCTTAATCGCTTTGTCAAGGCTTACCATGTGCGAGCCATCTCCAAGCATTGCCATTCGAACGGCATTAATTGCAGTATTTGCAGCCATAGCATTGCGTTCAATACAAGGAATTTGTACCAAACCGCCTACAGGATCGCAAGTTAATCCCAAATGGTGTTCTATACCGATTTCTGCAGCATTTTCAACCTGTTCCGGGGTTCCTCCCAACACTTCGCACAATCCTGCAGCAGCCATTGAACAGGCAGAACCAACCTCTCCTTGACAACCAACTTCAGCTCCAGAAATTGAAGCATTTCGCTTAAATAAGTAACCAACAGCACCTGCAGCAAGCAAGAATCGCACAACTCCATCTTCATCAGCAGAATCAACAAATCGCCAATAATACTGCAATACTGCAGGAATAATTCCTGCAGAACCATTCGTTGGAGCAGTAACAATACGCCCACCACCAGCATTCTCTTCACTAACAGCGAGCGCAAAAAGATTAACCCACGCAGAATCTGAACTTTCTAAAGCAGCATCCGAACGACGACGATTGTTGCGAAGCATGTCTGAATTTGCAGCTAAGCGCTCATACATGTGAGGAGCTCTACGAGGCACATCAAGACCCCCTGGCAAAATCGGTTGCTTTGAGTTGCATCCGTTTTCTACACATTTACTCATAACTTTCCAAACATGCAGCAAATAGTTGCGCACGTAGTCGGCATCACCTTCATGCAAAGCAAGCTCGTTTTGCCACACAACATCGCTTATTGACATATGCTTTTCTCGGCAAATATTTATAAGCTCGTCGCATGAAGTAAAAGGATAAGGTACAGTGGAATCTTTTGTTTGATTTGAGGAGTTTGCAGCATTATCGCTACTATTTCCGTTATTACTTTCGCTATTATTCTCGTTATTACTTTCGCTATTACTTTCGCTTACACCATTCTTATTGGCATTATTTTCATCCTGCTCAGTAACACGCTCATGCAAGCCAACCATTGCATCATCTGCACACCCTTGACGAATAAATCCGCCGCCAATTGAATACCAAACTTGCTCATCGATTTTATTTCCGTCAGAATCAGTTGCAACAAAACGCATTCCATTAGGATGAACAACCATTCGCATCCATTTTTCAAAAATTACGTCCTTATCGTAATCAAAAGCAATAGTATGTTCACCTGCGAGCGTTAAAGTGCCAGTTTTTTTGCATTCCTGACGAATAGTAAGCATATGATCAGTGTCTACATTATCTGGAAGATTTCCTTCAAGACCTGCAACGCAAGCACGATCAGTACCATGACCAAGACCTGTCAAAGACAACGATCCGTAAAGAGTCACACTTACATGTGCAACGTTTGCAAGACTACCACTTTTTTTAAGCGATGAAACAAACGAGCATGCAGCTCGCATAGGACCTACTGTATGTGAAGAACTAGGACCAACTCCAACTGAAAACATCTCTAAAATACTAAACACGTATCTATTGTAAGCATTATTAAGCTCACGTCGACACACTAATTACATGAGAAATATGTTAGATTGTTCACTTCTTACTTTGTTTAGATAACAAGTTTGCTAAACTCACACACGCAAACCATAAGATTACAGCTAACACAACAGCTATAAGCATTACCGTAAACGCACTTCCTGCAGTCGGCACGTGAATTTCGAAGAATTTCGCAGTAAACGGTATAAAAGCTCCAGCAACTCCAGCTGCAGCAAATAACGCAACCATAATTCCTCTCCACGAGCACAAAGGCTTGGCGACGCTTGCAAGCACGAGTATGCCAAGAACAAATACGATTACGGAACAAATACTGCGAGTGGTTGCCAAAGCTTGCACGTTCGAAACAATAAAACGAGATGCTATCAAATTATTTGCAACAACATCGTCAAGATTTAATCCCAAAACTCGTGGAGCTATAACAGCAGTAGCGAGCACAGAAGCAGCTATAGCAAATCCGCTAGGAACAGCAAAACGAACAACTCGCTTCAAGAATCCTGGAATATATCGACGAGTATTAGGCGCCAGAGCGAGCAAAAATGCTGGAATACCAATAGTTAAAGAACCAATATAAGTAATGTGACGAGGCAAATACGGGAAGTGTAACGCTAGAAGCACAACTCCTGCAGAAATAAGCGCAGAATAAACAGTTTTTACAAGGAACAAGCCAGCCACACGTTCCATATTTGCCATCACTTGCCTACCGCGAGCAACAACATCAGGCAAATGCGAGAATCGTGAATCGACAAGAACCACTTGGGCTACAGCTTTTGCAGCAGGAGCAGCATTGCCCATAGCAACGCCCAAATCAGCTTCTTTAAGAGCCAAAGTATCGTTCACGCCGTCACCAGTCATAGCGACCACATGACCTTGAGTGTGAAGCGCCTGAACAATCGCTTTCTTTTGATGAGGAAGCACACGTCCAAGCACATCCACATTTTCAAGCACTTTAGCCAATTCGTTAATATCTTCTGGCAGTTTTCTAGCGTCCATTGCAACAGGCTTGCGATCTCCTGTTAAGCCAACTTTTGCAGCAACAGCCGCAACAGTTCTAGGATTATCTCCTGAAATTACTCGGCAGCGCACACCCTGCTCACGGAACCACGAAAGAGTTTTACGAGCGTCTTCACGAATACGCTCAGAGCAGCGAACTAAAGCAACAGGCTGAGCATTTGCGCAAATAGTGGGAGAATCGCCAAAAGTTTTATCTGTTTCTGTTACGCTACTTAAGCTGCTACTATCGACGCTACTTACAGTACTACTTTCGCTACTTACTTTTGCAAGAAGCAGCACGCGCTCGCCTTGCTCAGCATAAGAATTAACTTTCGCTAAAAGTTCATTAGAATTTGCATAATTAATCGCGCTTAGCAACACTTCCGGAGCACCCATATACCAAGTTGCACGCTCTCCACTACTTTGTACATATTGCACAGCGCTCCATTTTCTAGCAGACGAGAATGGAAGACGATTAGATACATGCGCGCTAGCTGCAACTCCTTGAGCATCAAGCCCTTGCATAATTGCAACGCCTGTTGCGTTAGGATTTTCTTCGTTTGATAAGTCAAATAAAGCTTGATTAGTTTGCAAGCTGGTCTGTAAAGATATTTCTACACTACTATTATCTAGATTTTCTACACCAACGAATGCAATACCACCGTCGGTTATAGTGCCAGTTTTGTCTAGGTTCAAGCAGTCTACGCGCGCTAAAGTTTCTACAGATTCCAACTCCTGAACTAACGTTTGCTTACGCGCAAGTCGCATAGCAGCCACCGCAAAATTAAGCGAAGTAAGAAGAACCAATCCTTCTGGAATCATGCCAACAACGCCTGCAACAGCAGAGACAACAGCTCCCCTCCAAGCACCAGTCTGCCAAGCTTCAACAAATCCGCCAACCTTGTGCATTTGCGACCACACAAGCAGCACACACAAAGGCACCACAACCATCGTCATATACTTCAAAATCGTATTAATTCCACGACTTAAGTCGGAAATTGTTTTGGTATAAACCTTCGCTTGCGCAGCCAATTTTGCAGCATAACTGTGCTCACCTACGGCAGTAACACGCGTTAAAGCCATTCCAGAAACTGCAGTAGATCCGGAATAAACGTCGTCACCTTGGGCTTTTCGAACTGTAGCAGATTCGCCTGTGAGCATGGACTCGTCCATTTCCAATCCCCACGATTCCAGCACTTCTACGTCTGCTGGAACCTGCTCGCCGGCTCTGAGCCACAAAACGTCCCCAAGCACAATATCTTTGTGCGCAATCTCAATATTTTCTCCACCTCTACGCACCATTGCGCGAGCGGCAATCAATATAGAAAGCCTATCCAAAGTGCGCTTTGCTTTTAATTCAGTCACAATGCCAATTCCAGTGTTTACCAGAATTACTACACCAAAAACAGCATCCTTCCACGAACCAGTTGCAAGCACGACAACCATTGCTGTGAAAATAATCGCGTTAAACAATGTAAACACGTTCGCGCGCACAATATCCATTAAAGAACGAGAAGTCTGCTTAGAAGTAATATTCACGTCTCCGCGAGAAACAGCCTCTGCAACCTCTTCGTCACTCAATCCATCAACTTCTACTTTAGGAAGCGCCGCAATAGCTTTATTATTAGCGTTTTCTGTAGACGCTATTGCATTTTGTTTATTACTTGTCATTTATAATCACTTCCCTGCTGTGTGGCGTATTGTCAATTATTGCTCGAACAATGCTTAGCAAAGACGAACGCTCAAATTTTGATTTCTTGCTTTTATTGTTTAAAGATTCGCTATTTTTTGATAAATAAGATTCATGAATATTTTTTCCAATTCCACTTCCATCGCTATCAAAATACAAAGTAGCTGCGTATAAAGTTGCGTCTTTTGGTGCTTTTACAGGATTTATTAACGCAACTGGCACTCCAGCGTAACGCGCGTATTGCAGCGCAGAAATCCATGCTTTGCTTTCGTTTTGTTTATTGCGAGTGCTGTTATTAAGCTTGTTATTCTCTTTTATATTAGGTTGATTATTAGCATTATGCAGGTCGTCAACGCCTGTTACGTCGAGCGCGTCTATAAGTATTAATGAAACAGGCTGCTCGCTTGCAGCGCGAATAGCTTGCTGAGCAGCTTCGTTAGGATTAGCAACATTGGATAGCGGCACATAAGAGGCACTCAATTTTGACGTTTTACAATGCTTCATAACTTCGTCATCAAGCGCAGCTAATTTTGAACCAATTACAAGTAGATGAATATCGTCAATATCCACACCGTCGTGAATTATGTCTCCAACGCGACCAGTATTCCCCACAGCTTTACCCTGCGGCTCGCAAGCACTCAACGCACCCAGCGCTAAAGCAGTTACGACAGTAGTCGCAAAAATGGTAATAGCGCGTTTAGAAAACATAAGACTTTTATACCACACCTTCAACATAAGTGGTGGTTTTGGGATATTTCATGCAATTCTACAAATTGTAATACATTAACACATTGACACCACATATAACACCACTTATACTTTTATAAAACTTTTAAAAATCAGCATAATATGAAATCAAATATGACTAAAACAAATAAAGCTAGCAAAAATATCACTCATAAAAACAACGCCAAAACACTAACAAATAAAACACTCAGCTACTACATGTCACTACCGTATAAGCTGGAAATTGTGAAAGATCCGGATGAAGGTGGATTTGTGTCCTACTACCCTGATTTGCCCGGATGCATAAGTTCAGGAGACTCCGAACAAGAAGCAGCAGCAAATGCGCAAGACGCTAAGCACGCTTGGATTGAAGCAGCACTTGAAAGCAAAATCAACATAAAAGAGCCGTCTCGCACTGAATTAAATGACTATTCTGGTCAATTCAAACTGCGTCTCCCTAAAGAATTACACAGGCAATTGGCTGAGCAATCTCAAGCCGAAGGCATAAGCATGAACCAGTATTGCGTGTATCTTCTTTCGCAAAATAACGCTATTGAACGCGTGCTTGAGCGAGCGTAGAAAATAAATACTTATACTAATTCATTCTTAGTATTATTTTCGACCTTACTTTCGATTTCTTCGGAAACATTTTTTACATTATCTTTGCTCTTACTAATACGATTAACTTCATCATCAACGAGTTTTCCTAATGTTTTCTCATCAATTTCAACTTTTTGAGCCGCAACAGATTCATCAGCAAATCTATTAAAGATTTCCTGTTTATTTTCAAGGACTTTTGTAATTCCTTCATCAATAGTTTTTTCAGCTAAAAGATGATAGACAATCACATCCCTAGATTGACCCATACGATATGCTCTGGAAATTGCTTGATTCTCAGTAGAGGGCTTAAGCTGTGGCTCACATATAACTACCACACTGGCGGATTGAATATTAAGACCGGTACCACCAGACATGATTTGAGACACCAACACACTTCCAGCTGGTGCATTATCAAATTCTTCAATAATCTTTATTCTTTTTTCTGGTGAAACTGAACCATTTATCAAACCAATGCACTTGTTTGAGAACGCATCAACTACTTTATGCAAAGTATCCAAATAGAAAGAAAAAATAAGTACTTTTCTCTCCTCTAGTTCTGCTTCTTCAACTATTTCTTTTAATAGTTTTGCCTTACTTGAGTTACGCATATCATCAACATTCCACGAAACTCGCCTAATAGCATGGAAATTACCACTCATCAAAGCTTTTTCGTATTCAGATTCTTCTTCTGCATTAAGCTGACACCAAGATTTATTCTCAATTAACTCAGGAAGTTCAAATAAAACATCTTCTCGTTTTCTACGGTAATAAACAGGAGCTATTTTCTCTTTAAAAAGATCTGAAAGAACGAAACTTCTGGTACCAACAATTTCGGCAGCAATATCCGGTTGCAATAATTTTATAAGTTTCACCATTTCACTAACTTTATTTTCAAGAGCAGTGCCTGTCATAAAAAGAATATTGTTAGCATGATTAAGAATTAATTTTGTATTCTGATAGCGTTTTGTTTCTGGATTTTTTATATAGTGAGCTTCATCTACAGTAATCATTGAGAATTCAAAATTATCTGGTAGGTTAAAATATGATGTCATTTCATAAGTTGTAACAGCAACACCACCATTACTCATCCAATCTTGTAACGCAAATTCTCTATCTCTTTGAGAACCATGCACCTTAACTACTCTTAAATTACTAAATCTTTTAATTTCCTTGCACCAATTCACAATAATGCTTGCAGGACATATAACAATGAAGTGAGTACCACCTTCATTTCTTAAAGAAACCATTGAAGCAATAGCTTGAACAGTTTTACCAAGTCCCATTTCATCACCAAGCAACACTCTTTTTTGGTGAAGGATATATTTCACACCCAATTGTTGGTATCGTCTAAGCTGACATGATAAACCATCTGACAATATAGGCTGTTTCTTAACTTCGCCAGCAAGCCCTTCAGGTAAACCATAAAAATCGTCAACACTTCCCAATAGCCCCGGAACAAGATCTTCAATAACATTCGCACATTGAATCGGATTCTTCCGTAATTCATCCCACGGATCACAGCTAAAATTGCGTATCTTATCTAAATTTTCTACAGACTGATGAGCTTGTTGACCATACTCACCAGTTAATATATCACTAAGCAACCTACAAGCTTCAATTGCGCGCTGTCTATTTTCATCTGACGCAAAAGCCCATCTCAAAAACCCTTTTGCTGGTTTAGCTTGTTCGACAGCTGACTCTATAACTGGAAAATACTTATCAGCTAAATTATTACTAACCTTCGTAAACTGATTAGTATACCTATAAAGAAAAGCAAAGCGAATGATATCTTCTACATCCTTGCTTTTATTGCTTAAACTAAGCTTCAGTTTAACTCTCTTTTTTAATTCTTCTACAGTTTCATCGACAACTCTTTTTATTTCAATTGCACCATTCTCGCTAATACCTCTAATAGCCGATAATTCATACACTGATGCTTTAAATACATCAGCAAAATTATTAAAACCAGCATTCTTAAGAATTGATACTCTTATACCTTTTTTCTCACGATTAACTTCTACAATCGAAACATTTTTTGCCATTCTGATAGCTTGATTAGATATATATTTTTGTGCAACATGCTCAAGAAGCACCCTAGCCTCATCTTGTTTATTATTTAAAGAAACAAGATTGTATTGCAAATTTTTATGCAGCCTTATCAGATTCCTAGCATCTGAAAACGAAAATTCTCTTCTCATGTTTCTCCTTAAATCTGCAGAATTTTAACTTATTCTACTAGCAATCATCCGCAATTACTTGCAGCACAACTTCAATACCCCTTCATATAACTCTCACTTTATCAAAACATTAAAACGCATCACAAAAAACTGTACATATGTGAATGTCACTGTATATAAACTGTATACAAACTTCAGGATTCTACTACGTAATTCATGTTCGCAAAAAGATTAATGATAGTCATATTGCGAAATAATCACACAACTCCCCCACAACACCCCCACAACACGCACAAAATCAAAATTGGTAAGACTCGCATTCGTGTAATAGTATTATGCATTGGATGTGCATTCGCGCCGCAGCGTGAATTAAACAAAGCAGTTGAAGCACATACAATAATTTCAACAGAATTTAGCGGAATTAAATTAACTGAATTAAATTAATTTCAGCAGAATTCAACAGAAATAAACAAAATTAAAACTAGATTCAACGACGAAAAGAGATTACCGATGACGAAGATCATTCAGATTGGCGCAAATCACGCCGGCACTGCCTGCGCTAACACCATTTTGAGCTACCCAGGAAACGAGCTTACCATTTACGATCAGAATAGTAATATTTCCTTCCTTGGTTGCGGCATGGCTTTGTGGATTGGCAAGCAAATTCAAAGCAGCGACGGACTGTTCTACCAGAAGCCAGAAGATTTCGTTAAAAAAGGCGCTAAGGTAAATCTTGAAAGTAAAGTTTTAGACATTGATTACGCAAAGAAAGAAGTAACAGTCGAGCTTAAAGACGGCACTGTTATTCACGATTCTTACGACAAGCTGGTTCTTGCTACCGGCAGCCTTCCA
Organism: uncultured Gardnerella sp.; assembly: GCA_947252975.1. GTDB lineage: Bacteria > Actinomycetota > Actinomycetes > Actinomycetales > Bifidobacteriaceae > Bifidobacterium. The sequence goes on from CAMXWX010000007.1 coordinate 30,587, forward strand.
AACAAGCCTCGCATTAAGGGCATCGACTTGGAAAACGTGCAAATGGTAAAGCTTTTCCAGAATGCTCAAACTGTTATCGCTAAGCTTCAAGAGCGCGATTTCCGTAACGTCGTGGTTCTTGGCGGAGGCTACATTGGCGTGGAACTTGCGGAAGCTTTTAAGCGCCTTGGCAAGAACGTAACTCTTATTGACATGGAAGACCATATTCTTAATGGATACTTTGACCCAGAGTTTTCCGATAATTTGAAGCAAATTATGGAAGATAAAGGCATTAAGTTTGAACTTGGTCAAACTGTTGAAGAAATTGTTGGAGACACTGAAGTCAAGGCTGTTAAAACAAGCAAAGGCACTTACGATGCAGACATGGTGATTTGCGCTATTGGCTTCCACCCAAACGTTGCGCTCGGCAAAGATCACTTAAAGCAGTATGCTAATGGCGCTTTCCTCGTTGACAAGAAGCAGCAAACTTCCGATCCGGACGTGTACGCAATTGGCGACTGCGCTACAATCTACGACAACGCTCGAGACCGCGTAAACTACATTGCGCTCGCTACTAACGCAGTTCGAAGCGGCTTGATTGCAGGTCACAACGTTTGCGGAACTCCTGTAGAAACCGAGGGCGTGCAAGGTTCTAGCGCAATGATGATCTACGACTACAAGCTTGTTTGCACCGGCTTGAGCTTAACTGCCGCTCAAAAAGAGGGCATGGATGTTGATTACGTTGATTTCGAAGATACTCAAAAGCCTGCGTTTATGGAAGTTGAGAATCCAGAGGTGAAGATTCGCATCGTTTACAAGAAGGATACGAAGGTTATTGTTGGTTGCCAATTGGCTTCTAACTACGATATGTCTGCCGCAATTCACCTGTTCTCGCTGGCTATTCAGAAGAAAGTCACGATTAAGGAACTTGCTTTGTGCGACATCTTCTTCATGCCTCACTTCAACCAGCCATACAACTACATTACGATGGCTGCTTACACTGCTTTGTTGAAGGGATGATTAATATCTGTAATCTTTGATGATTAATCTCTGCGATTAGCTTCTGCTATTAGCTTAAATCGCATTTATTAAACCAAGCAATCTGTTCTATAATGGAGCAGTTGCTTGGTTTTTTAATCATCCGCGCACAAAAGCGCGCACACGACGCGCATATTAGCGTAAGACATGCAGATTAAAACAAAGGAGTCTAGGATGAAGCAGCTTTCTATTAAACCAACTATTCATAAGTTCGAGCAGGCACGCGACTTTGCGCAAGAATTCAAGCTCGGCAAGGGTGATTTGGTTATTACAAACCAATACATTTGGGAGCCTTATTTTGGTGATTTGAATCTTGATTGCGACGTTATTTTCCAAGAGAAATACGGCAAGGGTGAGCCGAGCGATGCAATGGTTGATGCAATCGTTAGCGACATTCACACAACTCCAAAGCGCGTGATTGGCATTGGTGGCGGCACTGTTTTGGATATTTCGAAGGTTTGTGCGTTGAAACAAACTAGCCCGCTTGAAGACTTGGTCGACGGCAAGATTCCTGCACAAAAAGGCGCTGATCTTATTCTTGTGCCAACTACTTGCGGAACCGGTTCTGAAGTTACGAACGTTGCCGTGTTCTCGCTTACTAAGCGCAATACCAAGAAAGGTTTGGCAAACGATGCTTGCTACGCTACGGACGCGGTTCTTATTCCGGAATTGTTAAAGAGCCTACCGGATTACGTTTTTGCAACCAGCTCTATTGACGCTCTTACACATTCGATTGAGTCCGCACTTTCTCCTATTGCAACAGAGCTTACAAAAATGTTTAGTTACAAGGCTTGCGGACTTATTTTGCAAAGTTATATGCGAGTTGTAAAGGAAGGCAGCAGCGCAAAAAGCCAAGTTGTAAGCGATTTGGTTTCAGCAAGTCTTTACGCTGGCATTGCGTTTGGTAACGCTGGCTGCGGTTGCGTGCACGCTATGGCTTATCCGCTTGGCGGCACTTTCCACGTGGCTCACGGCGAGACGAATGCTGCGCTTCTTACAAGCGTTTTGCGATACTATGCTAAGCACGACGCTAACGAGAATAACGCAGAAAACACTGAGCTTTCTAAGCTTTTCGACTTCATGGCAAATATTCTAGAATGCAAGAAGGCAGACGTACTAGACAAGCTTGACGAAGTGCTTAACACGATTCTTCCTAAGCATAGGCTTCACGAGTATGGCATGAGCGAGGATATGATTCAAAGCTGGGCTTCAAGCGTTGTTAAAGAACAGCAGCGACTTTTGAAGAACTCCTATATGCATATGGACGAAGCTGCAATTGCCGAAGTCTACGCGTCTACTTTCTAAAATCAGATTTTTAGCAAACTTATTTTCTAGAATTTGTTGATTTTAATTACGTTCTAATAGTTTTTCACAAAATAACAAAAGCAAAATAACAAAAGACCCCACAAATAAATGTGGGGTCTTTTGTTATTTGTAGCAACTATTGCAACCAGTGCAACTACCACAGCTACTTCAACTATTTCTAATTGAACAATAGCTATTCAATAACTTTTAGATTGCACAAATGAGGCTCACCTAAAGGCAATCCAGTGTCCGAAGGGAAGAATCCATCATTTACAATAAAACTTACATAAACTTTCTTATTCACATACTTTTCCATGATTTGTTTAGCTTGACTACCATCATCAAACGCCATCATGGTCGCATCGCTAGGATGAGGTGGATTGCCCATATCGCCGCTGTGAGGCAAAGTAACGCTGGTTTTATTATCCAGAATAAGAATCATGAAAGTTTGATTAGGATCTGAAGATCCCGGATTAGGATCTTGAATATTTTGCGCTTCAAGAACCTGGTTGTACGACAAAACCTTCACAGTTCCGGAAACTACTTGCCTTCCGCTTGCTTTTTCAGCTTTAATCTTGCTGTCTAAAGATTCGCCACTAGCGGATTTCTTAGAATCAGCTTTCTTACTTGCATTCTCGCCAGACTTCTTAGAATCCTTATCTTCTGAATTAGAGTCGCCGCCTTTATTGCTTACGGTTTTCTTATAAGTATTATCTTCAGTTTTTGCCAAATTATCGAGAAGCGTAGTGTCATCTGTACTGACAAAATTAATATTTTTTGTATTCTGTTTAGGAAGATCAGTGATTATTCCAGACCAGTATTTTTCTTTTTTAAGAGGATTACTATCAGCAATATTCATAGTAACCTTGTAAGCCTCAGTATCCCCTGTTCCAGAAGACCACTCAACATAGCTTAATGAATTGCTGTCTGCGTATTGCGATAACGAAGCCCTAAAACCGCCAATGTCTCCAACGCCATCGCAAATTAAATCATTTGAAGAAACAACGTCACTGTAATCTTTATTTGCAGCAAAAACCTTCGAACGTGACACATATTTATAATTTTTCCGAAGAATAAGCTCCGGAATATCCCTATCGCTCATATTGACTAACGCGTAAGAATACTTACTTTTGCTAGTATCAATTTCTGAATCAGCTTCATTAAGGTTATATTTATCAGCGTTTGCTAAAACTTTTTTATATAAAGCTGCTACTTTTGCATTAATAACATTAACTTTTTTTGCACTATTAACAGCTTCTGTATTTGCGCCATTTTGATTTGAGCATCCTGAACATAATGGCATAAAAAGAAACAGCGAAAGTGCTAATGCAATAAATTTTTTTAGCTTCACCGCAATTCCATTAGGCATAACTACCCCTTCTCAAACTTTAACTAATTGTAAGCAAGCAAGTTAAATATTCTAATACTACGTTGTAATGTTTGGAAACTGCATAAATTTAGGTTACTTAAATATAAAAAGCCTGCGCAAAAGCTATTCACTCTTACGCAGGTTAGTATTAGATAAGCGACGCTTACGCCTCAAGCGTTATCACAGGATGCAAATCAAACATCGTTACAGTACGCTTCATGCGCGCAACGATGCTTGTTATAGCAATCGCAATCACGCCGAAAAGCACAAGCATTTCAATGCCGAAAACTATTTCGCCACTGTTCTTTCCAGCCATTGCTTGACGCAACCCCATAATCGAGTACGTCATTGGCAAGTATGGGTGAACAGCTCTAAAGAATGCCGGCGTCATTTGAACTGGGAATGTTCCTGCAGAGCTTGTGATTTGCAACATAAGCAGCACAATTGCAACTATTCGCCCTGGTATGTGGAAAATCACCATAATCATTTGCATTATTGCCATAAACATTATGGATGCAATAATTCCAAGACCATAGAACGCAAGAACGTTGTCAATTTGCAACTTTAACACAACGTGCACTACGCCCATAAGAATTACAGCTTGTACAACGCCCATAATCACAAACGGCGTTAAGCTAATAAGCGCACTCTTAAGCGGATTCATGCCATTTAGTATCGCTCGCCTATCCATAACTCTCAAAACAAAGGTTGCCATAAGAGCACCGACCCAAAGTCCGATGGAAATAAAGTAAGGAGCGAAACCTGTTCCGTAATTTTCAACGTGAGAATACTCGTGTTCTTCCAAGGAAACCGGCGCGCTCATCATCTTACTTTTTTGCACGATATTGTTGATTTTTCCAGACTTTTGAGAATTCTTAAGCCCGTCATGCAACTTTTTTGCGCCTTCAACCAGCTTTGGAGTATTATCCGATAGCTTCTTAGCTCCGGAATTAAGCTGATCAGAACCGTTCACTATTTTCGCTGAACCTTGTGCAGCTGCATTCACACCATTATTTAGTTTCTCGCTACCGTTACTTACTTGAGCCAAACCTTCAGCAAGACTATTCGCTCCAGCAGCAAGCTTATTTGAGCCAGTATTAACAGCTTCAACACCTTGAGATATTGCGTCAGCTCCGCCCTTTATTTGCAAACTTCCAGCAGAAAGCTTGTCTGCTCCAGCGCTTAAAGCAGAAAGATTTGTTTCTAGAAGATCAGAATTCTCACTTAATCCTCCAGCTAAACCTTGCAAACTAGCGAGCACGTCTTCCTTAGTAACTCTAGGATCTTGCGCTTTCATAAGAAGACCCATAATTTGTGCTTTTGTTTCAGCATTTCCAGCCTTAACGCGTTCCTCTAATTCACTACTAGAAGCAGAAAGCTTTTGCG
>CAMXWX010000008.1 GCA_947252975.1 uncultured Gardnerella sp.
CTTCAACGCTTATTGCAATAGGATTTGCATAATACATCTCTAAAACCCATCGTGGCGCGTGGGCTGCAACCATTTGCCACGTGTAGAAGCACGGCGCAAGCCATACAGCAACCATTGCTACCAAGTCTGTAATGTTTTCTGCATCTCGGTAAAAAACGTTTATTGCTCCAAAGAATAATCCAAGACCAAACGCAAACGTACACACGCTAATAAATCCGATTATTGCCACTATTACGCCTGCAAAATCTGGAATCCACCCCATGCATAAGGCTCCGATTATAAGCACGATTACTTGTGGGAAAAAGTGCACAAAAGCAACTCGTAGCGATGCAAGTGGGAATAGTTCTCTAGGAAGATAGATTTTTTGTATTAAGCCAGCATTAGAAAGTATTGATCTTGTGCAATTAGAGAATGCTTCTACAAAAAAGTTTGTTACTATGATTCCGCTAAAAAGGTACAGTGGGTAGGCTTGAATTCCACCTCCGCGGCCAAGTCCTAAGAAAATTCCCATTGCAACGTAGAACACTACAAATTGTGTTATTGGCTTTACGTACGTCCAAGCCATACCGAGCCAAGAACCGCGATATCTTATGCGTACTTCTTTTTTTACAAGTAAGTCAAGCAAATAAAGGTATCTTGGAATGTCAATCAGACCTTTGCTTCTACCAGGGTGATAGATGGCGTCAGACTTTGTTGTCATCGCTGCCTTTCTTACAAAATTTGCAGTGTGCATGCACGTATAACTTTGTTAAGTTTACATTTGGGGATTGATTTGTGCTAATAACTAGCACGTGTTTTGTGTTAGGTTGCTTTTGTTTATAGCTTTACTGTGCTTGGCATGTTTGAAAGTTTTTATACGCTGCTAAACTGAAAAATTATGAGTAAGCGAATTCTTGTTACTGGTGCTGGTGGGTATATTGGTCGTCACGTTGTTAAAGCTCTTTTAGATGCAGGCGCTAGCGTAATTGCTTCCGACTTGCGTTTAGACGGTGTTGATGAGCGCGCAACGCGTATTGAAGCGAATATTTTTAGCGATGATGCTGATTTGTTCACAAAGCTTGGGTCCCCAGACGTTTGCTTGCACATGGCTTGGCGCAACGGTTTTAAGCATGCTGCAGACACTCACATGGAAGATTTATCGAATCATTATCGATTTATTCGTCTTATGCTTCAAGGTGGCTTAAAGCAGATTGCTGTTATGGGTTCTATGCACGAAGTTGGCTACTGGGAGGGCGCTATTGATGAGAGCACGCCTTGCAAGCCAGCTTCTATGTATGGCATTTCTAAGAATGCTTTGCGTGAAGCTACTTTGCTTTTGGGTAAAGAGTATAATGCCACTGTTCAATGGATTCGCGCGTACTACATTGTTGGCGACGACGCTCGTGGAAACTCTATTTTCTCTAAACTTCTTCAAGCTGCTCAAGAAGGAAAGAAGACTTTTCCGTTTACCACTGGAAAAAACAAGTACGATTTTATTAATGTAGACGTGTTGGCTAAGCAAATTGCTGCAACCGTTTTGCAAGATGAAGTAAATGGCGTAATTAATTGCTGCACGGGGGAGCCTGTTTCGCTTGCAGATCGCGTTGAGCGTTACATTCGCGAGAATAATCTTGATATTTCGCTTGAGTATGGCGCATTTCCAGATAGACCATACGATTCTCCAGCAGTTTGGGGAGATAATAGCAAAATCCAAAAGATTATGAGTGATTTTCTAAAATAGTTATTGCAAATCGTCACTTTTCTGGATTTTAATGTTAAATTATCGTTTTTAGAAAGGATTAAAGTTGCGTGAAACATTACAAAACGGCAAGTGCCCATGCATATATTTTGTTCTTCCTTGCTACAACGAGGAGCCTGTTCTTCCGCATACTTCTAGTATTCTTTTAAGCAAAGTTACTTTTCTTATTGAAAATAAGATTATTTCGGATTCTAGCCGTATTCTTTTTGTGGATGATGGTTCTAGAGATTCAACTTGGAATATTATTTGCGATTTACACCAGTCGAATCCTTCGCTTTTTGGCGGAGTAAAGCTTGCGCATAATCGTGGTCATCAAAATGCTTTGCTCGCTGGCTTAACTACAGCATATAAATCGGGTTGCGATGCTGCAATTTCCATGGACGCTGATTTGCAAGACGATGTTGATGTTGTTGATCAATTTATTGCAAAATATGTGGAAGGCTACGAGGTTGTGTATGGCGTTCGCTCGTCTAGAGAAACAGACACATGGTTTAAGCGCAACACTGCATTAGCTTTTTACAGTGTTTTTAAGTGGATGGGTGCAGAAACCGTTCCAAATCATGCCGATTATAGACTTATGGGCAAGAATGCGTTGAAAGCTCTTTTGGAATATAAAGAAGTTAATCTTTTCTTGCGTGGCATAGTGCCGTCGATTGGCTTTAAGTCAACAAAAGTTGAGTATGTACGCGGTAAGCGCAAAGCTGGCGTGTCTAAGTATCCGCTTAAAAAGATGATTTCGTTTGCTATAGACGGCATTGCGTCTTTTTCTACTAAGCCTTTGAGTTTTGTAACATTTGCAGGATTCGCGTCTATTTTAGTTTCGCTATGCGTATTTGTTTACGTAATAGTTTCCGTTTTGCAAGGGAAAGCAGTTGCTGGTTGGGGCTCTGTTATGTTCTCAATGTGGTTTATTGGCGGATTGATTATGCTTTCAATCGGCATTGTGGGCGAATATATTGGAAAGATTTACATGGAATCTAAGCATCGCCCACGTTACGAGATTGAAACACTTATTTAAGTTGCTAACGCCTTATACTTGTTTGTTTGGTACATTTATAAAGCGTTAACAACTTTATTTTTAGTTAGTAATTTAGAATTTTACGATTATATACTTGTTATCTAAAACAGTAGTGCATTCATTCGAAGGCCAAGAAGGAATATCTTGCGCGGCTTTTTCTGCATTCATATAGTCGGATTCTGATCCAAGTGTTTCTAGATTAACTCCAGTAGTTGAGCTTATGAAACCACTTTTTACCCATGTGCCGTGAGTAGTTGAGAATCCAATCTCAAACATTGATCGCCCAATAAGTTCAAGCTGATTTGGCTTAAATTCACTAGGATTGTAGTTTGCTTTATGATTTCCAACGAATACTACTTTAAGCGGATTTTTATGATTTGCTTGTATTGCTTCTATTCTTCTAACAACGTCTTGAGCAATGTAATAGTCTTGGTTGTAAGTCATGTATTCCGTGTAGTACAAGCGGTTTACTGTAAACGACTGGCTTAATCCAATAATTGCAAGAAGAACGCATGCAATAATCGTTGTTAAAGTCTTTTTGCTAAATTGCATAATGTAATGCAACAAATACATGCATGCAAAAGCTCCAGCAAGAGGGTATGTTAGTTCCGTTCGCGCTACTCCAGATGTGCCAAGTATTACGCTCATCATCATAGGGCTTGCAACTATAGCAATAGCAAAAATAATAGTAAAAGCGTTAAGTTTTTTACGAATCACTTGAACAATAATTAACAGCACTAAAGCAATTAATGCAATTGTTATAAATACGCTATGGAATATTGTTCTTCCTAGATACATGCTTTTTGCATGCGAAAGTATAGTATGAATGATTGTTGATATAGGGTCTTTGCCCCAGCGCATTTGGTTCTTAATGTATGGATCCGTAAAGGTGTGGTTGGCAGCCATAACAATCTTGTTCAAAATCGCATAGCATGCATAACTTGCTATAAACACGCAAATATACGTAAAAACGTAAGTTACTGTGTTTTTGAATTTGCATGCATAGTTTCCTTTAACTATTAGCGCAATCATGGCTGTTCCAGCAATAAAAACAGTAGTCATTGCTAGGTAGATTGTGAATCCAAAAAGTGCAAAAACAATAGCCATTAGTGAGTATGTTAAAAGAGTTTTAAGTTCTTTACGAGTTTGGTACGCGTTATGCGCACACATAAGCGATATGCTAACAAACATTAGCGCACAAGCTACATCATCTCCCATAAGCAAGAATCCAAGCATTTCTGCAAGAATAGGAGCGCTTATAAACGGAATTATAAATAAAGCTGGGTGGAATTTTGCGCCTAAATTATGCGATTTGCTAAACAAGTATGCCCATGTTGTTGCAGACGCAAAAAGCGCAAGAACCATTAAGATTCCAGCTAATGAATTGTTATACCAGTATCTTCCTGTAATGTACTTAAAAGCTAGCAATCCAAAGCGTTCTAGGCGAATCCAAGAATTATAAAGATTGTTTGCGCGTGCAATCATCCCCTCTGTATCTATAGAGAAAGTGTTAGAAAAAGCTTTTTGGCCGTATGCAATAATCAAAAAAATCGCGCTTATTGCAAGTTCTGCAACATTAGATTTACAAAAATAAATGAAGTCTTTAAAAGAATACGTTTTTTCTGCAACTGTATCAATTGCGTTATTATCTATGCTTTTTTCGTTATTTTTTACTAGCACGTTATTTTTTACTAGCACAGATGAGTTGTGTATTGGATTATTATTTAGTGTTTTAATGCCACTAGACTCCGTTTGATTCATGATACAACCTTTCTATGCGTTTAATCTATATGCGCTACTTACAATTGTATTATAAGATTCTATACATGCTCAACAAGCTATAAGGATTACGTTTAGTAGTACAATAGACATGATTTGTGCTGTTTTACTGATTAGAGTGCAATGGAGACGATTTATGAATCCTGCAATTTCCATAGTGGTTCCCGCTTATAACAAAGAGCCGTATATTAAGCAATGTATGGATTCACTTATTAATCAAACTCTTAAAGACATTGAGATTATTGTTGTTGACGATGCTAGTACAGATAATACTTTGCAAATTCTTCGCGATTATGAGCATAAAGATTCTAGAGTAAAAATTATTGCTAAGGCTTTGAATGGCGGATTGCATATGGCTCGCAAAACTGCTGTTGAGGCAACTACTGGAGATTACGTTCTTTTTGTTGACGCAGATGATGAGATTGAGCTTAAAACTTGCGAAGTTCTTTACTCGTACGCTAGTAGTCATCCTGCAGACATATTGCATTTTGGTGTTTCTATTCACCCAGAAGGCAAATCGGAGGAGGATTTTGCATACAGATACGATCAAATGTTTGCGCAAACTAATGGGGATCAATCGGGAGACAATATTATAAAATCGTCGTTTTCTAGCAATCTTGCTCATTGGGTGCCTTGGAGTATGTTAACAGCACTTTTTAAGGGTGATTTAATACGCGCTTCTTTTGAAAAAACAGTTTCTACTAGACTCACTAAAGTCGAAGACGCATACGAATACTTTGTAACGGCATCTTCTGCTAATACTTTGAAGGACTTAACGGCGTTCCGCGCGCTTAAATACCATATTGGCAGAGGAATTTCTGGAAGATCTAAAATAAGCGTTGAAAGATTTAGCACGGAACAGCAATACATTAAAGATGTTGTGAATGCTTTTTGCGATTTTGCTGGCGATTTTGTTGACGATTCCAACGGTGCTTTTGTTAATGATTCTTTCGACGATTGCGCGCTGAAAAGTCGCAAGCAAACCGTTGAAGAAGCTGCAAAATGGTTTAATAATCGCGCTTTGAAAATAGTAAAAGATGAGTTCTTTACAAGACTAAAAGTCGAGGATTTTCAAGAAGCAATAAACGCTGTTATTGAAACATGGGGATTAGAGCGCGCGTGCTTGATTGTGCTAGAAGAGCTTGTGCACCTTATGAATCAAGTTGTAGAAGATGATTGCGTAATAAAACACGGCTCCGTTTGTGATGCTCTTCTTAACGTTTACCGAAACATTAAACCAGATAGTTTTAATGATTCACAGAACGCAACTTATGCTGAGCAAGTAGACTTAATGTCTTTGCATATTATGCAAGTGAGTAAACAAAAATACGAAGAAGAACAAAAACGTTTGCAAATTGAAGAGCAAAAACGTTATGACGCAATGCCAGCTTATAAGCGTTTTGCAAAAAAGATAAAAAATATGGTTAAAAACTTAACTAAACCAAAGAATGATAAATAAAGTCTAAAAAATAAATTTGAGATTAAACAAAATACAAAATTACACAATAGAATAATCAAAGATAATTAAAGGTAAATCGGGAGATAACATGATTTTGGAAAATCCAAAGCGCTTGGGCATTTTCTTCTTCTATGATGCGCAAGGTCACGCAGACCGTTATGTGTCTACGTTGCTTGACGGATTTAAGCCATTCTTTAACGAGCTTGCGATTGTAGTAAACGGAAAAATAGACGAACCAAGCAAAGCAATGCTTAAAAGCTATGCGAATAAGTTTATTTTGCGCGAAAACAAGGGTTTTGACGTGTGGGCGTACAAAACTGCAATGGACTCTTACGGTTGGGAGAATCTGGAAAAGTTTGATGAAGTAGTGTTATTTAACGCTACGATTATGGGGCCAGTTTATCCGTTTAGCGAAATGTTTAACGCTATGAACGCAAAAGACCTTGATTTTTGGGGCATAACAAAGTTTCATAAGGTTAATGGAGACCCGTTTGGATACAGTCCGTACGGATATTTGCCAGAACATATTCAATCGCATTTTCACGCATACAGAAAAAGCTTTGTTCAATCCAAAGATTTTCAGGATTATTGGAATAATCTTCCACCAATCAACAGCTACTTTGAGTCGGTTGGATTACATGAATCTGTGTTTACAAAGCGATTTGCAGACAAGGGATACAAGTGGTCTGTATACGTTGATACGAGTGATTTAGAAGGCTATTCTTATGGTCCAATAACGTATGCTGCAAGGCAGATTGTGGAATATAAGCGTTGCCCGATTTTTAAGCGCAGGTCGTTCTTCCACGATTACTCCGACGTTTCTACGCAATCTGTTGGAAACCAAGCATTGGATTTATACGAGTATTTGCGGGATCACACCGATTACAACACGGATTTGATTTGGGAAAATGCTTTGCGAAGCATGAATATGGCAGATTTGATGAAGAATCTTCATTTGCGATACATTTTGCCGCAAAATCAGATTGTAGAAAACTCATCAACAGCTACATCAACATCTACTGCTAAGCCTGCATCTAAGCCAAAAGTCGCGTTGTGCATGCACTTGTATTACATGGATTTGCTAGATAAAAGTTTGCACTATATTCAATCCATGCCGCAAGGATGTGACGTTATTTTAACTGTAGGATCGAAAGAAAACCAGCAAATCGTGAAACAACGCGTGAAACAACTTCCGTATAACGTAGACGTGCGGTTGATTGAAAATCGAGGTAGAGATGTGAGCGCATTCTTAGTGGGCGGCGGCGCAGATCTTATGAAGTACGATTACGTATGCTTTGCTCACGATAAAAAAGTCACGCAATTATCTCCTCGAAGCATAGGTGACGGATTCGCTTACAAGTGTTTTGAAAATATTCTTGCAAGTAAAGAGTATGTGCAAAACGTTATAAATCTATTTGAAACGCATCCGCGACTTGGAATGGCAATGCCAACGCCGCCAAATCATGCAGACTACTTCCCAGGATTTACATACACTTGGGGTCCAAACTTTGAGGGTACAAAGAAATTCCTAGAAAAAACGTTAGGAATTAGCGTTCCGTTAGACGAAAATAAAGACGCTATAGCTCCGCTTGGCACAATGTTTTGGTTCCGTACAAAAGCACTGCACGGGCTATTGGATAGAAAGTGGACTTACGAAGATTTTCCAGCAGAACCGCTAAAAATAGACGGAACGTTGTTGCACTTTATAGAGCGAGCATACGGGTATGTGCCGCAATCCAACGGATACTACGACGCATACATATTCTCCAACCACTTTGCGCGAATAGAAATGACGAATCTAGAATTCGATGTTCGAGAACTATCAAAATCTGTTAGCACGCCGTGGATTAAGCACAATTTGGAAGAAACTTGTAGAGAAGTAATGCGCGGAAAGCGCTTCCGCTACACTGTTTTAAGAGTGCTAAAAAGTATCGCAAAACGCGTATTTTATAAGGCTTTGTACATAGCTCAAAGAATTGTACACATTTGTCGTAAAGGTAACGTTGGTAGTGAAGGTAAAGAAGATGAGTGATATAAGCGTAAATACAGACGCAACAAAATGCGTTCGCGCGCGCGCAAAAAAACCGCGACTTTTCTATTTGGATTGGATTCGCGCAATAGCTGCGATTTTGATTGTTGTAACTCATTTTAACAATCCGTATTTGGAGCCTACGCGATTCTTTGTAAATAGGCCATTTGGAATTTACATTGGTGGATTAGGAGTATCGCTATTTTTGATTATTTCTGGCGCCGCTCTTATGTACAACTACGGGGATAGAGAAAGCCTGGATTTGCGCACATTCTACACAAAGCGCGCAAAAACGTTGTATCCAATGTTTTGGGTGGCATTTGTAGTGGCGAATATTTTACTGTTTGTTCGCAATAATGGCTATATTTTTGTACCAAGGCATAAGATAACAGTAATTTTTTCGCTTTTTGGAATGGATGGATATGCTTCTGCATTCGGTGTAGGCACATTTTACACTTTAGGTGAATGGTTCCTCGGATTCATAATACTGTTTTACATAGTGTTTCCGCTTTTAAGAGTTGGTGTAAACAAAATGCCAATAGCAACTGTGTGCATTGTGTTGACTCTATATGCTGTAACAGTTGTGTTCTTTATGTTTTACCAGATTCCACGAGTGCCGTCTGATATTCTTTTAACAACAAGATTGCCAGAATTAGTATTTGGCATGATTTTTGTAAAGTTTATTAAAAAAGTGCCGCATTGGCTTGCTGCAGTATCTTTTGTGATCCTTGCAGCACAACAATTAACGCACATATTAAAAGACAATATTGCAGTTACGATTGTAGGAATATTTGCATTCCTATTGCTATCTTATATTGGCGAACTTGTTAAAAGTTTTAAGCCACTAAGCGCGTGCACAAAGTTTATATCCGCATATTCGTACCCGATTTTTTTGGTTCACCACGTGTTAATAATGCAAGTGTTTACAGTAATATACCCTGTGTGGCTTAATCGCTGGCAAGCGTACGGATTGCTAATCGCAGAGTTTGTGGTGATTCTTGTGCTTTCTGTAATACTCAAGCGTTTTACAAACTTGATTGTTGGTTTTGTGAGCAAATATTTAGTGAAAAGTAGTAGCAAAAATAGTGTTGAAAGTGCTGTGAGGAATCGCAGTGATAATAGCAGCACGAATCGCAGTTTGGATTAACATGCATATTTGTGCAGGAATAATCACCTATAATCCAACTTTAACAGACGTAAGCACGTGTTTAGAAGCGCTATGCAATCAAGTAGAGCGCGTAATAATCGTAGACAATGCGTCTAAAAATGTTAAAAGCTTGCAAGAAGTTGTAAGCAAATACACAAACGTGACTTTAGTTAAAAACAGTCAAAATATTGGTTTTGCAAAAGCATTGACGCAAGTGTTTGAGTGGGCAAAATCGCAAGGTTTCAACTGGGTTCTAACGCTTAACGACGATTCTGTTGTGCCAAGCAACATGATTAGCGAATACAAGAAAATCCTGGAAAATCAGGGAAGTCTTGTAAATCAAAAAAATTCAAAAAATTCCAAAATCGCAATTGTATGCTCTTTGCTAAAAAACCGTTTAGACGGCACGATTTTACACAGCAAGTGTCACGAAGACGAATGCATAACGTCTGGAAGCTTAACAAGCGTAGAAGCGTGGGCTAAGATCGGCGGATTTGACGAATGGCTAGAAATCGACGGAGTAGACTTCGACTTTTCAAGGAGACTAGTGCGCGCTGGCTGGCAAATCGTAGAGTGCCAAAACGTTATAATGGAACACCAAATCGGCAAAGCGCGCTCAATAAACTTGATTATAAAACACCCAATCGTGTGGAATCACAACGCAAATCGCAAGTACTACATAGCGCGAAATATGCAAGTAGTGGACTACAAAATGGGAACATACTCGTATGCTAAGTCGTTGCGTGCAGTTGTGCGAGATATGATTTTCGTTGCGCTGTGGGAAAAGAATAAATTTGCGAAAATTCGCGCGATGATACGCGGATTTAAGGATGGGCAGCAAAAGATTCGTCAAATGCGCAAAATCTCATCTTGTAAAGCAGAACAGAACGCGGTTTGAAAGGATAGCAATGACAGCAATGGAAAATTATGCTAAAAACGAAAATCCGCTAGTTTCTATAATCGTGCCAGTTTACAATTCTGCAAAATATTTGAGCGGATGCGTGGACTCGATTCTTGCGCAAACTTACAAAAACATAGAGCTGATTTTAGTAGACGACGGATCCAAAGACGACTCGGGTAAAATTTGCGATTCATACGCATCAAAAGATTCGCGAGTTAAAGTAATACACCAACAAAATGGCGGAATATCGCGCGCGCAAAACGCGGGGCTTGATGCGGCTCGTGGCGAATTTATAGCGTTTGCAGACAATGACGATATTCTAGATTGCAAAAATATTGAGATTTTGTTAAACGCGCTTTTGCAAAGCGGAGCTAGCATGAGCAAAGCAAAATGGCGTCAATTTGGGCTAAGTAGCTTAGAGCAGATTAAAAAAGAAGCTGGATTGGATGCGCGTGGAGTGGATGCGAGTGACTTGCGTTCGGAAAAGTCGCCAGCAACCGCGCGTTTAGAGAACATGCCTCAAATAAAAATCGTAAAAAATCCTCTAAAAGCGTATCAAACTGTATTTTGCAAAATATTTAGAATAATCGGAAATAAGCTGGGCAAAAACAGCGAAGCGCGCTACTTTAACGAAGCGAATTGGTGCAGGCTGTACAGGCGAGAGGTTTGGGAAGGAGTGCGATTCCCAGAAGGAAAGTTTGCGCAAGATACGGCTATGGCGAGCGTGCTGTACTCGCGCATGAATTGCGTGGCGCATGTGGACGCAGTGTTGTATTACTGGCTGCAACGCGCAGATTCCGTAACGCACAAAATGCGAGACGCGGACTTTTACCACGATCATATAGACGCTGTTCGAGCAAATTGGGATTTGTGCTTAGAACACAACGTTGTGCCAGCAAGAAGCTACTACACAATGGTTGGAAATTTGAGGTACGAGCGATGCGCGCTGAAAAGCGGAGAAAATACGCTTAAAAGCGGAAAAAATAGCGACGCAGAAATCCAAAAAATATACGAAAAAAATTATGATAAAGACGTAAAATTTGCTAAATCAGCTGTTAAAAAGCTTACGATTTTACAGCGCGCGCAATGTTTTACGATGTCGTGTGTAAGAAATCTTGAAAAAATAATCTACGATTGCAAAATCAAAAATATGAAGTAATGCAATTAAAAATCGAAGAGTAAAGTGTAAATCAGAAAGCAAGAAATGAGTGGGAAAATGAGCGAATACCCAGATTTAGTAGTTGTTGGAGCAGGATTGTTCGGCTTAACCGTAGCTCAGCAGGCTGCAGAACGCGCTGGCGCTCGCGTTGAGATTATTGACGTGCGTAATCACATTGGCGGCAACGCTTACTCGTATTTTGACGAGCGCACGGGAATTGAAATTCACAAGTATGGCGCGCATCTTTTCCACACAAGCAACAAGCGCGTGTGGGATTATGTGAACCGCTTTACAACGTTTACTAACTACGTGCATCGCGTTTATGCAACGCATGATGGCGAGGTGTATTCGTTGCCAATCAACTTGGGTACAATTAACCAATTCTTCCACGCGCACTACACGCCAGAAGAAGCAAAGGCGCTTATTGCAAGCCAAGCAGGGGAGTTTGCTGGTAAAGATCCGCAAAATCTAAACGATAAGGGTATTAGCTTAATTGGGCGCCCGCTTTACGAGGCGTTTATTAAGAATTACACGGCAAAACAGTGGCAAACGGATCCTTCTAAGCTGCCTGCTGGAATTATTAAGCGCTTGCCTGTGCGATTTAACTACAATAATCGCTACTTTAAAGACACTTGGGAAGGATTGCCAACGGACGGATATACGGCTTGGATGCAGCGCATGATTGACAATCCGCGTATTCACGTTTCGCTTGGCGTGGACTTTTTCGACGAATCGCAGCCGTTTAACAAGCGCGCGCTGGCGGAAGCTGGAGTGCCAGTGGTTTATACGGGGCCAGTGGACAGGTATTTTGACTACGCACTTGGCGAGTTAAAGTGGCGAACTGTTGACTTTAAGGAAGTGCGTTACAAGGAGAGCGACCACTTTGGCTGCCCAGTTATGAACTATTCAGATGCAGATGTTCCGTTTACGCGCGCGATTGAGTTTAAGAACTTTAATCCAGAGCGCGAGGAGGTTGGCGATTGCGAGGCTGGCGGCGTTGCTAGCTGCGATGCTGATTTTGTGCCAGGTAAAAGCGTTAAAGCTGGGGAGACTGTTGTTTGGCAGGAGTATTCTCGCGCTGCAACTCGCGACGACGAGCCGTATTATCCAGTGAATACTGAGGAAGATAAAGCCTTGTATGCGCGCTATGCAGAGCTTGCAGCTGCTGAGCCGAACACTGTTTTTGGTGGGCGATTGGGAACGTACAGTTACTACGATATGCACAATGTGATTGATATGGCTTTGCGCGCTTACGAATCGCAAGTAGCGCCACTTATTGCGCGTTAAGCGTAAATAAGGCTGGAGCAAGTAAGGCTGGCGCAAAGTATATAAGTACGAAAAAGGGTTCCAACCAACAGTACTGGCTAGAAACCTTACTCGCGGAGAATACGAGATTCGAACTCGTGAGGCTGTTACACCAACACGCTTTCCAAGCGTGCGCCATAGACCACTAGGCGAATTCTCCACATCAATCATTGCGCTAAACACACAACGAAAGACAACTTAAATAAGATAACATAGTGTGCGGATAATGCAAAATCGCGCGTTGCGCGACGACCTGCCTTTTCGCTTAAAGCGTAGCGCGAATCGACGATTTCGAGCTGCATAATGCGCGAGAAATCACCTCGATTCGCTGAGCCGCTCAAACGTAAAGTCCAGTGGACTTTACGTGCGGCGAAGACGTTAGCGCGCTTAGACCGCGCTAACGATTTTCCAATTCGGAGCGCTGAGCCGCTCAAAGCAGAAGCACTGCTTCTGCGCTGCGAAAACGTGAGCGCGCTGTAACGCGCGAGCGACATTTTTAACGTTTTTACGATTCTTAAATCACCTTAATAGATTTATTGCACACACAATCCTTGCAATTGCGTGTTGTTGATTATGTGCGTGTTGTTGATTATATGATAGTGTAGATTTTTCATATGTAGTAAGCGATTTGTGATTTGCGACTTACTACAGATGTGCAAAACTACAGGATTATTATCAAATACAGGGTTTAAGTTTAGAAGGTGTTTAGCATGGATGTTGGTTTTGTAAAGAATATCCAAAAAATAAAGCCTAAAAAGACAAATCCTGCAGTTGATCATAGTCCGCGCACAATGATGATTGGCATAATCTTAACAATTCTTGGCGGCGCGCTTTGGGGCACAAACGCTACTGTTTCTAAGATTCTAATGTCTAAATACCTTGTAAGTCCGCTGCAAATCGCGTGCGTTCGTCAGCTTGCTGCAGGCGTGCTATTCGTAATTGTTGCCTCAATTGTTAATCGCAAGCAACTCGTTGGTGCATTAAGCACAAAAAAATCATGGCCAATGCTAGTTGTAACAGGTATTGTGTGCGTGCTTTTAACGCAAGTTGCGTATCTTTTTACAATCGACTGGACTAACTCTGGCACAGCTACTGTTTTGCAAAGCCTCAATCTTCTTTTTGTGCTTGTTTACGTGTGTTTGCG
The DNA here is from genome assembly GCA_947252975.1 of uncultured Gardnerella sp. Classification (GTDB taxonomy): domain Bacteria; phylum Actinomycetota; class Actinomycetes; order Actinomycetales; family Bifidobacteriaceae; genus Bifidobacterium. The sequence continues at coordinate 13,680 of CAMXWX010000008.1, forward strand.
GTCAAAAAGAACTCCGACGTTGCGCGAAAACATTGGTGTTTTGCTGGCTTTTGCAGGAACTGCGCTTATGGCAACGGGTGGCAATTTTAGCTCGCTTTCGCTGCCGTTGATGGGACTTTTGTGGGGATTAGCAGATGCTGCGAGTACGGCGGCGCTTGCGATTATGCCAGTTAAATTGATTGCAAAATGGGGAAATCTTACTGTAAACGGAATCACGTTTATAATTGCAGGTCTTATTATGCTGCCATTTGTGAAGCCATGGCAAACAATGCCTCCTTTAGATTTGAGCGCGTATTTGCTGTTTACTTTTACAATTGTTGGCGGAACTTTTGGCGCATATTGGATGTTTTTGGCTGGCATTATGCGAGTTGGATCTGTGCGCGGAACGCTTTTAGGCGCGAGTGAGCCTGTTATGGCTGCAATCACGGCTGTTGTGTTTACGGGAGCTGTGTTCTCGTGGGCTGATTTTGCAGGATTTGCGCTTATTTTTATTATGATGATTTTATTGAGGTGATTATGACGAATATGCAAGATGCACAAAACACGGATTTACAAAATCCAGATGCGCAAAACCCAGTCAATCGCGTAGAGCAGATGTATGAGTACGGCTACCGAAAGTCAAACTACGGCCCAGACGAGCTTGTAACAGACGCGCACGGAAATCCAATAAGCGTTATGGATGCCATGCTAAGCGCGCAAGATGCAAGCACTGCGCAAACTCAAACTCCGCACTTGTGCTTCTATTCGCCTAGAATCCCAGGAAACACAGGATCTGCGATTCGCCTTTGCGCTGTAACGGGCACCATTTTGCATCTTGTAGAGCCGCTTGGATTTAATCTTCAAGACACAAAGCTTCGTCGCGCGGGTCTTGATTATCACGATATGGCACACGTTGTTATGCATCCGAATTTTGAAAACCTTGTTGAGTCAATGCCAAATTCTCGCATAATCGCGTTTACTGCAAACGCCACAAAACTTTACACAGATGTTGAGTATAAGCCGAACGATATTTTGCTTTTTGGGCCAGAGCCAGGAGATATTCCAGACCCAATGGATATTATGGCAGGCCCGCATGTTGCGGAACAGGTTCGCTTGCCAATGCGACCTTCGCTTAGAAGCTTAAATCTTACGAATTGCGCATCAATCGCCATTTATGAGGCGTGGCGTCAGCTTGGATTTGAGGGCGGGAAGTAGCAAAAAATAGTCAAAAATGGCAAAAAATAGCCAAAAATAGTCTTAAAACTACTCATGCATTACAATGGTTAATATGCCTGTGTTAAAACGTAAACCGAAGCGGAAGATTAGTGCTGCGAGACGCCGCGTGTACATTCGCCGCCGAATCGTAGTTTGCGTGGGGCTGCTGGCTGTTTTAGCATTCTGCATTTTTTGCATAGTCAGCATTTTTAAGGGCATTAGCGCAATTGGAACCGCTATAAACAAACATTCAGACGTTACGTTATCTAAACAACTTGTGCCAGATCCAAGGCCTGTTGGAGTCATAAAAAAATGCAGTGCAAAAGACGTTAGAATTGAGCTATCTGCTGCATCTCAGGCGGTTCCAATGGGTGGAACTTTAGAGTTTAACGCTCACATTGTTTACGAAGGCGACGATTCGTGCAGGATTGACGCTTCGAGCGGAAGAATGGTGTTGAATATAGGCCAAAGTGCAGGCGATTCATCGCAAGCTGCTGGCGATTCTTCTGGCGCAAAAGGCGATAAGTCAAATAAGTCAAATAAGCAAAATAAGTCGAATCAGTCTAATAAGTCGAAAGACAAGTCTGCACAAGCAGTTGTTCCGCAATGGCAATCAGATATGTGCATAATTTCACTCAAGCCGCTACTTATGGCAAAAGGCGATTCGTACGATAAAAAGTTTACTTGGAATGCAAACGCTACGATTGGCACGCCAAGTGGAGAAAATTGCGCGAATGACTCCGATTTGCCTAAAGTTTCGCGCGGAACGTACATTGCGCAAATCGAGCATAAGGATGTAGCAGGGTTGCAAAGCAATCCCGTGGTTATTTCTGTTCGCTAGTGCCTGCATAAATGACGATAGAAAGTCGAAGCGAAGGGGTAAAATCGTTTCTTTGTACACGGTGTGTCATATAGCGGGCATACTCAAGGAACCGAAGAAGGCGCCCGCAAACCCAAAATCATTGATTTTAAGCGCGTTTGCTGCGATTTTCTAAAGCTCCCAAGGATTAATAAAACTAGCTAGCGATAAAGGAACGTCCATTGGCTGCTGAACAAGCTACGACGAACACCACCAAAGTCATCGCGCGTGCCGACGAGCACAGCATTAAATTGCACAAAGCGTCGGATCGTGTGAATTTCGGCTCCATTTGTGAGCCAATCGATGTGCCATACCTCCTCGGTGTGCAAACCGACAGCTTTGACTGGCTGATCGGCTCCGAGCGTTGGAAGAAGCGCGTCGAAGAAGATGAGGCAAATGGCACTCACACTGTGCCACACGTCTCTGGTCTGGAAGAAGTGTTCCAAGAGATTTCTCCAATCGAGAATTTTGCTGAGACAATGAGCCTCACATTCTCGGATCCATATTTTGAAGAGCCACGTCACACTGTGCTTGAGTGCAAAGAGAAGGATTACACATATTCCGCTCCTTTGTACGTAAATGCAGAGTTTGAAAACGGCGAAACTGGCGAGATTAAGAGCCAGACTGTTTTTATGGGTGATTTCCCATTACAAACCCCACACGGAACATTCATTATTGGCGGCACTGAGCGCGTAATCGTGTCTCAGCTTGTGCGTTCCCCAGGCGTGTACTTCGATCGCACGCAAGATCGCACTTCCGATAAAGACGTTTTTGGCGCAAAAATCATTCCAAGTCGCGGAGCGTGGCTTGAGTTCGAGATTGATAAGCGCGATGTTCTTGGCGTGCGCGTAGATCGCAAGCGCAAGCAGTCTGCAATCGTATTCTTAATGGCAATCGGCATGACTAAGCCAGAAATTGCCGAAGCATTCCAGGGTTATCCTCTTGTTCTCGACGCTCTAGAAAAAGAGCCAATCGATACTCAAGACGATGCTCTTACAGACTTGTACAGAAAGATTCGTCCAGCAGATACAGCAACTGCCGACGCGGGTCGCAATTTGCTCGAATCCTTCTACTTCAACACAAAGCGCTACGATTTGGCGCGCGTTGGTCGCTACAAGATTAATCGCAAGCTTGGTTTGGAAGCGGATTACAACGATCGCAGCTTGAATCGCGAAGACATTATTGCAACAATCAAGTATTTGGTTACTTTGCATGCTGGCGAAAAGACCTTCCCAGGCAAGCGCGATGGCGAAGATGTGCAGTTGCGTGTAGACGTAGACGATATTGATCACTTTGGAAACCGCCGAATCCGCCAGGTTGGCGAGCTTGTACAGAATCAGATTCGTACTGGCTTAAGCCGCATGGAGCGCGTTGTGCGCGAGCGTATGACAACTCAAGACGCTGAGGCGATTACACCACAGTCATTGATTAACATTCGACCAGTTAACGCTACGATTAAGGAGTTCTTCGGAACTTCCCAGCTTAGCCAGTTTATGGATCAGAATAATCCTTTGGCAGGCGTTACAAACAAGCGTCGTCTCTCTGCGCTTGGTCCTGGTGGTCTTTCTAGAGACCGCGCATCTATGGAAGTTCGAGACGTGCACCCATCCCACTTTGGTCGTATGTGCCCAATCGAATCCCCAGAAGGTCCAAACATCGGTCTTATCGGCTCTCTTGCAACCTTTGGTCGCATCAACCCATTCGGCTTTATTGAAACGCCTTATCGCAAGGTTGTTAATGGTCATGTGACTAACGAAGTCGAATATATGACTGCAGATCGCGAAGCCGAGCACGTTATTGCTCAGGCAAACCAGGAGCTTGACGAAAACGGCAACTTTGTTGGCACTCAGGCTCTTGCTCGCGTGGACGAAGAAGAGGCAGTCGATGTGCCTGTTAGCACTGTTGACTACATGGATGTTTCTCCACGTCAGATGGTTTCTCTTGGCGCAAGCTTGATTCCATTCTTGGAGCACGATGAAGGACACCGTGCATTGATGGGTACCAACATGCAGCGTCAGGCTGTGCCGCTTATTAAGTCGGAGCGTCCACTTGTTGGTACGGGTTCCGAATGGCGTGCTGCAGTTGATTCTGGAGACGTGATTCTTTCCGAAAAGCCAGGCGTTGTAACCTACGTTTCTGCAGATATTATTCGCGTTATGAACGATGACGGAACTCAATCTAGCTACAAGCTTTCTAAGTTCCAGCGTTCCAACCAGACTACTTGCTACAACCAGGTGCCGCTGATTAAAGATGGCGAGCGCGTTGAAGCAGGAACTGTACTTGCAGACGGTCCTGCAACTGAAAAGGGTGAACTTGCATTGGGTAAGAATTTGCTCGTTGCGTTTATGCCTTGGAATGGCTACAACTACGAGGATGCTGTGATTATTTCTCAGCGACTCGTGCAAGACGATACGCTTTCTTCGATTCACATTGAAGAGTACGAGATTGACGCGCGCGAAACCAAGCTTGGTGCCGAAGAGATTACTCGCGACCTTCCAAACGTTGGTGAAGACGCTATTGCAAACCTCGACGAGCGCGGTATTATTCGCATTGGTGCCGAGGTTGAAGCTGGCGATATTTTGGTTGGTAAGGTAACACCTAAGGGCGAGACCGAGCTTACTCCAGAAGAGCGCTTGCTTCGCGCAATCTTTGGCGAAAAGAGCCGCGAAGTTCGAGACACTTCGCTTCGTGTGCCTCACGGCGAAACTGGTACCGTGATTGCTGTTAAGGAGATTACTCGCGAAGACGCTGAAGACGATGGCGATGAGCTTCCAAATGGCGTAAACCAGATGATTCGCGTGTACATTGCTCAGCATCGCAAGATTACGCAGGGCGATAAGCTTTCTGGTCGTCACGGTAATAAGGGTGTTATTTCCCGCATTTTGCCAGAAGAGGATATGCCATTCTTGGAGGATGGTACTCCAGTAGACATTATGCTTAACCCGCTGGGCGTGCCTTCTCGAATGAACTTGGGCCAGGTGCTCGAGCTTCACTTGGGTTGGATTGCTCACGCAGGCTGGGATATTAACTTGGATCCAGACCTTGAGGCTGCTTGGAAGAAGTACGTGCCAGAAGGCGCCGAGCACGGCGATCCATGCACTCCTGTTGCAACTCCAGTGTTCGACGGCGTGCGCCCAGAGACTTTGAAGGGTCTTTTGAGCACTACGCTTGCAGACCGCGATGGCAATAAGCTTGTTGGCTCCGACGGTAAGGCAACACTGTTTGACGGCCGCACTGGTGAACCATTCCCTAAGCCAATTTCTGTTGGTTACATGTACATCTTGAAGCTGCATCACTTGGTTGATGATAAGATTCACGCTCGTTCCACTGGTCCTTACTCTATGATTACCCAGCAGCCGTTGGGTGGTAAGGCTCAGTTCGGCGGCCAGCGCTTTGGTGAGATGGAAGTGTGGGCGCTTGAGGCTTATGGCGCTGCGTACACATTGCACGAAATGATGACCACAAAGTCTGATGACGTTGACGGTCGCGTGCGCGTGTATGGCGCTATTGTTAAGGGCGATAATCTTCCACCTGCTGGTATTCCTGAGTCCTTTAAGGTGTTGCTCAAGGAAATGCAGTCGCTCTCCTTGAATGTTGAGGTGCTTAACTCCGAAGGAGTGGCAATCGACATGAAGGATGAAGATGATGATCCGGTGTCGTCTTCTGAAAATTTGGGCTTTAATATTGGTGCACGACCAGATTCGTCTGCCAAAGAAGACCAAGTTATTCAAGAACCTGAATACCAGTGATACAAGTGTTACAAGTGTTTTAATCACTAATCACTAATCACTAATCACTTTAAGAAACTTAGAAAAACAATTTCATGAGACAGGACGATAATAGTGCTGGACGTCAACGCATTTGACAAACTGAGGATTGGACTGGCCACTGCCGAAGACATCCGTAGCTGGAGCCACGGCGAAGTTAAGAAGCCAGAAACCATTAATTACCGTACCCTTAAGCCAGAGAAGGATGGTCTGTTCGGTGAGCAGATTTTTGGTCCTACTCGCGATTGGGAGTGCGCGTGCGGCAAGTATAAGCGCGTACGCTTTAAGGGAATCGTGTGCGAGCGATGCGGCGTGGAAGTTACACGCAGCCGCGTTCGCCGTGAACGCATGGGTCATATTGAGCTTGCGGCTCCTGTAACACACATTTGGTTCTTCAAGGGTGTGCCAAGCCGCTTGGGATATTTGCTCGATATTGCTCCAAAAGACTTGGAAAAGGTCATCTACTTTGCAGCCTACATGGTTACTAAGGTGGACGAAGAGCAGCGTCACCAGGATCTTCCAGACTTGCAAGACGAGTTTGATACTGAGATTGGCAATCTTCGCAAGCGCCGCGACAACGAGATTGATGCGCGTGCAAAGAAAGCAGAAGAAGATCTTCACGAGCTAGAAGAATCGGGCGAGGCAAAAGGTAGCGCAAAGTCTAAGTTGCGTGCTGGAGCTGAACGCGAAATGTCTGCTATCCGTACTCGCTACGACGAGCAAATTCAGCGTTTGAACGCAGTTTTCGATCGCTTTAAGGGCTTGCGTGCAGGAGATATGGAAGGCGATGTTGATCTTTGGCGAGAGATGGAAGATCGCTATGGCGATTACTTTGAAGGATGCATGGGCGCGGAAGCAATCAAGAAGCGCTTGCAAGACTTCGATCTTAAGTCTGCTGCTGTAGAACTTCGCGAAGAGATCGACAATGGCACTGGTCAGCGCAAGGCGCGCGCTTTGAAGCGACTTAAGGTTGTGAACGCGTTCTTGACTACTGGAAACAAGCCAGAAGCAATGGTTTTGGATGTTATTCCAGTAATCCCACCAGACTTGCGTCCAATGGTTCAGCTTGATGGTGGACGTTTTGCAACATCCGATTTGAACGACTTGTATCGCCGCGTAATCAACCGTAACAATCGTTTGAAGAGGCTGATTGAGCTTGGCGCTCCTGAAATCATGCTTAATAACGAAAAGCGCATGCTTCAGGAAGCTGTTGATTCGCTGTTCGACAATGGTCGCCGTGGACGCCCAGTAACTGGCGCATCCAATAGGCCACTAAAGTCGCTTTCCGATATGCTTAAAGGTAAGCAGGGTCGATTCCGCCAGAACTTGCTCGGTAAGCGAGTTGATTATTCTGGCCGTTCCGTAATCGTTGTTGGTCCAAGCCTTCGCATGCATCAGTGCGGTTTGCCTAAGCCAATGGCGTTGGAGCTGTTTAAGCCATTCGTTATTAAGCGTTTGGTAGATCAGGGCTTTGCACAGAACATGAAGAGCGCCAAGCGCCTTGTGGATCGCGGAGATTCCGAGGTTTGGGGCGTGCTCGAGGAAGTTATTTCCGAGCATCCTGTTCTTCTTAACCGCGCACCTACGCTTCACCGCTTGGGTATTCAAGCATTCGAGCCAATCTTGGTTGAAGGTAAGGCAATCCACTTGCCACCACTTGCTTGCGCAGCATTCAACGCCGACTTCGATGGTGATCAGATGGCAGTGCATTTGCCACTTTCCGCCGAAGCTCAAGCAGAAGCTCGCAGCTTGATGATGGCATCCGACAACATCTTAAAGCCAGCAGATGGTCACACTGTTACCATGCCATCTCAGGATATGATTTTGGGCTTGTACTACTTGTCTACAGTAATAGACGGTGCAAAGGGTCAAGGCAGAATCTTCTCTTCGCTTGCAGAAGCTCAAATGGCGCTAGACAAGCACGAGATTGACATGCAGGCAAAGGTATTAATCCGCGTGCCAGAGGACTTTGTGCTACCAAAGGATTGGGAGCCAGGAGAACTTAAGGTCGTAAATCCAGAGCCAGGCAGCCCAGATGTTGTTCACGAAGAGCGCTTTAAGGATGGAACTGTTCTGTTTGCAACGTCTTGCGGTCGCGTGCTGTTTAATAGCACTCTTCCAGAGGACTATCCGTTTGTAAACCAGCAGGTTCCAAAGGGCGTGCTTTCTAAGATTGTTGACGACATTGCTACGCGCTATTCCACCGCGCAAGTGGCGGCAAGCCTTGATGCTTTGAAGGATCTTGGCTTTACGCGCGCACCTTGGTCTGGCGTTACAATGGCATTCTCGGATATTGTGCTTCCTCCAAATCGCGAGCAGATTGCGCAAGATTACGAGGATCAGGCTGCAAAGATCAACTCCCAGTACGATATGGGTCTTCTTACAGACGAAGAGCGTCGTCAAGAGTTGATTAACTTGTGGACAGAGTGCACCGATAAGGTTGCAGACGCAATGCGCGAGAACTTCCACGACGACAACAACGTGAACATTATGGTTCAATCTGGCGCGCGTGGTAACTGGATGCAGATTCGCCAGATTGCTGGTATGCGAGGCTTGGTGGCAAATCCTAAGGGCGAGATTATTCCTCGTCCTGTTAAGTCAAACTACCGCGATGGCCTTTCCGTGTTGGAGTACTTCATCTCTCAGCACGGCGCTCGTAAGGGCTTGGCAGATACCGCACTTCGTACAGCAGAATCTGGTTACTTGACTCGTCGTCTTGTGGACGTTTCGCAGGAAGTTATTGTTCGCGAAGAAGATTGCGGCACGAAACGTGGCCTTATGATGAAGATTGCGGATCGCGACGAAAACGGCAATTTGACGCTTGTTAAGGCTGCTGATGGTGGCCCATACTCGCGCTTGCTTGCTGCAGACGTGCTCGATCCAGCAGACGGTACAACAGTTTTGGCAAAGTGTGGAGACGCGCTTTCTATGGACGTTTTGCGCAGCTTGGTTGCGCACGGCGTTGAAGAAGTTAAGGCTCGCTCCGTTCTTACTTGCGAATCTAAGCGTGGCGTTTGCGCAAAGTGCTACGGCTGGTCTTTGGCTACAAGCCGACTCGTGGATGTTGGCGAGGCTGTTGGTATTGTTGCAGCACAGTCCATTGGTGAGCCTGGTACGCAGCTTACGCTTCGTTCCTTCCACTCTGGTGGCGTTGCTTCTGCAAGCGATATTACGCAGGGTCTTCCTCGTGTTACCGAGCTTTTTGAGGCTCGTACTCCTAAGGGCGAGGCTCCAATCGCAGAGTTCCCAGGCGTTGTAAAGGTAGAAGATACGGATCACGGCCGTCAAGTCACTTTGACTCCAGACGATACAACCGTTGAGCCAATCGTTTATCCAGTAACTCGCCGCGCTCCAATGCTTGTTAAGGATGGCGACCACGTTGAGGTTGGCACGCAGCTTATTGAGGGTTCTGTGGATCCTAAGAAGATTTTGCGAATCCTTGGTCCGCGCGCTGCTCAGGTGAATATTGTGGAAGAAGTTCACAACGTTTACCGTTCTCAGGGCGTTGATATTCACGATAAGCACATTGAGGTTATTGTTCACCAGATGCTTCGCCGTATTACGGTGATTGATTCTGGAGACACAGAGTTGCTTCCAGGTGAGCTTGTGGATCAGGCAAAGTTCCGCGAGGCAAATCTTGCTGCCGTTAAGAATGGCGGTAAGCCTGCTGCTGGTCGACCAGAGCTTATGGGTATTACCAAAGCTTCTTTGGCTACGGATTCTTGGCTTTCTGCTGCATCCTTCCAGGAGACTACACGCGTGCTTACTGAGGCTGCTTTGAGTCAGAAGGAAGATGATCTTAAGGGTCTAAAGGAGAACGTGATTATTGGTAAGCTCATCCCAGCTGGTACTGGTTTGGCGCGCTACCGTAATGCGGATGTGTCTGCGGATCCAGAAGTTCGTGACGCTATGTATCCAAACCTTGCTGTGACTGCTGAAAATAGCACTCCATCAAACTTTGGTGAAAGCGACATGGCAGATGTTGACTTCTCTAACATTGATTTTGGAGACATGAAGCTCGGTGATGATTTTAATCCAGATGATTACCTTGACGATCAAGGTGGTCAGAGTGATTACGATGATGACATTGAGTAATCATGTGATTGATTGATTGTGTGATTGCTTAATCAAGCAAATCCACTTCGACTAGCCGTTGCAAGTTGTTTTACGCATCTTGCAGCGGCTTTTTTGTTCGCTTTGACTGAGCTTGAAATTGCATAACGCGTTTCAAGCTCCTTCAAAGCGTGATTTGGCTCAGGCATAAAGTCCAGTGGACTTTATGTGCCAAATCAGCCGAGCGGCTGCTAATAGCCGTGAGGAATAGCGCGCTTAGCTGCACTACAGATTTGCGTGTTTATGTAGTGCGATTGTATGGCGACACGCCGTAAATTCGGTACAAACGCACTACAAGGCAGGTCATGTCGCTCGCGCGTTACAGCGCGCGAACGTCTTCGCCGCGCAGAAGCAGTGCTTCTGCTCTAAGCGGCTCAGCGCTCCGAATTGCCTTTTCGCGCTACGCTTCTCAAGCGAAAAGGCAGGTCGTCGCGCGTTGCGGCAGATTGTTTGGCATTATCTACAAAAATCGCCATTGAATTTTGCACGTTTTGCTATTTATAGATCGGAGTCAAGTATAGTAAATCTTATTTATGTAAAACGAAATGTGTTTATGCGAAAAATCGAAGAACATAAATAATCGAAGAACATAAATAAGAATTAAAACTTATTTGAAAGCGAGCTTAAAATGAGCGAAACACTAGTCCTAACGCGCAAAGATTACGTTACAAGAACCATAATTCGAGTTATTGCAATCGTATGCTCTATTTACGGAATGGCAATGTCTTGGGATTCAATGGCGCTAACGTATTTTACGAATCTTTCTAACTTGATGATTTGCGCGGCGCTGCTTGGCTCGCTGATTCTAGACACGCGAAGTGCTCTTAAGTCTAAAAGCGATGAGCAGGTTGAGCAGGCTGAGCAGGCTGGCGGTTGGGTAGATTCAAAACCAAACGCATGGTACGTTTTTAAATTTATGATGACGATTTCAATCGCTGTCACTTTTACGCTATATCTTTGCTTCTTGGCTCCTACAAACAAGCTCGGATTTGTTGGCGCGTACATGAACAATGGGTGCTCAAGCTTATGTGTGCATTTTATAACGCCGTTGCTTGCGATTTTTGACTTTATTCTTTTTGATTACAAGTACAAGTCCAGCCGTGCGCACGTTTATTTTGCTACGATTCCGCCGCTCACTTACGTTGCGTACGCTGTTGCTCTAAGCGAGTTTGCTGGCGTGCGTTGGGGGGATCATGCTATGGCAGCGCCGTACAATTTTTTGAACTACAAAGCGCCTGCAGGATGGTTTGGATTTGCGCCAAACACGTTTAATTCCACAACGCTTGGAGTGGGTGTTGTTTATTTGCTTGCAATCTTTACGCTGATTTTTATTGGCATTGGAATAGCATTTCTTGCGATTAAAAACGCTCGCGCTAAGCGCTTTTCTAGTCAGCAATAGTGAGCGCGACTAACAACACACACCAATTTCCCGCATTTGTTCCCAAAATTGGCTGAAACGTAAACAAACGCGGGGAAAAATAAACAAACACAAGAAAGTGTTCTTGCTTTTGTTCCCAAAATAGGCCGAAACGTAAACAAACGTGGGCAAAAAGAAACAAACGCGGGCAAAAATAAACAGACGCGGGAATAGCTCGCGCCAGTTGGTAGAATTGTGTTTATGTGTACGGAAGATTCTGCGCTGGCTGCTGTTCAATCGTTGCTAAATGGCACTCTTAAAAACGCGCATGAACGCAACACCAATGTTTTGCTTGTTTTTGGAGCACCAAACGCTGGCAAGTCAAGTTTTGCGCTTAGCGCGTTGCTTTTGGGTTTGCGTTTTGATTGGAGCGCGGCATCTGATTCGCCTTGCTCGCTCAATAATCGCGCTGCGCAGCTTTTGCTAAAAAACGCTATTCGTGGTGATATAGCTGTTGCTGCTGCTCAAAATCGCTCTACAGCTGCACGAATGTCGGATTACGTGATTCAAAACTTGGGTGTTTCGCATCAATCGCGCCCAGTTGGCACACTTTCCGCGCTTGCGTTTAGTTTGATTTCCGCGCGAAACAAGCTTTTTGGCATGCCTGCACCTAAGTTGCTTAATGGCGCTGAGCAAGATGCTCTTCTTCGCGAAGTTGTGCGCGTACACGTTAATCACGTTTTGCAAGGCGATAGTGGCAATTGCAAAGTTTGCGCTCTTTTTAGTGAGTATTTTGCTAGCGACTATTCCAAAGATTCTTCGTCTAAAGATTCTTCTAGTGATTCTTCTAGTGATTCTTGGATTTACACAATTTCTAAATTACAAAACGCGCAAAATAGCGAGGATTCGTATGATTCGCATGATTTTAGTGATTCACATGATTCGCTCGATTCTAATTACATCTCTAACATCTCTGTAAATAGCGCTTTTATTCACCAACTTCGAGATATGCTCGCGCGCTTAGACGAGATGGGCATTGTAAGCGACTTTGCGGAAAAAAATATGCTGAACAGTTTGGACTCGCAGCTTAGCGTTAACTCAGATTTTGTATCGTCTATTATTGTTAGCCGCATTAGAACTCAATGGAATTTGGCTTTTGCTCTTAGAAGCGAGTATGCGGATTGCGTGCGCAAAAAGTATCCGAACGCTTTTAGGCTTGATTCTTCTAGGCTTTTGGCAAGTGGCGTTCAAATTTTGAACGATATTTTTAATAATTTACATTGCGATAGTGCTAATGAATCTTCGGCGGCTTGCGATTCTTCACTTGAGTTTTACGCTCTTAAACTCTTCCTTCCGCACATGCTGGTTGTTGACGATTTTCACGATGTAACGCTTGCTGGTTTGGCTTTTCTTGAGTCGCTAGCGCGCTTGGGCGTGAGAATTGTTTTAACGGCAAATCCCGACGAATCCGTGCAATCATTCCGCGGATCGTACCCAGATTACGTTGTTGAATCAGCGCAAAATGGCGTTATGCAAGCTGCTGTTTCTAAAATTTGCGATTATAAAGTCGAAGGATTTGGCGAAGATTTTGCAAAACAGATATCGCAAGATGTAAAGTGCCAAGAATCTCATAATCTCCCTGATTTTCTAAATCAGCCTAATCGCTCAATTGCACTAAATCTCTTTTCTGCACGCGTTTCGCTTTCGATTGCTTCGCTTATGCCAACGCAAACGCCAATGACCCGCAGGGCTTGGAAAATGGCCAATATCCAAGGTGCTTTTCCTATAGAAAAAATCGAATTAAATTCGCAAAAAACAGAAAATTCTTCGGTTTCTGGCGATTTGTACAGAACTCCTAGCCAAGAGATGGATTGCGTTATTTGGCAAATAAAGCGCGCTCATTTAGACAATAAGATTCCTTGGAAAAACATGGCTTTAATTGCGCACGATAATGCAACAGTTCGCGCGTTTGGCGAGCGTCTTAGAAAAGACGGAGTTCCTGTGCGCTACTCGAGCGTCACGCGCGCGCTTAGAGACGAGCCGTTTATTAAAGCGCTTTTTGCGATTATTGAGTTAGCGCAATTTAGTCAAAAAAGTGTTGACGATTTAGCAAAAAGCGTGCATTCGGGTAATTACACGCTTTATTCGATTGCACATTTTGTTCGCTCTAGAATAAAGACGGTTTTGGAAAGCCCACTTGTGGATTCTGGCGACTACAATTGCGCAAGTTTGGCGGCTGTTGATTCTCTTATGCGCTCAATTTGTTCGCTTAGTGAAGTGATTTCAGGCGCGAATGCAAATAGTGCAAATGCAAATAGTGCAAATTCAAATGGTGTAAATGCAAGCGGCGAAAATTCGCCGTTGAGTAAGCTTATAGAGCAATGGGAAGTGCTTAGCAATCGCATTTTAAGCGCAAACGACTCGTCTGCAATTGAAAGCGCAAGCGTTACGGTTGACAATCGCGTTTTTAGCGCGCAACCAAACGCAAATAGCACGCAATTTAGTGTTGAGTCGTGCTACATTTTGATTCTTAAGGCGTTTATTGACGGCTGCTCTTCGGTTGCTGGCGATTCTGGCAATTCTGACGATTCTGGTGATTTAGAAAACGAAGAGGCTCAAGGCGCAAAGTCTACAGAAATCTTTTCTGTTTTGCAAAAAATGCGCCCAAACAGTGTTCATACGCGTGCGTTGATGCGCGTGTTTAATATTGTTCTAAGACTTTCTAAAAATCTAAAAAATAACCTTGAAAAAGTTAAAAACAGCGGAGAAAATCAAGTTAGCTACGTTTTGAGTAAAGCTTGGAATCTTTGCAATTGCGCTAAAAAGTGGCAAATTCAAGCGCTTAGCAACAATGATGAAGGCCGCGCGGCAAACGATAGGCTAGACGCTGCAATGCGGCTTTTTGAGTATGCGAATTCATTCTCGTATACGGTTTCTCAAGGCCAGCATACGCCTAATGGAGGTTCGGCCGGCCCAACAATCGCGGAGTTTATTGATCAAGTTCGCCAAATGGAAATCGAAGCGGATTCGCTTGCAAGCGTGGCCCCTCTTCCAGATGCTGTGACTCTTACAACGCCTTCTGGTTCGGTTGGAAGACTTTGGGATTACGTGTGGATTCCAGCGGTTCAGCAGCGAGTTTGGCCAAATACGGCTGCTAGAAGCACTATGTTTGCTTCGGAAACGCTTGTTGATATTGTGCTAAATAGCAGGATTTTAAGTGGCGGAAGTGGCGATGGCGATGGCGAAAGTGGCGATATAACGTACTTTTTTGACGCGTATTCTAAAAATCCTAATGGCATTTGCGTAAGCGATAAGCAAGCGATTTTTACTGGCGAACAGCGCAGCTTGCTAATGGCAATTACGCGCGCTCGCAAGCATCTTTGCGTTAGCGCGGTGAATAGTGATGATTGTGTTCCTTCGGACTTTTTGTACTACTATTTGCCAGAGATTTATTGGAGAAATCAAGACGGAAGTTGTGACTACACAGATTTTTGTGGCGATTTTGCGGCGGTTGATGCCGATGCAAGAGGTCTTGTTTGCGCGTCTAGAATTACGCTTGCTAAACAGGAGTCTGGCTCTAAGAATAGCGATAGTTTGGCGCAAAATCCTACGATTCAAGATGCGTTAAATGCGTTAAATCTGTTAAAAAACAACGGAGTTGATGCAGCAAATCCAGATAATTGGGATTTTATGCGTAAAAATTACGATTCTGCGATTGATTCTGCGATTGATTCTGAAACACAAGAATCGCAAGCAACCGCAGAATTGCAAGAAGAATCGCCACTAAAGTCGCAAGAAAAATCGCAAGAAAAGTCACAAGAAAAATCCTCCACTAATAAAACTCTTGTAACTCTATCTCCTTCAATGGTAGATAAACTTTGGTCTTGCCCAGTTTGTTGCCTTTTGGAGAGTAAATTTGCGGGGCCTGCCGTAGGAAGCACGGCAGCACAATTCGGTACGCTTATTCACGAAACTGCAAGGTGGGCAAGTCAAGATGAGCATTTAGACAACGATTATTTGCGCAAAAACTACCAACAGCTTCAAGCTTTTGTTAGCGGGTTTGTTGGCACTCGCGCGCAGGAATCTGCGGACTTTGATTTTTCGTTTGATTCGTTTAGTGCTTTGCAAAAAAAGGCGATTGATGACGTTGCAAATAAGATGATTGAGCATTATTATTCGATTTGCCCGAGTGATTCTAGTATTTCTAACGTAAAAGACCGCTACCGTTTTATAAAAAACGATTTGAATGTTCGCCGCGCGCTTTACACGATTTCTCAATATTTTGTAGGCTCGCTAAACGGTCAAAATTACCCGATTCTTGTGCAAAAAGACGAAGATGGTGTTATAACAAAGATTCTGCCTGCACCCGAAAAGTCAAAAACAGCTAAACCGACTATTGCAGACGTTCCTTTGGGAAGCCTCGAGGAAGCTTATTGCGAGTGCCCAATAAACGCCACTTTTGGCTTTGACGATATTCTAAACGCGTACAATCTTGCTGCTAAATCGCAAACAAGCTTGGAAGATCTTTATTCAATAATGGGATTTTTGGTAGGCGGATGGCCTAATGGCGGTTCATGCGATTTGCGCGTTAGAATCCAGGGGCGAATTGACCGCATGGAACTTAGAAAGTTAAACGACAACACGCAACAAATTCGCCTAATCGACTATAAAACAGGAAAAGTTCCTAAAACACAGCAAGTTTTTAATGATTTGCAACTTATTTGCTATCAACTAGGAATTGTTTTTTGCTCCGAAAACAACAAAGATTATGAGCAATTGCTAAAGCTTAAGCACACAAAAATCGCGCGAAGTGCGCTGTTCCACGTTGTGTACAAGGATTCTCCTGCGCAAGATAATGGTGTTGCGGAGAATATTTGTCAGCCTTCGCTGTTTGACGAAGATGGATCGTTAAGCGCTAGTGAAATCATAAGTCGTTACAGATATTCTAACAATAATCGACTTTACGATCTTCCAAGTATTGATGAGCAAAATCCTGCGCAAGGCGTAAGTCAAAGTGCGTGGGCGGATTTTGTGAAATTGCCAATGCGCGCAAAATGGTCGCTTATGATGATATCTCGCGTATTTTTTGCCGCTGCTGCTGTTAAGTCAACAAGTTTTGCTGTAGAGCCAAAAGCGGATCATAAAAATTATTGTAGATGTTTAGACGTTTGCCCTGCGTGTGCGGAAAAAGTGGACACTGTTTACGAAGTGATTGAAGGTAAAAATGAGCAATAACAACGTTAGCGCCGTAAAATCCACGCCTAATAGTGGTCCAAGTTTAGAGCAAAAAAACGTTATAGAAGCGCCGATTAATCAAGACGTGCTAATAGTTGCTGGAGCTGGTAGCGGCAAAACATACACTATGACTCGTCGCGTAATACATTTAATTAAAAGCAAAGTTCCGCCAGAGTCCATATTGGGATTAACGTTTACAAACAAGGCGGCTGCGGAATTGCTAAGTCGCGTTTCTGCGGAGGTTAGTGCAAGCGGCGCAAATGGCGCAAAGTCATTCTTAAAGCCAGAAGTTATGACGTACGACGCGTTCTTTCAATCAATCGTAAGAAGATATGGGCTTTTGGTTGGCTTTAATCAAAACACAATGCCATTAAGCGATGCTGGCGCGATGGAAATCATAAAAAGTATAATCGGAAAATATTTAGATAATCCACAAAATAATGCTAAAAATTTAAGTAAGCTATACAATTTTGACACTTTGTGTGCGGATGTTATTAATCTTTGCTCCGAAATATCGTGCTCGATGATTGGAGTAGATAGTGTAGGCGCAACGTGCTCAAGCGTGCCTCAAGCTGTTCAAAAAATACGCGAGTGGAATAATGAGTTTGCAAAACACTTAAAAAACGTTATTGCAGATAAAAAAGTAGAATCGCCACTAAGCGCAAAAGCTCCAGCAATTCCAAAATACAAAAAAGTCAAAAAAACAGCTGGAATGAGTGAGCAAGACGTGGAGAAAGCGTCTGCAGAAAAATTTAAGGATGCGTGTAAAAGTTACGAAAAATATTGGGATGATTCGTGCTTGCAATTTTGCATAAATCTATACAACGCTTGCCTAAAACGAGACATTTTGCTAGATCTTGTTTTACAATTTGACGCCGAAAAAAAGCGCGTAAACATGGCGCAATTTAGCGATTTTACTATTGCAGCTTACTATTTGGTTACGCATTTTCCTTCGATTTGTGCGCAATACAGGAATCAATATTCGCAAGTTCTTTTAGATGAGTATCAAGATACTTCTACAACGCAAGCAATGCTTATAAATACGCTGTTTTATGGTAATGCTGCTGCAGAGGGGAATCGCGCGCATGTTATGGCAGTAGGCGACCCGTTCCAAGCAATCTACTCGTTTAGAGGCGCTTCAACTGGAGCTTTTTGCAAGTTTGAACAAGACTTTAACATAAGCGCGCAAAACAAATATTCGCTAACTGTTACGCGCAGAAATTCGCTGTTTATACTAAAAGTTGCAAACGCGCTAACCGAGCCAATGCGCGTAGAAAATGGCGATACTTCAACGCAAAACGCAAGTCGTAGGTTTAGCAGCATTGACGATCGCGAAGTGCAAGTGGAAACCTTAAAGCCTAAAGAGGATGCGCAAAATGGCACTGTTGGTGCGTTATTTATGCCAAATCAAGGCGAAGAAATTGATGCAGTTGTGCGATTCGCTAAGAAAATCGTTGAAAAATATGGCGAAAATCCGCTCGAGCCGCAACTTGCGATTCTTTTTAGAAGTAAAGCAAAAATGCCACAATATGCTCAAAAACTGGAGGATGCTGGGATTCGCACAAGCATAGTTGGCTACTCTTCGATTATTGAAAAGCCTGCAGTTAAAGACGTTT
Source organism: uncultured Gardnerella sp. (assembly GCA_947252975.1). Lineage (GTDB taxonomy): Bacteria > Actinomycetota > Actinomycetes > Actinomycetales > Bifidobacteriaceae > Bifidobacterium. The sequence continues at coordinate 31,821 of CAMXWX010000008.1, forward strand.
TGAGTTTGCTAAGAGTGATTCAAGACCATAGTGACTCGAATTCGCTTATGCGTCTTCTTGCCACTCCTCGTTTTGCGCTATCTACCGCGGATTTGAGCACATTGGCATCAATCGCAAATAGTGCGAATACGGAATATCTTTACAACGTGTATGCATCGGCTGGGCTTGTTGAGGAGGGATTGCCTAGAAGCCAGTGGGATTCTGCCGTTCGCAATCTTAGAAATAAGGCAAATAGTGGGGAAATATCGGCGCAAGTCATAAATATTTATGGCGGAGTGTATTTAGCGGATTTGATTATGTGCGATTTTGGCGATTTTGGCGCGAGTGGGTATTCTGGCGATTTCGGTAAGTCTGCGGCTGCTGGCGATTCTGCGGTTGCTGGCGATTATTGGGTTAGCCAAATGCGAGAAAAGCTGAGCGCACATGCATTTGCTGCCGTAAATCGACTTAGTAAAATCCTAAATAAAGTTGATCGCGTGCAAAGAAATTCTCTAACAAGCGTTATGCAATCGGCTGTTGAAGCGCTTAACGTAGACATTGATAGCGCTGTTGGAGCGGCCTTAAAATACAAGGATTTTAGCAATCAAACAATGCTTAACGACATGCACAATGTTCTAGATTCGCTAAACGCGATTGTAGAAACGTATGTGCAAGAGATGGGCGAGTGGCAAGATGTTAGCTTGCGCGGACTAATAAGCTGGATTGACTCAGCAAAAACGCTTGATTCGCAAGCTTCGGGAACAGAGCAAAATAGCGCGCAAGTTGTTTTAATGACAGTTCACCAATCAAAAGGTTTGCAATGGCCAGCAGTTGCTGTAGTTGGGCTAAATGAGGGCGCTTTTCCAAGTAATCAAGGAGATTCTCTAAAAGTTGATGATAATGGGCAGGCAAGCGCTCGCATACCGATTGAGTTTGCTGCAAGCGTGCCTTCTGCGTTGCGCGTGGATGCTAACATTTTGCCGCATTTTCCGCATGCAGTCACGCGCGCGGAGGCAATGCACCCAGAAAAAGCAATGCAAGATTTGGATAGTGTGCAAAAGATTTTTGACGAGGTTAAGCCAGATAGAATCAAAGCTTTGTGCGATTTTGCGCAGGCTGTTGAAGAGGTGGATTCTTGCGATTCTTCGGATTCTGGTTCTTCGGATTCTGGCGATTTTTTGAGTGAAGAAACGCGCCGCGTGTATAACACGTATAAATCCCAGCAAAGCGTTGATTTTATGCCATTTACGCAAAGTGAGGAGCGCGGAATCCAGCTTCACATGGACGAGCGTCACCTTATGTACGTTGCTCTTACGCGCGCAAAGTTTGCAGCGCTTTTAACTGGCTCAGCAAATTCGGGAGATTCGGAAGAAAATGGGCGAAAGCGTGCAGCTTCGGTGTTTCTTAAGGAGTCTATGGAAGCTATAAAGTCGCTTAATGGTGTGATTGAGGTTAAAAGATGCGAGGCGGAAAATTCTGGCGATTCTGTGGATTCTGTGGATTCTAGTAATTCTGATGATTCCAGTGAAGACGTTTCCAGTGAAGACGTTTTTGGATTTATTGCAGGCGATTTTGCGCATGAGTTTGCTAAAGATTTTGGGAAAATTAAAGTTCAAAGCGATTCGCACGCTAAAGAAAGCGTGCTCGAATGGCCTTGTGCTTTGAGTGAAGATGTAGAAAATGCGCTTCAAGAATCTGCAAAGCTTGTTAGGAGTGAAGATGTTAAAAGTGAAGATTTTAATGGTGATTTTAGTGGCAATGCCGATGGCGAATCTTCCTTAATATCACATCAAAAATCGCTTTATTACCGCGCAAAAGCGTTTGTTCAAGACGCCGATTTAACATCGCAAAACGCTGGCGATTATTCTCTAGAAGACTTAGCAAAAAAGGTGGAAAAGATTTCCAACGGATCTAGGCTTAACGTAACGTCTTTGCAAAAAATAAGCAAAGTTGCGCCTGATGTAAACGCAAACGCAAACGCTAGCGCGCGCGCAAACGATCGAGTTTACAACAATCTATTGGCTTGCATTCGCCCAATTCCGTCCGTTTCGTCGATGGATGCAAATCTCGGTACAAAATTCCACGCGTGGGCGCAGCAATTTGTGGATTCGGCAGTGTCTTCTAGTGCATCCGAGTGCGCTAAGTGGCGTACTATTGTAAAAAATGGCACTTTGCTGGATGAGCAATTTATTCCTCAAGATCGCAAAGATTTGCTTTACGAGTTTAATCAGAATCGCAAGGATTCGGATTCTCAAAGTTGCGCACTAAATCAATGGAAGCAACGGCTTATAGAATCGCGTTGGGCAAAACGAGTGCCGCTTGCTGCAGAAATGCCGATTTTAATGCAAATCGATAATGCGGAATTTGCAAATAGAATCATCAATGGCACTTTGGATGCTGTTTTTGCAGGAGGATTAGACGCTAACGACGAATCAAAACTCTACACAATCGTTGATTGGAAGACGGGTAAGCGGCCAAAAAGCGCGGAAGATATTCGCCTAAAACTTGAGCAGCTTGACTGGTATAGGCTGCTGCTTGCGCGCGCAACAAACGTTGATTTAAGATGCATTGACGCCACTCTTTACTACGTTAGCGAGGCGCGTGCGGAAAATCGCGAGATTCACGCATTGTGTAAAACGCGCGACGAAATTTTGAGTGAAGCGTCTTTTTAAAATCAACTTTTTTGATAATCTAAAAGTAGAATATAAGCCGATTTAAGTTAGTAAAAGTAAAGTTAGTAAAAGTAAAAGAAGGACAAAATGACGGTTGAGTTTCGTCCAGTTAAAATTAACGACATTGACGCAATCGTAGAAGAATACGAGCGCACATGGGGGATCGCGAATGCTGTTGGAGCAGACGCTTCGCGCAATCTTTCTAGGCGATTTGTGCTGCACTATTTGGAGCCTTCCACATTCGGAACTGTTGCAACAATAAACGGCAAATTTATGGG
>CAMXWX010000009.1 GCA_947252975.1 uncultured Gardnerella sp.
GAGTAGAAAAAGGTGATAAATCAGTTACGAGTATCGCTTGGTCTAATGGTTTGTACGGAAATCTTCCTGTGTATAAATCAACAGAAGGTAGAGATCCGCAAAAAATAGGCGAAATTACGCTTATTAAAAGTATTGCAAAATCAATACATGCAAACATTGGCGATACTATAACTTTGGTTAAAGTAGATGACACTGGCGGAGATAAAGAAAAATCGTACGATGTTCGTGTGGTTGGTCTTGTTGATGATGGAGAGCATTCTCAAATACCATTTTCAAATCGCGGCACGTATCTTGGTGGCGTAACGAATGATTTTTGTGCAAAACTCAACAATCTTAAGAATTTTGACAATGAAGTTGTGCAAAGCAAAGTGTACATGAGTATTGATGAATCTAAAATAAACGATTTATCTCCTAAGATTAACTCTTTGCTTCCTTCTAGATTCTCTCTTATGTCTAGGCATGAAGTTGGCGTAAGAGCTGTTCGAAATGTGTCTAACGGCACTAATTTTGTAACCATGTTCTTGCTATCTTTTGGTATCCTAGCGTTGCTTATTTCTTCGCTTGTTATAGCAAACACATTCCAAGTATTAGTTGCACAGCGTAGACGAACTCTTGCGCTTTTGCGCGTAATCGGCGCACAGTCACACCAGCTTTATGCGGCAGTTTTGCTTGAAGCTGCAATACTTGGAGTTATTTCTGCAGGTGTTGGTGTGCTTTGCGCAATCGGATTTATGGGCGCAATTAGTAATGTGAATATTAATTCTGGACCGTTATCTAAGATTCCTTTGATTGTTTCACTTCCGGCAATTGTGTGGCCAATAGCAATTGGCGCGATTGTAACAGTTCTTGCATCTATGAGTGCTGCTCGATCTGCTACAAAAGTAACGCCTATGGAAGCGCTGCGACCAATGGATTTGATTAAAGATAAGCGTGCAAGCATTATTCGCGCTGTTTTTGGCGTTCTGTTTATTGTTGTAGGTATTTTAGCTACGGCTTTAAGTGCTACTTCTTTGGCAAGCATGATTGCGGGTAAGTCGCCTACTGCTGGTTCTGACTCTTGGATGACTTTGCTTGGAGCAATGTTTGGTTGTGCGCTTGTTTTTATTGGCATTATTATTACAGCAACATTCTGGATGCCGTTTGCTATGAAGGCAACTGGAGCAATTATGGCGCTTTGTGGGCCCGCGTCTAAAGTTGCTAATGCAAACGTGCAAAGAAATCCTAGAAGAGTTGCGGCAACTGGAACGGCTTTGCTTATTGGAGTAACGCTTGTTTCTACAGTAGTAACGGGCGCAATCTGCGGTAAAGCAACTCTTAAAGGTGTTGTTGATGACCATTACAGTGTTGACATTATTATTCAAGGCAAGAATGTTGATGAATCTTTAGCTGCCGACATTTCAAAGATTAGTGGAATAAAGCATACTGAGTTGCTTCCTGCAGTTCCTATGACTTTTAAGAACGCTAAGGGCAAAACTGAGTATGCTATGGCAGCTGGAGTTGATAATGTAAATCAACTTAAAAATGTAATGCACACTGATCTTGATGGCGTTAATATAAACAAAGATTCTGTGCTTTTGCCTAAGTTTAACGAAGAAGGGGGAGAACCCTTTGAACTTAAAAAAGGAAACCTTAATCTACAAGCTTATGTAGAAAAGTACAGTTCTGGTGAAACAGACAGCGATGATATTACGCCATTTACCGGAATGAATACAGACCCGAGTAATAACGATAAGAGCATTACTGTAAAGCAAGTTCAGTTTAAGAAGTATAGGAATGTTAATATATATTCAAGGAATACTGCTTTTGTGAGCAAATCTTACTTCAATAACTACCTTAAGCCTACAACGCATATTCTGCTTATTTCGGTAGACTCTAGCAAAGCTAATCTTGTAGATATTGTTAAGAATATTAGAAATATTACATCTAGCTATGCGGAGGTTATGGCTGGTGGAAGCGTGTTCCAACGAGCGCAGTGGGAGAGTGCTATCGACATAATGATGATGTTGCTTGTTGGCTTAATAGCAGTAGCTGTTGTGATTGCTTTAATAGGCGTTGCAAACACATTAAGCTTGTCTGTTATTGAGCGAACCAAAGAATCTGCAACTTTGCGAGCAATCGGCATGACAAGAGGACAGGTTAGAAGATCTCTTGCGTTGGAAGCAACGTTGATTTCCTTAACAAGCACCGTTTCTGGCTTGATTGTTGGAACAGCGTTTGGGTGGATTGGATCCTACATGGTGTTTAGCGCAATTGGCAAAGTTCCGTTTGTAATTGATTGGACTATTTACGCGGTTCTTGCTCTAATCGCTTTGCTTGCAGCGCTTCTTTCCAGCGTTCTTCCAGCTCGTAGAGCAGTAAAGTCTTCGCCAGTAGTTGCGCTCGCGGAGGACTAAATTTCGTAAGAACATATGTGAAAAGATAGTCTGTAGAAGTTAAGTTGCAGAAAAAATAGAGATAATGCCGGTATGTAAATTTTACTTATCGGCATTATCTTTTTCTTAGGCTTTTTCGACACTCTGAAAAAATTTGTAATATTGTTATTATTTTTTAAAAATTATTGTGTATAACTATTCGAATTATATAATATTATGTGCATAATTGGCATTTTTTATTAATGGTCTTCAAAAATAATACGATTATTATTCATTATGACAAGTTTTATCGGAAATATTCCGAATAAATAGCGTTGAAAATGTATTTATTCCTTTGTTATGCTCAAGGATGACTGCTGACATAAGTTAGACATGAAGGCCGCTACGAGCAAGGAGTAACAAATATGGTAACGGTCAAGAAAAAATCTGCCGCAGCAATCGCAGGATTTGTTTTGTTCCTGCAAGGCCCAATGCCAGCATGGGCGCAAGAAGCTGTTGAGGATGTACAAAATACGCAAGCTCAAACAGAGGTGACTGCAAAAGCATCTACTGAAGAAGCAATTGAAAAAGCTGAAGAGCAGGTTCAGCAATTAGAAGCTCAAATTGAAGAGTATAAGAAAAAAGTTGCAGAATTTGACGATCTTTTAAGTAAAATCTCTGAAACTGAAAAAGGATTTGAAAACGTTGAGAAAGATAAGGAAAAGGAACTTTTAGAAGCTGAAAATGCATTGAAAATGGATTCCGAAGCCGCAAAAGTAAAAATTGCAGAATTTGAAAAATCCAAAGAAGAAAAGGATAACGAGCTTATTGGATTAAAAGCCGCATATGAACTTTTAAAAGAGCAATATGATCATGCAAAATTAGCTCTTGATGCTTTGCAAAGTGACGAAGAAGAAAAAAGTCAAACAAAAGAAAGAGCTGCAGCTAATATAAAACAATATGAATCACAGATTTCAGATCTTCACAAAGAAGTAGATAATCTTAATGAATCTATTGCAAGTGATTCTGCTCAAATTAAAGAGTATGATACAAAAATCGGTGAATTGGAATCCGCATTAGAAAAAGTTGATCCAAACGATGGTGATAATATTTATTCTATAGCGGAGCAGTTTAGAAAAGTCTCTAATGATCAAACTTCACTTAGCAAAAAAGTTGAAGAAAATAAGAAACTTGTTGCTGCTAAAGAAAAAACTGTGAAAGAATTAGAAGTTCTTTTCCAGAATGCAAAGCAAGAATTTGAAAAAGTAAGTGAAGATCTTCAAAAAATTAAAGATCAAATTGATGAGTCTAAAAAAGATGTAGCTAGTAAGCTTGAAGCTTCCAACAGTAAAGATTCTGAAGTAAAGAAAGCAGAGTCTGAAACAAAGCTTCTTAATAATATTATTGAGAACTATAAGTTAGTTGACGACAAAAAGAAACTAGATGAAAAAATTAAGTCATTAAGAAATGGCTTTGAAGGCGCTAAAACATTTAAGAACAATCAGATTCAGGAGAGAACTGCGAAAAGTGATTTAAAGAAGCAAGCTGAGGATTCTTTAAAGGACGCAGAAAAGAATCTTGAGGAAGCTAAAGCTAAAGTTACTATTCTTAAAGCTCAATTGAAGAAGGAAAAAGATCAAAAAGATCAGCAAAGTGGTAACAGTTCTGCTGGTAATAATGAGGCAAAAGAATCAGGAAAACAGACTGGTCCTACTGCTCCAGCACCTTCTGATTCTAAAAAAGATAATGAATCTCAAGAGCATGCTGCGCCAGTCCCTGCACCTCCAGTAGCATCTGCTCCGAAAGTAGCTGCTCCTGCCGAATCCGATACACAATCAAATGCTGCTTCTGAGGTTCCTAAAGCTAAGGTTCCAGTGCCATCTGTTAATTCTCCGGTTGTGCCGCCAGCTTCTGCGGCTCCAACAGTACCAGTTCCTACTGTTCCTACTGTTCCGTCGGCACCTGCTGCTCCTGCAACCCCTGCGGTTCCAGCAGTTCAAGTTGAAAATAATTCAACTCATGTTGTTCCTGCAGCTTCTGCGGTTCCAGCAGTGCCAAGCTCCAAGCCTTCTGATGCAAATACTCAGAAAGTAGTAGTTCCGGTTGTTGAAATAGTTAAAAAGGTTTCTTCTGCAGCCGAATCTCATGCTCCAGCTGCTGCTAATACTTCTTCTTCGCCTGTGACTCCGACAGACAATACTTCAAAAACAAACAAGTCAACCGAATCACAGGTTTCAGAAGAAAACTCTACGAAGCCTGAAAATAACAAGGGTGATGTTGAGGAAGTTGAAGAAAAGACTCCTGTTGAAAGCAATAAGCCACAAGCTCAAGCTAAAGTTGCAGGCGAAAACAAGTCTTCTGGTAATATGCTTAGCACTATAATGCTAGGCGTTTTGGGTGCATTAACTATTTCTGGAGCTGCTGCTGCCGGCGTGACTGTTATGCGTCACCGTCGCCTTCCAAGAGCATAAATTAAAAGGCTACTAGGTACGTTGATAATCTAAATTGCGGCTATTTGTGTCTATGCATAAACAGCCGCAATTTTATATTTTTTACGGCTTAACTAAGCCATTTTCGTAAGCGAAAACTACAGCTTGAACGCGGTCTCTAGCATCGATTTTTCCTAAAATATGCGCAACATGCGTTTTTACTGTGGGCAAGCTAATAAATAGTTTGTCAGCAATTTCCTGATTTGAAAGTCCGTGAGCAATTTCAACAAGAACTTCGCGTTCTCTATCAGTAAGTTCTGGAATAGCAGAATTTTCGTATGTGCAGCTTTGTGTTTCTTGTACATCCGGATTTGTTTGCGCAGTCGAACTTGCTTGTACATCGTAACTTGCTTGTGCGGTATAATTCGCAGCACTGTTTTCTGTAGTATTTGTTGCTACTTTGCTTTGCTGAATCATAGTTTCAATCAAACGCTTCGTAGCAGTCGGAGCAATAATTGCGTTTCCTTGATACACTGTTCGTATTGAATTAAGCAAAGTTTCAGGTTCAGTATCTTTCAAAAGGAACCCGGAAGCGCCAGCATGAATTGCAGCCATAACATATTCGTCTAAATCAAAAGTTGTCAGAATAATAATTTTAGTATTTTCGTTAGTTTTTTGCTGCAGAATCTTGCGAGTTGCTTCCAATCCGTCCATTACAGGCATGCGAACGTCCATAAGAATAATGTCTGGATGATCTCTTTCTGTAATCTCTACTATTTGTTTTCCATTCGCTGCTTGAGCAACAACTTGCATATCTTGCTGCGAGTTAATTACCATAGCAAATCCTGCACGAACAAGCTCCTGATCGTCTGCTATTGCAACGCGAATTACTCCATTGTTTTCCATATTTTCTATAGTATCAACTTATTCTTGCTTATTTAATGCACTGTGTTGAATTTGCTCATCGAGCGAAGGAGCAGGGCGAACTGCAATTTCAGTTACATTCGCACCATTATTTGCTGAATTAACGCTTGATCCTGTTTTTCGCAAAATTCCAAGCAATTTTCGCATATATTTTAGTGCTGAGCGACCTTCATCTCCAATATTTTTGAAAGCTTTACTAATTTCTTCACTTTGTCCCTGTGATTGCTCTGGGTCTGATGACTTTCGATTTTCTGTATTGTTATTTGCTTTTTCGTATTTATTTAGCATATCAATTCCGTTATTTGCGGCATCGATTACTTTATGCAGTGTAACAGCAACTTTTTGCTGAATATTTGAGCTAAGTCGCTGCCTTTCTGCGTTTGCTGCAAGTACTTCTAGCTGTTTTTGTTCTTGCTCGAGTTCTGTTCTGCGTGTTTTTAGAAGCAATAAATTATTGTCATCGTTTCTTCGGTAATAAGCAAACGCAATAACTGTAAAACAAATTAACGCAACTGCGAAACCAAAAACTAATCCTACGGATGCCATTTGCATAATGATATAAAAATTAGTCGTGTCTATATTCGATGTAAAGAATTGTATTGGAGTTGCATTTTTTGGAATATTTCTTGATGCGATGCCAATTTTTAGTGCAAAAATAGCAGATTCTAAAAGTACTATTGCGCTAATCCATTGCCATGCGCGCTTTTTGCCGTATAGAACCGCAGCATAAATAATGCTTGGAATGAATAAGTTAGCAAACAAAATATTAGGTAAGAATATTAGCTGTATTGCAGAAAATATTGCGGCAACAATTGCGCATGTTGTTGGAGATTTTCTACGGAACATAAACGGCACCATGGTTGCAAGAGTAAATACTCTATAAAATATTTCTAACGAAAGTGAGTTGAAATATTGTGAAGACATTCCATCTCCAAGAATAAAATCATAAGTTGGTACAAAAAGCATCAGAACAATCCAAGGCGCTGCATAAATAATGTCTCCAATAAGCCAATGTTGTTCAAACCATTGTGATACTTTCTCAATCTTATTTTGTGAAGCATTTACTTCTGGAAAAACTTTTGATGAGGTTGGAACATTTGCATTTGCCGGTTTTGTTTGCGCTACTGATTGATTATTAATTTTTGCATTCTTATAAGTAACGTTAGGAATACTATTTAATACAGAAGCAGTAGTATTTGACGGGTCTGTGCTGTAAGAATATGGAATAAAAGCAACAATACTAAACGTTCCATCGTTTAGTTTCCCGTAATTAAGCGTTCCGTGAAGATTTTCAATGCGTTCTTTCATGCCAATTAAGCCATAACCGTTTTTATGCTGCGCATTGCTATTTTGCGTTTGGTTAACTTCGATTTTGTGTATTTCATTTGTAATTTTTAGTTTTAAACCTTGGTTGTTCCATTCTTCATGAATGTTTACTTTAACGCATTCGCCTGCATGCTTGCGAATATTAGTAAGTGCTTCTTGAATAATTCTATATGCTACAGTTTGTGCAGCTTTGTTGAGTTTATGAGAAGAATTTATGCCATCAACAGTATGCCAAAAAATATTATTTGGTGAAGCAATTCGCGCTTGCTCAATAAGTGATGGCACGTGATTCAAATTTGTGTCGTTAGAAGGTGCATCAGTTAAAGCTTCTAGCAGCCTACGCATGTCGTGAACGGCGCGCTCAGCTTCATTTTTAATAATATGCATTGTTTTTTTAGCGAGCGAAATATTTTGTGTTGCGGCATAACGGCCGCCATCTGCTTGCACAATAATAATAGAAAGCGTATGAGCAACAATATCGTGCATATCTCTAGCAATTCTTGCTCGCTCTGCAGTAACAGCAATGTGTTGAGCTTTTCGGCGGTACGCGCGAATAGCGTTATTGTGTTCTTGCAAAAGTTGAATAGTATGCACATGAGTGCGCTGCCAGTAGCCAATAATAACCGTAATAGTGGTAATAATAATCGCAAAAATTATGGAAGGAATCGCAAAATTAAGTATATTTGAAACGCAATTTTTTATATTACTGCTATTTATATTTCGTACACTGCAGGTATAACTAGATTTCGAATGATTATTGCCATATATTGGTCCCATTACAACATTCCACGATATTAATGCGCAAGATAATATGGTTGTTATGTAAGCTGTAATAACAAAAACTTTCGTATGCGTTGGGTTTCCGCGCGCAATAGCGTTAACAAGCAGCACGAAACCAAAGAAATCAGCGAAAAGTTGAGCTGGACCAAATATTACTTGCACAATGCAAATAACAATAAAAATAATAGCCGCCTGTTCAGGCCATATCTTTCTTACTGAAAGTAGTAGTGCAACAACGATATTTGTAAGCGCTACTGTAACCAGCGAACCCTGAGTCAGTAAACCGTCAACATAGCTTATACTATATCTATTGTTTGAAAGTATAAAAAGAATAAGTGGAATAATACCCCATAATATGTCGTTTAATGTGAGCTCTTTTCGTAAGGGCTGTATAACACTTTGAAACATATTAGGTACTTTCATAATTACTAGGCTAGTGCATAGCACTTTATAGAACAATCGAACTTGAGTATGATTTATATAAGAATGTGTAATTGACATTGCATGTAGCATGCAAGAGTACAGAAAGGGAGTGCGAAATGGCGTTACTTACAAGCTATTATGTTCCGGGATTGCATATCGAAGAACGTGCAATTGACGTGCCGCTTGATTGGGAAGGAAACACTCCTGGTGGAGCTATTAAAGGCGAAACAATCCGATTGTTCTGTAGAGTAGTTTGTGCTCCTGAGCATGTACATGATAATTTGCCTTTATTAGTATTTTTGCAAGGAGGTCCTGGTGGGCAGTGTCCACGACCACTTTCGCCTTCTAGTGATGGCTGGATTCAAGAAGCTATTAAACATTTTCGCGTAGTCTTGCCGGATCAGCGTGGTGTTGGGCGTTCTTCAAGAGTAGACGCTTCAACTATGAAGCGCATGGCAGATGACGGTGTAAGCGTTGAGCGACAAGCCTGGTATTTAAAGCGTTTCTTGGCTGACTCTATTATTCGCGATTTTGAACATCTGCGACTTACTGAATTCGATGCTAAGCCATGGGTTTCACTTGGTCAAAGCTATGGTGGCTTCTTGACTCTTACATATCTATCACTATTCCCTCAAGGATTAATTGCAAGCTTTACAACAGGAGGTATTCCTCACGTTCCAGCAAATGCGCGTGAAGTCTATGAGCATACTTTTCCTCGTATGGCGCGTAAAACTGAGCAATTCTATGAGCGCTATCCGCAAGATGTTGCTCGTGCTGCAGCTATTGCAGATCGTATTGCACAGGGTGATGTTGTGCTTCCGAACGGTGAAAAACTTACGGTTGAGCGATTCCAAATGTTGGGTTCTTCATTTGGAATGAAACCAAGTTTTGAACGAGTGCATTGGTTAATTGACTCTGCGTTTGCAGATGGTGATGGTTCCTTGAAAGCATTTAAGCACGGCGGAGGAGCTTCTGCAGGTAGTTTAAGTGACGATTTTGTGTATGGTGTCATGGATTCTACAGCTTCTAGTCCACTTTATTGGCCATTACAAGAATTTATTTATGCTGATGGTGAATTGGAACACCCAATTTTGTGGGCTGCTCAGCAGGTTCGAGAAACTATGCCAGAGTTTTCTGGTTCTGCTCGCCCTATTATGTTTACAGGTGAAGCGATGTTTCCTTGGATGTACGATCAAGAGAAAGCTTTGCAACCATTCCTTCCAGCTGTTGACTGCTTGATGAAAGATAAGCAGTTTGGCAAAATTTACGATCAAGATCAACTTGCTAATAACGAAGTTCCATTGCAATCAGCAGTGTATTTTGATGACATGTATGTCGATTCTGGTCTTCAGCTTGACACTCTTTCTCGTATTGCCAACTCCCACTATTGGACAACGAACGAGTTTGAGCATGATGGTTTGCATGGAGACATTGTTTTCCGTCATTTGTTTGATGAGGCGCTGAATCGTGGTGATTTAGAGATAATTTATAAGAGATAAGCCACATATAAAGGTAATAATTTTAATATGCGCAATGATTATAGTGCACTCTTTGCTATGCTATACATCTGTTTGCTTAGTAATGAGTGCGCTATTGTTTTATCAATGCGCTAAAGGGGGTCGTGTATGAGTACTTGTGTATCTGAAACTGTTGGTTTTATAGGTTATGGCAACATGGCACAAGCAATCGCTAAAGGTGCGCTGAATGCTGGCGTATTACAAGGTGAAAATATTGTTGCTTGCGCGCATAATTTTGAAAAACTCGAGCGTAATACTTCGCTGATTGGCGCTCGCGCTATGCACACTGCTCAAGAAGTATGTGAAGCAAGTGATGCGATTATTATTGCTGTAAAGCCATATCAGGTTGCTGAAGTACTTAAGCCAATTTGTGAAATTATTAATGAACGAGGTATTGCTGTTATTTCCGTTGCAGCCGGTTGGACGCTTGAGCGTTACATGGAACTACTTGGCAAGGAAGCTCATGTTCAGTGCATTATTCCTAATACTCCTATTTCTGTAGGCCAAGGTGTGACTTTAGCTGAAACTACTCATACGCTTACTGATAGTCAACTTTCAATGTTTAATGCTTTATTTGAGCCAATTTCTTTGGTAGAGCGAGTGACTAGTGATCATATGAATATTGCAATGTGTATTTCTAGCTGCGCTCCAGCTTTTACAGCAATGTACATGGAAGCATTGAGTGATGCTGGTGTGAAATATGGTTTGCAACGTGATTGTGCTTACCGTTTGGCTGCAAAAATGATTGAGGGAGTAGGTGCGTTATACATGGATTCGCGCACGCATCCTGGTGCTATGAAAGATGCAGTGTGCTCTCCTGGAGGAACCACTATTCGTGGCGTTGCTGAGCTAGAATCTCGCGGATTTAGGGGAGATGTGATTGCTGCAGTTGATGCTATTGAAAATAAATAGTAAATAAAATCAAGTTGTGTCGGCTTTCCCGGCGCTGGTCTAAACTAGGTAAATATGTCTTTAACTATTGGAATTGTTGGATTGCCAAACGTTGGTAAGTCCACTATGTTTAATGCTTTAACCCGCAACAACGTTTTGGCGGAGAATTATCCGTTTGCAACTATTGAGCCTAATACTGGTATTGTTCCGCTTCCGGATCATCGTCTTCCAGTTTTAGCTAAATTAGTTAATACTGAAAAGATTGTTCCAGCAACAGTTACTTTCGTTGATATTGCAGGCATCGTTAAGGGTGCTTCCGAGGGTGAAGGTTTGGGCAATAAGTTCCTTGCTAATATTCGCGAAGCAGACGCTATTTGCGAAGTTGTGCGCGCATTTAATGATGATGATATTGTGCATGTTAACGGCAGAGTAGATCCTGCTGACGATATTGACACGATTAATACTGAGCTAATTCTCGCCGATATGCAAACTATTGACAATGCTCTTCCAAAGTTGGAAAAGGATTTGCGCGGTAAGAAAGTTACGCAGGAATACGTAGACGCTGTAAATAAAGCTAAGGAAATTCTTGAATCTGGAAAGACTATTGACCAGGCTCATAACGAAAAGCTTATTGATAAAAACGATGTGTATGATTTACACTTGCTCACTGCTAAGCCATTTATTTACGTGTTTAACGTGGATGATTCGGAGTTGGCTGATGAAGATTTGAAGTCTAAACTTTCTGCATCTGTCGCTCCTGCAAAAGCAATATTCCTTAATGCTCAGTTTGAGTCCGAGCTTACTGAACTTGACGAAGCTGATGCTCGTGAAATGCTTGAAGATGCTGGTTTGAAGGAATCTGGTTTGGATCAACTTGCGCGTGTGGGATTCGATATTTTAGGTCTTCAAACCTATTTGACTGCTGGTGTTAAGGAAGTTCACGCTTGGCAGATTCATAAAGGTTGGACTGCTCCACAAGCTGCTGGTGTGATTCACACTGATTTTGAGCGTGGATTTATTAAGGCAGAAATCGTATCTTATGATGATTTCGTTGCTGCTGACGGTTCTATGGCAAAAATTAAGGAAGAAGGAAAGCTTCGTCTTGAAGGTCGCGACTATGTGATGCAAGACGGTGATATTGTCGAATTCAAATTTAATGTATGATTATTTTCATGTTCGTTCAAAAAAATTTATGATTTTTATGTTACGAGTGATTTTAATATCATAATAAATAAAAGATTTATTTTTTTTTTTAAGCGTTGCTCTCCTCGGTTTGCTGTTAAACTAGGGGGAGCGACGTTTTTGCTTTTACAATGGAGATGTTATGCAATTTATTCGTAACTTTGTGAGCGATATACGCAAGTGTGTTCGCATTGTTGCAAGATTTTGCAAATGGTGGAAGCGTAGTTCTAATTTTGCTCGTTGTGTTGCATCAGCTTTATTGGCTACATTATTGATTCCGTTCTTCTGCTTTGTTGGTTTTGAAACTTCTAATGTTGTTTCTGCTTCTTTAAGGCATAGTGCTCAGTTAAAAAAAATTAATTTGAGTGAGCGTGAAAAAATTGATTGCAAAATAAGCAAACTGAACGGTAATGATAAATCTTTTATTAAAAAATATTGCAAAAATTATCTAGAAAATAAGTCTTTACTTAAACCTAATTTTTGGAAATATCCTACTGGTGGAGCCTATCCTAATCTTACAGGAATAAAGGTTTCGGATTTGCATGTGAATGTAAATTTGAAAAAACAGCGTGTTTATATTATTGCTCATGGGAAAACTGTGTATTCAATGGTTATGAGTTCTGGAATAAAAGACTCGACTCCTCATGGTAATTATCAAATTAATGGTCGTGGTGATCATTTCTTTAATCAAGATGAAAAAGTTGGAGCGGATTACTGGGTTGCTTTTATTGGATCGCAATATTTATTCCATTCTGTGCCGACGAATTATAATTTTGGAGAATATATTCCGTCAGAAGGCATGAAGCTTGGAAAGCCTGCATCGCATGGTTGTGTGCGTTTAAGCGTTGCGGATGCCAAATGGTTTTATAAAAATATTCCTGATGGAACGGCTGTGCATATTGGATAGATTTTTCAAGAATACACGAAAATAAATTATCGAGAATATAAAATGAGGATCTTCAAACGAAGACCCTCATTTGTTAAGCAAAACTATTTTGTAATGTTGTATTTAGAAGAACAGTACTGCAGCTGCATAAGCCAAAGCAACTAAAACAATAGAAGCTAGGAAGCTTGCTGCAAATGCTGCGCGACCTTGCTTAAAAATAGCTCGGAAGTTTACGTTAATTCCAAGTGCAGCCATAGCCATGCCAAGGAAAACGTATCCTGCTTCTACAAGAGTTGATGCGTGAGCTGTTATGAAAGGAACATAAGTTCCAATAACGGATGCTGCAATGAAGCCAAGCATAAACCATGGGAAGCTAATCTTATGCTTTCCGCCATTTTCAACTTTGCTATGACGAGCATTCCACCAAATTGCAATAAAGATGGAGGCTGGAACGAGCATAAGAACTCGTGAAAGCTTCATGATTGTTGCAACATCGATACTATCGAATGCTCCGCCAGCTGCAACGGCATGTGCGATTTCGTGAAGTGATGCACCTGCTGTAATGCCAAGCTGCTGCTTAGTCATGCCAAAGTTAGGCAGGATGAAGATTTCAGCAAGAGCGTAAATAGTGCCCATAATTGCAACTGTTGCAACAGCCATAACTTCGTTCTGTTCTTTCTCATCTTCCTCTTCTGGAAGAACTGGCATTGAGCCAGAAAGACCCATAACTGCAGCAGCTCCACAAATACTTGTGCCTCCTGCTGTAAGCATTGCAAGCTGAGGATTTACCTTCAAGAGTTTAGCAATGTTATAAGTTACGCAAACCATTATTGCAACTAACACAGCTGCAATAGGCAAGCATTTAATGCCCTTGGTAAACAAATCATGCAAATTTAGCTTAAATCCGAGGAGAATAATACCTAGGCGAAGAAGTTTGTTTGCAATCAAACCAGCAGCGCTTTTAACGCCTGCTCGCCTTGAATCATTATTCATTTTGTACACGTGCAATGGCAGCTGCAGAGCCATGCCAACAAGCAACGCAATAATAAGAGCACCAAGTAATTGGAAACCTGGGTACTGCTTAAGCCAGCTACCAATGAAGGAAGCTAGAAGTGTCAATACAGCAATAAGAGCCATATCGATGGTGCAGATTTTCTTTTTCCATGTATCAAAGAAATTAACCATTTAGCCAAGTATTCTCCCATAATCGGACAAAAACGAACATAAATTAAAAAATTAAGCAAATTTTATATAATTTTGCTGCAAATAAACGCGACACGCCGACAGAAAATCACATAATCGAACATAATAACTCAATTTATATCGCATATATCTTTTGCTAGTAAATAATTCCTTGAAAAAATAAATAAAGCTGCGATTATAGTAAACGTATAAAGGAGATTTTATGAACAAGTGCACTGTGAAGATTAAGCGTGTGTATGAAACGGTTAGTGAAGATGATGGTGTGAGAGTCTTGGTTGATAGACTTTGGCCGCGTGGTATAAGCAAAGAATATGCTCATATTGATAAATGGCTTAAAGATATTGCTCCTACTTCGCAGTTACGTAAGTGGTTTAATCATGATCCGGAGCATTTTGAAGAATTTTCACATCGTTATGTTGAAGAACTTGATTCAAATCATGAAGCTGTTGGTGTGATTATGGATTTGTTTAGTAAGTATCAAACTATAACTTTGTTGTATGCTGCAAAAAATCCAAAAGTAAATCACGCATTAGTTTTGCAAGAATATTTACAAAAATTACTTGCTTGAATATGTGTTTACTAATTTTGCGATTGTTTAACTTTGCCTAACTTTAATTATTTTATAAACATAAGTTAGTAAGTATCAACTTTAGTTGGTGTTCATTGCATTCTTTTCAACACGCCGACTTTGCTTGATATTCCAACAAAAATAAAAAACAAAACTGTAATTTTTTTCTTATGCTCGACACTTTCGTTTTGCAACATTAGAATGTCCCTTTGGCATATGGGTCGGTGGTGCAATGGACCTCCCAGAAGCTGCCATCCCAGCGCTCAATGAGTGCTTGTTTTTTAGCGACACTTGTTTACACAACATTCTGCATAGCTTGTTTTTGCAAGGAGAAGAAATGAATTCATTATTCACGTGGCAGCTTCACGGTAATGGTAAAACGTTAAAGCCTGGTGAAGTTGTAGAGCCAGACGAGCGTTTGACTTGGACTCGTACTGCTGGAATTGGTGCTCAGCATGTTATTGCAATGTTTGGTGCTACGTTCTTGGTGCCTATTCTTACAGGCTTTGATCCATCAACAACATTGATGTTCACTGCTATTTCTACAGCACTGTTCTTACTTATTAACGCAAATAAGCTTCCTAGTTATCTGGGAAGCTCTTTTGGTCTTATAGCACCTGTTATGGCTGTAACAACAGCTCATAAAGGTATTGCAGTTGCAAGCTTTGGCATTATGTGCACAGGTTTACTTCTTGCTCTTATAGGTGTGCTTGTACATTTTGCAGGAGCTAAGTGGATTGACATTATTATGCCGCCTGTTGTAAACGGTGCAATCGTTGCAATTATTGGTTTTAATTTAGGACCTGCAGTTTGGACTAATTTCCAGAAAGCTCCAGATACGGCTCTTGTGACATTAGTTGCTGTAATGCTTATTGCTGTAGTATTTCGCGGTCTTCTTGGTCGTTTAAATATTCTTTTAGGTGTTCTTGTTGGTTACGCTTATGCATGCTTCCAAGGTCAAGTCGATTTTAAAAAGATTGAAGAAGCTTCTTGGATTGGTTTTCCTAAATTCCACACTCCACAAGTTGATTTCTCTGTTCTACTTATGTTCTTGCCGGTAGTACTTGTTCTTATTGCAGAAAATGTTGGTCACGTAAAGTCTGTAGCTCAAATGACTGGTCGCGACTATGACTCTAAGATTGGAACTGCATTATTTGCAGATGGTTTTGGTACAGCTATTGCTGGTTTATTCGGTGGCTGTGGTACTACTACGTACGGCGAAAATATCGGTGTTATGGCCGCAACAAAGGTCTATTCTACTGCAGCTTATTGGTGTGCTGCAGCTTTTGCATTCATCCTGAGCCTTTGCCCAAAGTTTGGTGCTGTTGTAAACTCAATTCCAGCTGGTGTTCTCGGTGGCGTGACCACTTTGCTTTACGGCATGATTGGCATGATTGGCGTAAGAATCTGGGTAGAAAACAAAGTGAACTTCGATAAGCCAGTGAATATTATGATTGCTGCAATCGTTATGATTATTGGTATTGCTAACTTCCAGTTTGCTATTTCTGGCATTCAGTTCAACGGTATTGCAATCGGAACCGTTGTGGTGTTGGTTGTATATCACTTATTGAAGGCTATTGGAAAGCTTACTGGTACGATCGCTAAAGATGATCCTGATGTTGCCTAGCTTAAATGCTCCAATTTGATTTAATTTAATCGCTTTAAGCGCGCTTGCATTAATTTGCGGGCGCGCTTTTTGTAATTAGTTTTGATTACATAATATGTAGAGTGGGAATAATTAATATAGTACTATTAACTTTATGTTGAAACTCATCATAGAAATAATTATTGGCGTTGCATGGGCTGCTTTTGGCGTGTATATGGCTAAAAAACCTAAAAATACTAAGACGCATAAGCATGCCGATTATACAAGCGACGGAAAGAAAAAGCGCCAACAAGATAACGATTCTACTGATTCTATTGAGCAAGATGTAATTGTAGAAAGCATTGATGAAGATAATAAAAGTGATGATGTTGTTGCTAAAGACGATTCTAAAGAGGATGCTAAAGACGATTCTAATAGTGAAAACAAAGGTAAGACTTTTTCAAAGTTTACAAAAAAAATAGAAGATTGGGCAGACTATTATAGTGATGATGGTGACCTTGGTGACCTCTTTAGTGATTTATTAGAAGCTAAGAAAAAACTAGAGAACAAAGGCGATTTTCCAAAAAATAGCGAAAGTAATAATATCAATAAAAGCGATTATAAGAGCACTGAAAATAAGGAGCATAAGCGTTCTATGAGATTAGAGTTTAATGTAGGTAAATTTATTGGCGGCTCAAGAAGATGGCGGTGGATTCTTGCGATAGTAGTGTTAATCGTTGTGCTTGCTATAGCTGCAATATTTGCTCTCGCAAGGTTCATAACTGATTGCATGTGGTATTCACAGCTAGGCTTTGAAAGCGTTATTTGGATTCAACTTGCAGCAAAAGTAGGCGTTTGGGTGCTTTATGCAATATTAATGTCTGCTTTTGGCTACTTGTCTGCAGCTTTGGCAATAAAAGCGCGTCCAAGCAATGCAGATGGAACTTATATTCGAATTAAAGGCAATGTTATTGATTTAAAGCAGGGAATTAGTTCAAAGCTTGCTTTGCATGTTGCAGGAATTTTTTCATTGATTGTAGGCGCGGTATTTGGATTTAAATTCTACAATCATTGGGCGCAAATTTTGTTAATGTTTAACGCCCAACCTTTTGGCATTAAGGATCCGCAATTTGGAATTGACAATGGGTTTTATGTATTCGTACTACCAGGATTAAGGTTATTTATAAGTGCATTTGTGCTCTTATTGGTAATATCCCTTGTTTTCTCTATTATTACGCATCTTCTTATGGGAGCAATTCGTTTTAGTATGCCTATCGACGGTAAAAGCATATTAAGTATTACAAAACGAGCACGTAGACAAATTTCTGTATGGTTTATGCTTGTGATTTTGTCTTGGGCAGCTCAGCAAATTTTAGACATGTTTGCTGTTGTAACTCTTGACGGTCCTCGTATTACTGGCGGTTCATACACGGATATGAATGCTGGAGTTCCTGGAAGCATAGTTATGGCAGTAATTACAGTGTTAGTTGGTTCTGTTATTGCATTTTGGTTTATGAAATCTCACGCTTTATCTGTAGAAGCACCAATTTCAGTTCGTTTTAAAACTGCTGTAAAAGCTTGGAAAACTCCGACTATTGCTTTAGCTTTTATGATTGTTTGCTCAATTGTTATATCTTTTGCCTGGCCGGCACTTGTGCAGCGATTTAAAGTTGCTCCTAATGCTCAGGAATTGGAAGCTACTTATATTCAGCGTAATATCGATGCTACAAAGTTTGCTTACGGTCTAAATAATGTAAAGAAAGAATCGTATAACGCTACTTCTAAAGGTAAATCAGGTGCATTATCAAAAGAAGCAGAGTCAACTGCGCAAATTCGTTTGTTAGATCCACAAGTTACGTCTCCAACTTTCCGCCAATTGCAGCAATCGAAGCAATACTACACTTTCGCAGATACGCTTTCAGTTGATAAATACGATATTGACGGTGTAAGTCAAGATACAGTTATCGCTGCACGTGAACTCGATTTAGCTGGAAACGATAATCGAAACTGGGTTAATGATCATACAGTTTATACGCATGGCTACGGAATTGTTGCAGCCTACGGAAATAAAGTAACTACAGATGGTCAGCCGCAATTCATGGAGTACGGTATTCCTGCTCAAGGCAAACTTACTAAGTCGCAAAAGTATGAACCACGTATTTACTTCTCTCCGAATGCTCCTGAGTATTCTATCGTTGGATCTCCAAAAGGGACAGCTCCATGGGAGTTTGATTATCCGACTGGTTCTCAAGGTGCATTAACTACTTTTAATGGCAATGGTGGTCCAAGTTTAGGCAATTTCTTCTCTAAACTTTTGCATGCAATTAGGTTTGGGTCTGATCAGATTCTTTTCTCTGATCGTGTGACTTCTGAATCTCAAATTTTGTATGATCGTGATCCTAAGACACGCGTGTCTAAGGTTGCTCCTTACTTAACTTTGGATGGTCGAGTTTATCCTGCAGTAGTAGATGGTCGCGTTAAGTGGATTGTTGATGGCTATACTACTTCTGATTCTTACCCTTATTCTCAGATGACTGATTTTGGTAAGGTAACTCAAGATTCCACAACAACAACTTCTCATTCTATTAAAGGATTGACTAATCAACGCGCAAACTACATCCGTAATTCTGTGAAAGCTACAGTTGATGCTTATGATGGTTCTGTTGATTTGTATGTGTGGGATACGAAAGACCCTGTAATCAAAGCTTGGAGATCAATTTTCCCAGGTCACTATCATGACATTTCTAAGATTTCTGGTGATTTGATGAAGCATTTGCGTTACCCAGAAAGCTTGTTTAAAGTTCAACGTCACTTATTAGCAAAGTATCACGTCGATACCGCAAGTCAATTCTTCTCTGGAGAAGACTTCTGGCAGATTCCTGTTGATCCAACTGAATCTCAAAAAGCACAAAAAGAAGATATTTTGCAACCTCCATACTATTTGACTTTGCAAACTGGAGACGCAAAGAAACCAGTATTTTCGCTTGTCTCTACTTATATTCCAGCTGGTAAAAGTACGCGTGAAATATTGACTGGTTTCTTGTCTGTTGATTCAGATGCGGGGGATACTCCTGGAAAGATTGGTTCAAATTACGGTAAGATTCGTTTGCAAGAATTACCCAAGATATCTAATGTTCCAGGACCTGGCCAAGCTCAGAATAATTTCAACGCTAATGCAAATGTTTCTAAAGAATTGAATTTGCTTGAATCCGGTTCTACTAAAGTTAAACGTGGCAATTTGATTACATTACCTCTTGGTGGAGGACTGGTTTATGTAGAGCCTGTTTATGTGCAATCTAGCGGTTCTACTAGCTATCCTTTGCTTAAGAAGGTGTTAGTTGCGTTTGGAGATCAAGTTGGATTTGCAGATACGTTAGATGAAGCACTTAATCAAGTATTTGGCGGAAACTCGGGTGCTTTGGCTGGTGATGCTTCTAATAATTCTTCTTCAAACAATGCTGCTGAAAGTAATGAATCTAAGGATGCTGATTCTAAAGAAGGTAGCTCTAAGGAAAGTGAGTCTAAGAATTCAGAAAAATCTCATTCTATGAGCCAAAAAGCTAAAGAAGCACTTAAACGTGCAGCTCAAGCGTTAAAAGATTCTGATTCTGCTATGCGATCCGGAAACTGGGAAGCTTACGGAAAGGCGCAAAAAGAGCTGAGCGATGCTATTAATGAAGCAATGAAAGAAGAATCAGGTAAGTAGTAAGTTTTCATTAATATCTCAGTTTGTGAGTTACAAAAGTAGCGAATGTTGCGTTATTTTCGTCACTTTTGTAACTCACATGTGCTGTTTTAATGCAATTTCACAATTGGCTATCTGGGTCATCATCTTCGTCTGCTGAACCAATCATAATTCTTTCACAAACGTTAACAATGCACATAAGAAGCGCAGTAAGAATTATTATTACTATTGTTGCAGAAAAAATAAGTGGTGTTCTAAATGAGTTATAAGCGAATTGAAGCCAAATTCCTAGCCCATCTTTGGCTCCCAAATATTCTGCAGTTGAAGCAGTTCCAAAAACATAAGCTGCACTAATGCGTATGCCACCAAAAATTTGGCGAGCTGCAACCCTTAATTTAACATGCCACAAAGTCCAAGTTCTATTTGCTCCACAAGTTAAAGCAACATCTGTATAAAAACTTGGAACGGCGTCAAGACCTCGTATAGTTTGCACAGCAATAGGGAACATGCTGAAAACCATTACTATTACAATTTTCCCCGATATTTCAAAACCAAACCAAATCAAAAAAATTGGCGCAATAGAAATTAATGGCATAGTTTGCGCTGCGCATAAAAGAGGGAATAAAGCAGATTTAACAAGCTTACAAACATGGAAAATAACACCTAAAAGAATTCCAACTACTATTGCAATAGAAAAACCGATAACTGTTTCTTGTGTTGTAATTAATGCTGCAGGTAATAGAGTTGGCAAAGCGTCAGCTGTTGATTGAACAATTGAAGATGGTGTTGGAATCAAATTTTCCGAAATTTTATAATATTCGCATGCATACTGCCAAAAAACAAGTAAAACTATTACAGAAAATACAGTTGGCAGATATTTAATTAGCATACGTTTAAAACGCGATTGCGTCATGAAAACTCGATTCCTTTCTTTAAATGACTTCGATTGCTGCCCCAATCGAATTATTTAAAACTACAAATAGCACGTACATTCTATTAGAAGCGCACAACTTCTGTGAGTTTAATAGTGTACGAGATTTTTTATTTGTCTATTTAATCATGCATAATCTAAATGTTTCGTGAGTCAATGTGTGGCAAACTGTAGCAGATTGAATCTGCTCAGGGGCATTGAACGGCGCGGGCTAGGCCCTTTGTTACCGTTTTCTGCCGAGTTCGTGTCACTTTCCCAGAAGAACGGTACAAGAAACAAAGTAGGGAACTCATGAATATGCGTATTGTAAAGCGTACTCTTGCGTTTATTCTTTCTGCGTGTTGCGTATTTTCTTTCTCGGCATGTGGATCTGCAAGTAGTAGTAAGAATGCAAATCTTCGTAAAGTGTCGTTTATGCTATTTTGGGCACCGGATACTAATCATATTGGTATTTATGTTGCTAAGCATAAAGGATGGTTTAAAGATGCCGGATTAGATGTCAATATACTTGCTGTTGCTCAGACTGGTTCGGAACATGCAGTTGATAGTGGTGTTGCTGATTTTGCTCTTAGTACTTTGACAAATGCTGCTGATTTTTCAACAAAGGGAGCAAATCTTGAGCAAGTTATGCAAGTTCAGCAAAAGCCAAGTGCTATTTGGTGTTCACTTGCTTCGAACAATAAGATTCATTCTCCAAAAGATTTTGATGGTCGTACTTTTGCAACTTTTGGTTCAGCTGAAGGTGATGCTGTAATTCGTAGGATGATTCAACACGATGGCGGTCAAGGTAAGTTCGACAAAGTGACTGTTGGAACTTCAACTTTTAGAACTCTTGAATCTGGTAAAGCTGATTTTGGTGGCTTCTACGGCACTTGGGAAGGTGTACAGTCTGAAATGTTTGGACCAAAGCTTCGCTGCTTCATGGAGGGCGACTACGGTGTGCCAGGTCAGCCAGATACTATTGGAATAATTGCAAATAAGCGTACTGTAGCTAAAGACCCTAAGCTTGTTCGAGCATTTGTTAAAGCTGCAAAGCGCGGATATGAATATGCTTATGAACATCCTGATGAGGCTTCTGAAATTCTTGTGAAAGAAGCAAAAGATGCTAATCTCGACATAAAGTTTGTTAAGCGTAGCATGAAGATGATTGTTGACGGTCAATATTGGGGCAATCGCGCGGATATTAAAAGCGGAAAATTTGTGTTCGGAACCACTGATGTTAAAGGCGCTCAAGCTTACTTTAACTTCTTAAGTAAGGAAGGTGCTTACACTGATTCTAAAGGCAAAGTAACTCATAAAACTCCGCAAGCAAAAGAATTGTCTACTGACGAATTTTTGAAATAAATAACATAATGACTTGAGTCTTGATAGAATAGGCTGAAGTATATAAGGGCGTATCGAGTAGTTGTGATTTTACGTTCATCTACAATCGATGCGCCCGTTTTGTTGTTTTGCTAAATATTTGAATGGGGAGTGGTCTGCCATGACATCGGATTTTTGGCTTATTGCTGGCTTGGGAAATCCTGGTACAAAATATGAGGGTACTCGACACAACATGGGTTTTATGGTTGCAGACGTTTTGGCACAACGTTGGTCAGTATCTCTTTCGGATCACAAAGGTTTAGCTAAACTTGGCAAAGGTGTTATGAATCTTGATGGTCGCGTAGCAAAGTTTTTCCTTGCCAAACCGTTGACTTTTATGAATGATTCTGGTGCTGCAGTATCTTCTATAAGCTCCTATTATCAAATAGAACCAGATCATATTGTGATAATTCACGATGATATGGATTTAGATTTTGGGCGCATTAAAGTAAAAGCAGGAGGCTCTGCGGGAGGACATAACGGTATTCGTTCTATCGATCGCTCTCTTGGTACTCCTCAATATTCTCGAGTGAGAATGGGTGTTGGTCATGCGCAGCGTGGTGCTCACGCGCACGATAATACCGTCAATTGGGTTCTTGGAGGTTTTGCTGCAGCTCAAAAATCTGATCTTCCAAACTTTTTAGCAGATGGTGCTGATGCTGCAGAGAGTATTATTTTCCATGGATTAGCAGCAACGCAGGAGAAGTTTAATGGCCGCTGATAGCAGGTCTAATATCAAAAACAACAAGAATGATAAGACTGATGATATTTCAGTAATAAGCTTGAGAGATATTCTTAATGATTTATCAACTAAGGATTCACTTTTTAAAGCTTTATCTGAATATGATCTTGATGCGATATCTGATTATTGTTGCGAAAGTGCAAATAAAAATCGTAAAGATTTAGATTCAATAAGTGAAGATTTAACAATTTCTTCTCCTATTGGAATTCGTTCTGCTATTGTTGCTGCATTAGCTAAGAAAAAGCCAGTTGTTGTTATTGTTCCATCGAGTAGAGATGCTGAAGATTTTATTGCGTCTGTGCGTGATTGGTACGATGGTGATGCTCAAGACGTTGCTAAATTAGAAGCTTGGGAAACGTTACCTCATGAAAGGCTTTCGCCTAGGGCAGATACTGTTGCTAGCAGGATTGCAGTGTTTCGTAGGCTTTGTCATCCTGAAAATAACACATCACTTTTTGGTCCGATTCGCGTGTTGGTTATGCCTGTGCGATCGCTTATTCAGCCTGTAGTTGAAGGCATTGGTGATATAGATCCTCTGTTATTTGAGTGCGGAAAAGAATTAACTCTTGAATATGCTGTGAAACGTTTGGTAGAAAACGCATATACTCGTGTTGATTTGGTGATGGAACGTGGAGAGTTTGCTGTTCGTGGTGGAATTATTGACGTTTTTGCGCCAACAATGACGCATCCTGTGAGAATTGAATTTTTTGGTGATGAAATTGATACTATAAAGCAATTTCATGCTTCTGATCAGCGTACTTATGGCAATAATATTGCAAGTATTTGGGCTACGCCTTGTCGTGAGCTTCAGATTACAGAAAAAATTTGCAAGCGCGCGCGTTCTCTTATTGGCGCAATTCCAAATGCTGACGATATGCTTGAATCAATCGCAAATTCTATACCTGTAGAAGGTATGGAGTCTTTGTTGCCTGCACTAGTGGATCGCATGGAATCAGTGCAAAATATGCTTCCGAAGGAATCTGTTATTATTCTATCTGATCCCGAAAAATGCCGTAGAGCTGCAGATGACGTAACTGCTACAGCTAACGAATTCTTAGCAGCTAGTTGGCATGTTGCTGCTTCTGGACACGGTTCTGGAGCTCCAATAACATTCGATCAAGCTAATTTCTTGGATTTTGATGAAACGATTTCATCGTTAGAATTGTCTAATCATGATGTATGGAAATTAACATCTTTTGGTGTTGACAATCAAATTTATGGAAATATTGCTTTGCCAGCATCGGCGCCACAAGAGTTTCGAGGAGATGAATCGAAAGTTTCTGGTGGTATCACTTCTCTTGTTGACAATGGTTTTGCTGTAACTATTACAGCTGCGGCTTCTGGTACTCTTGCACGCTTGAGACGCGCTATATATGTGACTGGTGTACATGAATTTACTACAGTGCGCTCAAGTATTTCGGATGGCTTTATCGATAATGTTGCGCGTATCGCGATTCTTACAGAGCGTGATCTGACAGGTAAATCTTCTGCATCAGCTCAACTAAAAACTCCAAAACGCAGGCGCAAAGCAATCGACCTAATGGAACTAAAGCCTGGTGATTTCGTTGTGCACGAGCAGCATGGTATTGGACGTTTTGTTGGTATGAAACAACGTAATATTGCTGTTTCGGGTGGTAGTGCAACTCGCGAATATTTAGTAATTGAATATGCTCCTAGCAAACGTAATGCTCCTAACGATAAACTTTTTATTCCAACCGATCAGCTTGATTTAGTTAGTAAATATATTGGTGCCGAAATACCAAAGCTTAACAAGCTCGGAGGTTCTGACTGGGCTCAAACTAAAGCAAAAGCTAAAAAGCATGTTCATGAAATTGCTGAAAATCTTATTAAACTTTATTCAGCAAGGCAGCAATCTCGCGGATTTGCATTTAGTAAAGATACTCCTTGGCAAAAAGAGTTGGAAGACGCATTTCCTTATCAAGAAACCGCTGATCAGCTTACAACTATTGACGAAGTAAAAGCGGATATGGAAAAGCCAATACCAATGGATCGCTTAATTTGTGGAGATGTTGGTTTTGGTAAAACTGAAATTGCGTTACGTGCAGCTTTCAAAGCTGTGCAAGATTCTAAGCAAGTTGTTGTTTTAGTTCCAACGACTTTGCTTGTTCAACAGCATTACGAGACTTTTACAAATCGATTTGAAGGCTTTCCTGTAAAAGTTGCTGCAATGAGTAGATTCCAAACTTCTAAAGAGATTGAAGAAACTTTAGCTGGATTGCAAGATGGGAGCATTGACGTTGTTATTGGAACGCATAAGCTTTTGAATCCTAGTATAAAGTTCAAAGATTTAGGTTTGGTTATTATTGACGAAGAGCAGCGTTTTGGTGTGGAACATAAGGAAACGCTCAAAGCTTTGCGCACAAACGTTGACGTATTAAGTCTTTCGGCAACGCCAATTCCTAGAACTCTTGAAATGGCTGTAACTGGTATTCGTGAAATGTCTACTCTCGCAACTCCTCCAGAAGATAGGCTTCCAGTGCTTACATACGTTGGTGCGTATGATAATTCTCAAGTTGCTGCATGCATTAAGCGCGAATTGTTGCGTGGGGGTCAAGTTTTTTACGTCCATAATCGTGTTGAAGATATTAGTTCTGTTGCAAGTAAGATTCAGGAGCTTGTGCCAGATGTCCGTGTTGCTATTGCTCATGGAAAAATGGGCGAGAAGCAGCTCGATGCTGTTATTCGTGATTTTTGGCATAGAGATATTGATGTGCTTGTTTGTACAACGATTATTGAAACAGGTCTTGATATTTCTAATGCGAATACACTTATTGTCGACCACGCAGATAGATTCGGTTTAAGCCAGTTGCATCAGTTGCGCGGTCGAGTAGGTAGAGGTCATGAGCGTGCTTACGCTTACTTCTTGTATGATCCTTCAAAGCCTATGACGCAACAATCTCACGATAGACTCTCAACAATTGCTCAGCATACTGCACTTGGTTCTGGTTTTGATGTTGCGATGAAAGATTTGGAATTGCGTGGAACTGGAAATTTGCTTGGAGATGAGCAAAGTGGCCACATTGAGGGTGTTGGATTTGATTTGTATGTTCGTATGGTTTCTGAAGCTGTTGAAAAATATAAGGAACCTGAAAGAGTTGAGCCTGTTTGTGTAACTATTGATCTTCCTGTTGAGGCTTCTCTTCCAGTTGATTATATTGCTTCTGACAAGCTTCGTTTGGAAGCGTACCGGAAGCTTGCTGCTGCTAAGGATAATAGTGATTTGCGAGAACTTCACGATGAGCTTCTTGATCGCTTTGGTAATCCGCCTGAAGAATTTGAGTCTTTGTGTGATGTTGCTCGTTTGCGTTTTAAAGCACGCGAGATTGGTATTACGCAAATCAGCTCTCAAGGAAAATCAGTACGAGTTGTTGGCGTCGATCCAAAAGAGTCTGTGATGATGCGTTTGAAGCGTATTTATAGAGGATTGCAGTATCGTCCTCTTACTCATATGCTTATTGTTCCAGCTCCTTTTGAATCTTCACTCGGGTCTGGTTCAATGAATGAGCATGAAATACTCTCCTGGGTGCGTCAGCTTCTTGATGACGTCGCTTGGTAAATTTTCTTGTGTTTATTTTATAAATAAAGGCGGCCGCTATTTTGCAGTCGCCTTTATCAATTATTTTTTCGTTCTTACTGTAACGCTTCTCTAAGCTCATCTTCTATTTCAACGTGATTATTTGGACGCTTTTGTGCATCAAGTTGGCTTCGATCAATATTCCAGTTTTTCTCAATGATTCCGTCTTTAATCATAAGAATTCTGTCAGAAAGTCTTACTGCTTCAGAAATATCGTGCGTGACCATTATTGTGGTCCAGCCATGTTTCTGTCTTAGCTTATCAAGCAAATCTTGCATGTCTAAACGAGTTAAAGCGTCTAATGCTCCGAAAGGCTCGTCTAAAAGTAGTAATTCAGGATTATGAACTAAAGCTCTAGCTAATGAGACTCGTTGTGCTTGACCACCTGAAAGTTCTGATGGCCATTTCGAACCGCAATTATTAAGTTGCATATCGTTAAGAGCTTTTTCTGCAATAGATTTTAGTTCTGATTTGTTTCCTTGCATGCCGAAAACTACGTTCTTACTTACTGTTATCCATGGTATTAATCTTGCGTCTTGGAAACCTATTGCTTGATGTTGTGTGACGTTTATTGTTCCAGAATCAGGTTTGATTAATCCTGAAATAACTTTAAGAAGAGTGGTTTTTCCGCATCCTGAGCGTCCTATTAGAGATACGAATTCGCCTTTTTTAATATTTAGATTTATATCTCGTAATATTTTAGCGTTATTTTTAAAAGTCACACCAATATGTTCTAGAGTAACGCAGTAAGAGCTATCTTTAGTCTCATAGTCTTCTATTTGAGTGCTCATATTTACTCCTACTGCGTTGCTCTAAATCATGTTTATATAATATTTATATAACTTTGTTATACAAGCATGTTATATAACTTTGTTTTAATTTTGATTAATCAGTTATATATTATTTTATTTTAATATTTAATTTTTTGTTTTTATGAATATGTGTTTTATATATATGGATTAATTTATTTCGTGCAATCCATTACAGAATCTTTCAAATTCTTTGGAGCTTGCTTAATTAAACCATATTTCACGTATTCTTTAGCCTGAGTTTCCATCATTTTCAAACCTTTTTCATCGATTGGGCGAATAGTTGGATTGTCAAACTTTTCAATTTGCTTAATAATAGTTTCGCTTGCTCCGAGCTGCTTGTAAGCGTTTCCAATAACATTGTTTTCTTTATGAGACTTTTTTGCTTCGCGAACAAGAGCCTTGTACATCTTCTTAACAAGATCCGGATGCTTTTGGGCAAAGCTCTTAGAAACAATGTGAATAGTAACATTCATATTGCCGTACTTTTTAGCATTTACAAGCAATTTTGCGCCTGGAGTTGTCATTGCTGCAGCAAGATTCTGATCGAATGAGGAAATTGCATCAATCTGTCCAGAAGTAAATGCTGTCTGGAAGTTCTTAGGGCTCATCTCAACTTTGTTAACTTTAGAAACGTCTAAACCACTTTTATCGAATGCGCGGTGAAGCATGTAATCGCCAGTATCACCGTTGTGAATAATAGCAACTTTCTTTCCGTATAAGTCTTTTAGTGTTTTCACGCCGCTTTTTGCGGATGCAACGATTCCTTGAGAATCACCATTGTAATATTCGAGCGCAAAAGCTACCCATGGTTGTCCTTCAGCAATCAAATCAATGAAGCGTCCGGTTCCAGTAGTTGTAGCATCTGCATTTCCGCTCATAACAGCAGTAAGACCATCAACTGGAGTGTAAGGACCAGTGTAAACTACTTTAGATTTGCCAAATTCGTCTTGAAGGAATTTCTCATTTTTCAAAGTAGTTAAATAATTTGCTGTTGAAAGATAAGCGACTCTCATAGTTCCAGCGTCTTCTTTTGAAGAAGCGCTTGATGATTTTTGTGAGCTTCCGCAAGCTGCGAGAGATACTGTTGCGCAAACAGCGCAGATTAATGCAATAATGCTCTTTTTAGAAAATCGCATTTTTAAATTAGCCATGATATATAGTTCCTTTTGTTTGTTGTTTTATTTATCTGTTGTTTGGTTGTTATTATTTGGTTGTTGATTCTAAGTATTGACTAATTCTTAAAAAGCAATTTAATGCATTTTAAAAAGTAGTTAACTTTAGAAAAATGTTGATATTACTAGATTATTGGCGTGATTTTCTATCTAATCTGCGCTCAGGTATAAGAAGATACTCTAATATGTTTGCAGTAAGCTCAGATCCAAGACCTGCAATTGCGTACATAATAACGCATGCCATCATTTGATCTGGCCTAAAGAATTCTTGCGCTCTTGAAAGAATGTATCCAATTCCAATAGAAGAATTAACTGTTTCGCAAGTCACTAATGCAACCCATGCTACAGATATTGCAAATCGCAAACCTGTCATAAAACTTGGAAGTGTACCGCGAAGCAAAATAGATATAAAAATAGTAGATTTTTTAACGTGATAAACCTGCGCTAATTCGAGAAGTTTCGGATCAATATTACGCACTCCGTCGCGAATATTAACGTACATAGGTCCAAAAACGCCAACAGCTATAAGCGCTATTTTCATCGTTTCATCTATTCCGAGGAAAATTATTAATATTGGAGCTAAAGCCGGGAATGGAATTGACCTCAACATGTGGCTTGGTTTATCAACTACAATATTGCCAAGCTTACTGCCTCCCGCAAGTATGCCTGCAGGAACAGCAAAAATAATTCCTAACAAAAGTCCTAAAAGAACTCGTAAAATACTTATTCCTAAGGATTTTAATAATATGCCTTCGTTGTTTAAATCAATAAAAGCTTGTATTACTTCATATGGGGATGGCAAAGAACGGTCTTCAATTGGAGAAAGAGTTGTAAAAAACCACAAAACCAAAATGAGGATAGTTGAAATCCACACTTTACACGAAGATACCGCTTTAAATGCAATCTTCAATATGTTTTTCGCTTTATTAGGCGAACTGTAAGTCATGCGACAATCCCTTCGATAGTTTTAGCTATATCAGGTTCAACGAGTGTATTCTCAGCGCAACACTGTATGGATTGTTGTTTGGCACGATGTAGTTGCGCACCCCGTGTCTGTGGTCATTATCTCCCAAGGGTATGGACATGTATATTTGAAATCGATATTTATAAATGATATTGCTTAAAAATATACAATTGGCTCATATGACTCGAGTTAAATCAAAATATTGTGAACGTTCACGGCATAAATACGCTGGTACTCAATATAACGTCCATAAAACGCACTAATCTTGGAAGAGTCATCACAACCCATAGGTATAAAGGAGTAGTTGTGGCAGCTATTGAAAGCGTATATGCACGCGAAATTTTGGATTCTCGTGGAAATCCTACTGTTCAGGTTTATTTGGAGACCGAAGATGGCGCTCAGGGTATTGGTTTAGTGCCTTCTGGTGCTTCTACCGGTGAGGCTGAAGCTTGGGAACGTCGCGATGGCGACAAGTCCCGTTATCAAGGCAAGGGCACGTTGGAAGCTGTTAAGGCTGTCAACGAGGTAATCGCACCTAAGGTCATTGGCATGGATGCCACCGATCAGCGCGCTCTTGATGAGACGATGATTGAGCTTGATGGCACGCCAAACAAGGGCAAGCTTGGTGCTAACGCAATTCTCGGCGTTTCCCTCGCTGCTCTCTACGCTGCTGCTGAGTCTGCTCAGCTTCCGTTGTACCGCTACATTGGCGGCACCAATGGTCACATTCTTCCAGTTCCAAACATGAACATCATGAACGGTGGTGCTCACGCTGATTTCGCAACCGATATTCAGGAGTACATGATTTCTCCTTACGGTTTCGCAACCTACAGCGATGCTTTGCGCGCTGGTGTTGAGGTTTATCACACCTTGAAGAATGTTTTGAAGAAGGAAGGTTTGGCAACTGGTCTTGGTGACGAAGGTGGCTTCGCTCCAAAGATGAAGTCCAACGAGGATTCCTTGAAGTACATCATGGATGCAATCGAAGCCGCTGGCTATGAGCCAGGCAAGCAGATTGGTATTTCTCTTGACGTTGCTTCTTCTGAGTTCTACAACAAGGAAACTGGTAAGTATCGTTTCGATGGCGAAGAGCGCGAATCTGCTTACATGCTCGATTACTACGAGAAGCTCATCAACGAGTATCCAATCGTTTCCATCGAAGATCCAT
>CAMXWX010000010.1 GCA_947252975.1 uncultured Gardnerella sp.
CTTCCATGCCACGCAAAACTCGCGAAATAGGCATTTCCAAATCAGTCATCAAACCAGTTTGTTTTCTATCATCAAGTGTTGAAGCAAAATGAAGAGCCAAAAGACGAATAAGAAGCGCAGTTCTTAAGAATTTAGCTTCACGCGCTTGAGTTTGCTTTTCATTATTTTCTTCTTCACTGGCTGGCGTTTCATCGTCAATAAGAAGATCGAGCTCACCCTGCTTAGCTTCATTTTCACCCAAATTATCTTCATCTGACTGAATATCTAAATAATGTTCAGCCATATTTTCTAAAGTTTCAGCTCGAAAATCAGGCTCCAATAAATATGATGCCAATCGAGTATCAAGAAGTGGAGTGCCAAATGAATTATTCGAATCGAATAATTCTAACGATTTTAGCAATCCCAAATGCTTTTTATAATCATGCAATACTGTTATTGAAGAATTTTTTTGCAAGAACTTTCGCAACATCTCGAGCAAAGCTCGATCTGCCGATTGCAAATCAGACGCGTACAATAACACAGCTTTATGAGCAACAAGAATTATTAAAGAATCTGCAGTCAACTCAAAATGATGTTTTGAATTCTTCTTGCACTCATGAGCGTATATTACAACTTCTTGATTTTTCAGTATAGGTTCGGCACATTTACGAGAATTATTTATAATTTTTTCGGAACTTAATTCTTCAAAATTCTCTTCTTCGGAACTTAGTTGGTCGAAAGTATCTTCAGTATTTTTTGAATCTTTCTTTATTTCTGTATAAAGTAAAGAAGAAACGGAATTCTCCCAATTAATAAAGTCTTCTACAGTTTTAACATGATGCAAGTCAATGCTTGCTAGCATTTCTTGAAAATTTTCTGCGTCAATATTTGATTGATCACCTTGAACTAGCTCATCGTTATTAGCATTACCTTCATACGTAGACGAAAACATTATACGCATATTATTTTCAATAGATTGTTGCGTACCGTTGCTAAAAGTTTTGAGAATCTTTCTCTTTTTTAATTCGCCAAATTCAAGTTGAGACAGCAAGATTCCTAATTTTGCAGCATCAACATCACCAAAGCACAAATCATCTACAGTTACGCCTAAATCCAAATCGCAAACTAAAGCATTAACTTTACGGTTTAAACGAACTTGATCAATATTTTCTCTTAAAGCTTCTCCCTTTTTACCGCTAATCTCATTCGAATGTTCAATAATATTTTCTAGGCTGCCGAATTGATTAATCCATTTAGCAGCGTACCCATCTCCAACACCTGGAACTCCTGGGATATTATCTGCAGTTTCTCCTCTTAACGCTGCTAGATCAGGATATTGCTTAGGCGTAACATGATATTTTTCAAAAACAGCATCCTTATCCATTTCTTTTAAATCTTTAAAATGCTGTCCTGGATACAAAACAGTAATATTGTCATCTATAAGTTGGAATGCATCACGATCGCCAGAAAGTACCAAAGTTCTATAACCGGCATTCGCTCCCATTGTTGCAAGGGTGCCGATAACATCATCACCTTCATAACCTGGTTTCTCAATATAAGTGATACCAAGAGCTTTAAGCATCTGTTGAATAATAGGAAGCTGCGAAAGAAGCTCCTGCGGAGCAGCATCACGAGTACCTTTATATTGAGGAAGCATAGTATTTCTAAAAGTTCCACCTTTAACGTCAAAAGCAATAGCTAAGCGGTCAGGCTTCTCTTTTTTTACAACCTGCGAAAGCATAGTAATAAATCCCCAAATGGAATTTGTTGCTTGCCCAGAGCGAGTAGAAAAATTATCTGCAGATATTGCAAAAAAAGCACGGAACGCAAGAGAATGGCCATCGACAACCAACAACGTTCCTTTCTCATTCTTAAGTTCCGAAGAATGTTCTTCAACGATGTCGGTATTCACTGTTGACTACTCACCCACGTTCCGTAATTACTAATAAATAACTATGCAGTTATATAAAAATGAATAAATATAACCCTACTAATTTTCAGATGAAGATTCTGCTTTATCATCGCTATACTTTGCAATAATAGCCATTGCAAGACGCTTCTTAGGGATACGCTGATCCATAGAAGTTTTTTGAATCCAGCGGAAAGCACCCTGTTCAGAGAATCCAGCCTTATCCATAAGAAGACCTTTAGCACGATCTACAAGCTTACGTTCTTCTAAAGTATCTTCAGCTTTCTTCAACTTTTCTTCTGTTTTCTTCAACTGATCTTCAGCATCGTGTAACTTGTTTTCTGCACGTTCAACACTATCTAATAAATCGTTGATTTCACTAAAGCGACCCATAGCAACTTCCAAAGCAGGAAGAAGTTTAGATTCTTCATACGGTTTAGTAACGTACGCCATCGCTCCAGCACCAGTTGCTTGTTTTACTAAATCTGACTGTGAAAAAGCAGTGAGCATTACTACAGGAGCAATATTCTCATCACAGATTGTTGCAGCGGCGGTAATGCCATCCATAACAGGCATCTTAACATCCATGCATACAACATCTGGATGATTTTCACGCGTCAACTCAATAGCTTCTTGACCGTTAGCAGCCTGACCTACAACTTGATATCCGTTATCTTCAAGCATTGCCACTAAATCCATACGATTAACTGATTCATCTTCTGCAACTACCACAGTACGAATATGATTGTTTTTCTTTTCTTTAGATTCTCGCTGAGCAGCTTCATCATCTGCAGCTTTGCGCAGCTCATCATCAGTAAGTACCTCAGGCATCGCTGGCTCTGTCCCTTCATTTTCATCCATACCTGGCATATTCAAAACCTCACTTCATTGCCACACATTCACAGGGCAACATCGCCATGCATCTTTAACATGGCGCTCACGCAACGGCACACTCACAAACACTAGTGGAAATTGCGCATCATAACACAATTTGCAAGTCATTAAAATACCGCACGCGCACCATGTTCGTGTCAATTAATAATATCATAAGAATTGCAAGACGCGCGAACAAGCACATACAATTAGCACTATTTTGCTTATTTTATATAATCGCAGATAATAATACAGCCAGCGCACCAAGTATTGCCTGAGCAACGCACATAGGAAAAGCGTTCTTGTAATCACCTATAAGCACACATTTAGTAAACTTATAAGCTTTAATTGCAATGACTAACAATAAGAGCCACTGAAAAGCAGCAAAAAATAAATGCCATGAAGTATTGCATACAATCGCACTAAAACTGAGGAAAACTTCAACACTATAAAAGCGCCATATTGATGGCACTGCAGAAGGTAACACAATAATCAAAATAGAATATGCGATCAATAGAACAGCAGAAACAATGCTCATAGCAGCGCATAAACGCCTACCATTGCGCTCACCAATTCTAACCATAGCAGTTATTTTTCCATGCTCTTTATCGCTTTTAATATCTCGAAGATTGTTTACCATCATTAAGCAAGCCGAATAAGCACCAGGAATGCAAGATATTAGCAAACAAGCCAAAATCCTTTGCCCGCCATTAATAAATATACTAGTTTCTGGAATACCAATTCCATATGTAATTGCGCATAACGAACCAATAAAAGGAACAGGACCGAAAAATACAAACGCACTTACTTCTCCCCAACCTTTATAACCGTAAGGATGTTTACCCCCGGCATAAAACCAGGCTGCAGCAAAGCACGCAATTCCAAGTAAAATAAACCAATATATTCCAGTTCGCAAAACAATAATCAAACCAAAAATACAAGAAATAAAAGCAGAAATTATTACAGCTTTAAGCACAGATTTCGGGGAAATTCCAGCATTTGCAAGGCGCCAAGATACATCGCATAAAGGCTTTGAATTATTGCTACTTAAAGCACGCAAACTACGATTCTCATCCAAGCCATTCAATCCGTCACAATAATCATTGGCATAATTGACGGCGATTTGCATAAACGCAGCAACCATGCAGCACAAGAAAAATTGTATAAAACATTGCTCTAGATGCATAATTGGTTCTTCAAAATACGAAAATCGCATCATTCTAAATGAAACCGCAAACGCCATAACAACAGGAACTAAGCCTATTGGAAGCGTGTAAATTCTTGCACCCTTAAGCCAAATTTTTACACTTTTCATCAAAAGCCTCATAAATTATTTATGATTTATTTATTTATGATTTACACAAATATTTTACACTAAATTTGGCAAAAAGATTGAAGTGCATATTGGTAAAGCAATAATAAGTGCAGAAATAACTAAAGACAAGAATCCACGCCATCCGAATGGGTATTTGTAATACGAAGACTTGCGTGTACGCAAATAAAAGCCGCGCTCTTCCGCTGCTAGCGCAGAACTATCTGCTTTACGCACTGAAGAAACCAAAAGAGGCACAATAAGAGGCATCATAAGTTTTAATTTTTTAAATGGATTTTTACTATCGTATTCAACTCCGCGAGCCATTTGAGCTTCTGTGATTTGAGACATTTCTTGCGCAAAAATAGGCACAAAACGAACCGCAGTAGTTATAGTAAAAGCATAACAATATGGAATATGCAAATATTGGACTACAGCATTTGCAAGATCGTTTAATTTAGTTACTGTTAGCACTGTAACAAGAGGAAAAGCAAAACAGAACAAACGCAAAGAAGCTTTCGCTCCAATATCAATACCTCTTAACGTAAACCATAGAAAAATATAGTTCCCACTTTGAGCAATAACAGTTTGTAGCAAAAACATTACGCAAGAAATTATTAGCATAGCTTTAATAAGGCCAAATAATGTTTTAACAACATGAGTAAAAGCCATGCCAACAAAAATAATAACAGCTAGCGCAATAAGTACAGAATACTGTTTAGCAATAAATACGCTTATTACAATACTCGCAGCAAGAATTAGCTTCGCAATAGGGTTTGTGCGGTGAAGGAATGTGTTGCCTGATTGATATGTTAATAGTCTCGTTTTCATAAATATCAGATGCCTTTATTTTACTTCTAACTATTCTGCTGATTATGCTGCTTATTCTGACTAAGTTTTGCGATTTTACCAAAACGCAACGCTTCAACTAATTCTTTTCGCGTATACAATCCATAGCATTGCTTAAAACCGTTAGAAACCAAACCTTGGCAAACAGCACACAATAATGGTGGATATAAAGAAGCAGCTGAACAGACGTCTAGTTTTTCAAAAACATCATGCGCTGAACCATCAATAATAAGCTTTCCATCATTAATCGTTATAAGTCTAGTTGCATAATCAAGCACAACTTCCATATCATGACAAACCATAATCACGCAACAACCGTGAGCTCGCAACTCCTCAACTACTTGCATAATTCTCACGCATTCATGGTAATCAAGCCCACAAGTTGGTTCATCGAGAACAAGTATTTTAGGACGCGTTACGACAGTTGCAGCCAATGCCACCATTTGTCTCTGCCCTCTAGAAAGCATGAATGGGCTGTCAGTAGGATTTAAGTCAAGTTTCTCAATAATTTCCATTGCATGCGTTTTCGCCTGACTAGAATCTTCACCAATTAAAATACAGCTCAACTCTACTTCTTCAAGAACAGTCTCTTTACATAATTGATGATCAGGATTTTGGAATAATGTCGCAACATATTTTGCTATTTGACTAATTCGCAATGGCTTGGTGTCGATACCGTCAATTGTCACACTACCTTCAGTAGGTCTTAGTAAACCGTTAATAATTTTTGTAATAGTAGTTTTTCCGGCACCGTTTTTACCAATTAATGCGATCAATTCACCAGCATAAGCATCAAATGAAATATCTTTTAGAGCCTTGACATCATTTGCATAAGCAAAACTCACATGATCTATTGAAAGGCATGGCTTATCAATATTATTAACTGCATTGTTAGCTCTTTTAGAATCTTCTTTATTAAGTTCTAAATCAGCTTCTACATCATACACATCATCGCGATTAGAAAGTTTAAAATAATCAGAACGCAAAGTTTTAACAATAGTATTTACAGTTTCATCAACGCCAACACTAAGAGGTGATGGATCGCAAATTTGTTCATCTTGCAATTGTTTAAGCAATCGCGTAGTACGTGGATAATTAATACCTACTTTACGAAGTAACTCTATATCTTTAAGAGCTTCGCAAACAGGAGCATCGAGAACAAGCTCACCTTTAGAAAGCACTATAAGACGCTTGCAATATTCACTTAATAAAGCTACTTTTTGCTCAATCACTACAATAGTAATACCAAAGTTTTTATTCAAATCACTTAAAACGTCGAAAATCATACGTGAAGAAACTGGATCCAGCGCACAAGTAGGCTCATCTAAAACCATCACTTTAGGCCTTAAAGCCAAAATAGCAGCTATTGCAACCTTCTGCTTTTGACCTCCAGATAGCGTATCTAAATCACGATTTCGCAAATTGCTAATACCAACAGTTTCTAGTGCATTTGCTATACGCTCAGGAATTTCATCGTGCGAAACTCCGAAGTTTTCTAAGCCAAAAAGCAACTCATCTTCAACGTTTGCAGCAACCATTTGCGCATCAATATCTTGAATAACAGAGCCAATTAAACAAGCAATATTAGTGAGCTCAAGAGTAGTAGTGTCATGACCAGCAATTCTGACAGTTCCGAAAAACTTTCCCGAATAATGGTGAGGAATTGCTCCAGAAAAAAGTGAAGCAAGAGTTGTTTTACCAGACCCAGAAGGTCCAATAATTCCAACGAATTCACCTTGATGAATACTAAGGTTTACTTTATGAAGAGCATAGTTGCAATTATCTTCATTGTCTTTTTTATCTTTATTTGCAACACTTTCATCACTATGAGTATCGTAACGAAAAGATACATTGCTTAATTCAAGCAATGGCACTTCTTTTACTGATTCATCACTTTTTTTCATAGGCTCTTTACACGGTTCGGCAGAATCAACTAAATGATTATCTGCAACATATTTTTCTTGCTGAGACATAACATTCCTAACTCTAACACACCGAGCAAACGCTAAAAAATTAATAACACAAAAACACAAGTTGACATCAATCATATTAGACTGATGCCAACTTGCTTTTATACCTTTATATTTATACTTCTATGACTTTATACATTTATACGCATTAAACACATTCGTTAATAATGATGTATAACGTGCAATTAAACATGCAATCATAAGAATTTCTTAGTTACATTATTTATTATTTGTGCAATACAAGTCGCAATGGAGTATAAAGAATTTCAACAATAATCGCATTAAATGCAGCAGTACCAAAAATAATTGGCATCATTACGATTACCATGTTTGGAGAATGAAGAATAAAGTAAGCAGCAATAGAAGCGAAAATGCAACCAGAAATTACTGTTGTAACAAAAGTTGCAATAAATGGGAAAACACTTACTTTACGAGCAGCATCCTTTGGGAAGAGATGGACATATCCAATTAAAATAGCTGTCATAATAATTGCAGCAGGAATGTCACACGCATATTCAAGGAATGGAATCGAAGTATT
The DNA here is from genome assembly GCA_947252975.1 of uncultured Gardnerella sp. Classification (GTDB taxonomy): domain Bacteria; phylum Actinomycetota; class Actinomycetes; order Actinomycetales; family Bifidobacteriaceae; genus Bifidobacterium. The sequence goes on from CAMXWX010000010.1 coordinate 7,431, forward strand.
AAGTTGGATTAATGTTGCAGCAAGAGCTCCAATAATAGCTCCTTGATAAATCTTTGGACGAACCAACAAAATCGCCAAGCAGAATGAAGCAATAACAAACTCAGGCTGGATATTTCCAATAGAAAGAGGCTTGGCAACAGTAAAATCAAGAATGCATCCTGCTGCAAATAGAACTGCAACCAGCACTAACGAAGTAATATTTAGTGCATGATTCTTAACTTTCGCATTTTTCATCATTACCGACGCAACATCAGCAGTTGCATTTGCGACGCCGCTAGTAGCTTCCATAACTTTTTCATTAGTTTCATTAGCCATGATTTCTCTCCTTGTTTAAGCTTCATATTATTTGAATACAAAGCTATCGAATATTTTGTTGTGATTTGTGATTTGTGATTTGTGATTTGGTTATTTTTGAAATTTAAGGCTTGTATACAAAAAGACCCCCGGGGCTTACCCGGAGGTCTTTTACAAGCTTTTATACGCAGCTTCTAAAACTTCAGAGTAAACTCACGCCAAAAAGAAGACTGCCACCACCACATACGTGCAGCATTAAGAGTATCGAAAGATTCAGCATTCATGTTCATGTTAAGCATGATGTCTGCCTCCTTAACTCATTAATACTAACTGTGGTTCACGCACAAACCCCAACCGAAGTATTCGATATTTGTTTGTGTTGGAAATGATGCTAACACCATAAAAGTACAAATGCAAACATTTTTTCAAAAATATTCTCCTAATGAAATAATTATTACAAAAATATTTATAAATTTATTATTCGTAAATCCTTATTTTGCAAAGAAAATCTCGTTTTAAATAAAGAAACTCCCGAAATAATGTAAAAGAAAAAATTTACTTAAATAAATGCAACACGCTGATTCATTTAGTTATTTTAGAATTTTTTACATTTTGACTCTTTAATTGCTGAGCAATTTGCAATTTTACTGCAATAATTCGCTTTACAGACTCATCAATTCGAGACTCAGGTATATCACCTTGACGAACTGCATTAACAACAGAATAATACGCTTGACGCAAATTTGCAGGAGAAAGTAATATATCGATGCCTGCTTTAATTCCTGTAATTGCAGCAACTCCAGGAGAATAGCGCAACGATATTGCGCCCATTCCTAAAGAGTCAGAAATAAGAATACCTTTATAACCAAGCTTTTTACGAGCTAAACCAGTAACAATTTTCTCAGACATGCTAGCAGGAATATCATCACCTGTAATCTTCGGATACGACACGTGACTGACCATAATAAACTTAACACCAGTGTCTACAGCATCTTTGAATGGTACTAAATCTATTTTTCTTAACGCAAGTGGAGTTTGGTTCGAAACAGTAACGCCTTTGTGAGAATCCTCAAAAGTTGAGCCATGACCAGGAAAATGCTTATACGTGGCAAAAACGTGATGCTCTTGCAAACCGTCAGTAAACGCATCTGTCATATTTGCAACTAGCGAAGCATTAGAGCCGAATGAACGCTTGATCATCAGGTTATTATCCGGATTAGTAATCACATCAGCAACTGGAGCAAAATCAACATTAAAACCTAAATTCGAAAGATAATTACCAATGTAAGCACCAGTTTTATAAGCTTTGCGAGTTTTCTTAGTCGCTCCAATATCCCTCATATTAGGCGAGGAATTAACACCCATTTGAGGATTTGAGCTAACTCGCGCAACAGTGCCACCTTCTTCATCAACAGCTACTAAAGCAGGCAGTGACACTCTAGATTCGCTTATTGATTGCAACCCAGAAATCATTTGCTGAATTTGATTAGGATTCTGAATATTCTCCCTGCTATACATTATTCCGCCAACAGGTATGGAATTAAACGACTGCTGCATTTGCGAGCCAGAAGATACCACAGTCCCGTATGTTCCAGCTAATTCTTCAGGCTTAACTATGAACATTTGAGCAACTTTATCTTCAAGAGACATCTTTGATAGCACATTTTTAACAACACTGCTATTAGGGTCAATCCCCCGTCTTGCTTGCCTTTTACGTGCTTGCTTTAGTGCTTCAAGTTTTTTAGCCACATCCGCAGGGTTAACTGTTTTCTTACTAACATAAGTTTTAGAAGAAACATTAAAAAAATGCGAGCGCATAACAGATACTGCAGCAAACATAGATATTGTAAGTAAAACAATAGCTATAATAGCCACTAAAATAGCAGCAAAACGCTTTCTTGGAACAACACTTGCAATTTGATTATGATGCTGAGCACTACGATATTGCATAGTGCGACCATCTACATAATGCGGACTGCTTTGTAGTTTACGTGTCCTTTGCTTTCGCATAACGAGTTTCCTCTAATTCGCTAAAAATGAACCAAAAAGTAGTAGCGTAATACTAATGCCTATTTATCTCACAAACATAGCCAGTTTTACCGCTAAAGGTTTTACGCAATGTAGGAGTCGTAAATAAATCATCGCGCTGATCATTCCAAGACCACTCATCATTTAAACGCCAAAGCATAAGATAGAACTCAGGCTCTCCATCTTTATCGTTTCGACTTGGTTCTCCTGGCAACCAGTTTTCATACTTTACTTTTTCACCAGTAACCCAGTGCGCAAATACGTCACCATTCTCACGTTGCGAAGTATAACCGCCAATCCACACATACTTAACGCCTTCCTTTTTCGCCATATTGATTACCTTTTTCTCTTTACTCTTACTGGTAAGAGTTACTAAGTAACCACCATCTTGCATGCATGCACTATTAGCTTCAGTCCACTTCACATCGCCCTTATGTAGCACGAAGCGAGTTGCACCCTTCTTATAATTCTTCTTCTTAATTGGCTTAAACGACAAATCATCACCAATACCACCAGACTGATGATTCTTGGAATCTGCAACCAATGCAGAAACCACTCGATCAGCATACGCATTCGAAGAAGAATCAGAATCATATTCTAAACAATAAACATTATCTTGATTGACTCGAATTCTATTCATTACCTCTTGCATATCTGAAATTGAATTCATATCCCAGAAGTAACCATTCGTTTCATTCGCAATATTTTGCAGAGTACTTGAATCAGCTTCACTAGTACCAATCAAATATACAGGAATACCTTTTTCTTTAGCTAAAGAAATAACCTCATCAGCAGTATGAGTACTCTCATTATCTTGACCATCAGTAAACGCAATTACGCAATTAAAGCCAGGATGATTAGAAGCATTAGTAATTCCGGTATAAAGTGCGTCATACAAAGCTGTCATGCCGTAAGGAGTCATATTATCAATGCCTGTAAGCAATCGATCTTTATCGTTAGTATACGTTGCCATATACATTAAGTAACTATCGAAAGATATAAGCTCTCCTGTATCGCCAACCTTATAATTAAGATTGCGCACAAAATCACTCATAGTACGTTTCATCGTATCTATAGAATCTTCCATAGATCCAGATTTATCAAGCAGAATTTCGTAATTAACACCTTGTTTATCTTTAATGCGCTCAACTTTATGGATAAGTCTTTCAGCTTCTCTGCCACCACCAATCTTCTCACGAATTGCAGCAGTAGGAGAATCGATTTCCAAAGCTTTTCCACTACTATCAGTAAGCGAAAAGTACAGTTTTACATGAGGATATTTAGATACGTCAGAGTCAACAATTTTCAACTTATAATCCGCGTATTTATTGGATTTCATAATTTCTTTTCGCAAAGTTTCGTAAGGAATTTGTTTTGGTCTCATATAATCCCAAATGCAATACCCGAAAATACTTGAAAGAATAACAGCAATCATAACAATAATAGCTATAATAATATTCCTTCGCTTCGCATCATTTTCAGCAGCAACTTGCGCATACCCGTATTGTTGTTGATACGGGTATTGTGTATTTGCTTCAGGGCGATAATACTGATTAGGAATGTTGCTGGTATAAAATACTTGCGTTTGCGCTTCAGGATGAGGCTGCTCTGCTTGCTGAGACTGAGTATTATTTGCTGAAGAAGTAATTTCTGCACCACACTGCGTGCAGAACCTCGTATTATCTTTTAAAATAGCTCCGCAATTAACGCAGTACATGATTTTCTTCTTTCTCTTCCTTATTAGTAAAACATTCACATACAGTTATAAAAAACCAAACTATCTATTAATTCTATACCCTGCTTCAAACACAAAGCCGAGGATATCGCAACAAATGCAATTATCCTCGGCTTTTATAATGAGCGAACTTATTAGTTTATTTATTTACTAATAAAAACCTCACGAATTCCTATAGCGCTTGTGACTCTTAATACGAAGTAGCAATACGCTCGCAGCAGCAATAAGTATTGAGCATACAGCAGTAACTACGAATATATTACTGCCTGTTGCACTTAAACTATGAAGCTGTTGCGAAACTGCATTGTTTGTTACTGTGATATCTGTCCAAGCAACTTGATTACCTTTCTCGTCAACCAAAACAACCGTATGCTTTCCGATGTATCCAGCTGGGAATTGAGCATCAAACTGAGGCTTGCCATTAACCATGCGAACAGTCACAAACTTTGAACCATCAGCACCCTTAAGCAAACGAGGAGACGAGTAAATGTACGCGTATGCATAAACTACTCCATCGCGCTGCAAACGCTCGATGAACTCGCTGTTTACAAGATTAATTCTTACACTGTTAACAACACCTGCAGTTGCAACGTTATTGTTACCAACGCTAAGAGTTCCCTTTAATTCTGGATTAAGCTGCTGAACAGTTTTCGGAGCAACAGGTACAGGAGTGGATTCTGCTGGTTTAGTTGGCGCAGAATGCTCAGACTTTGCCGGTGCAGACTGTTCAGACTTAGCACGCGCGGACTGTTCAGACTTAGCACGCGCGGACTGTTCAGATTGCTCAGCTGGAGTTTCAGTCTTAGACTGATCCGGCTTAGTCTGATCTGGCTTAGACTGATCCGGCTTAGTCTGATCCGGCTTAGCTGGAGTTTCATGCTCAGATGGCTGAGGCTGAGGAGCCGGTGCCGGAGACGGTGTTGGTGCAGGCTGAGGCGTTGGCACCGGAGCCGGAGCAGGTGATGGCGAAGGCTGTGGACCAGGCTGAGGAGCCGGAGCAGGATTCACAGGACCAGGAGTTGGAGCTGGAACTGGCGCTGGTTGCGGACCAGGCTGCGGCTGAGGTCCAGGAGCTGGTGTTGGAACTACAGGAGCAGGAGCAGGTGGCTGAGGCGTTGGCGTCACAGGACCAGGACCAGGCTGAGGCTGAGGTTGAGGACCAGGCTGAGGATTTACAGGACCAGGTGCCGGCGATGGCTCAGGCGCAGGATTCACAGTACCATTAACTAGTTCGCTTACGTCAGCAGGATGCAATTTATATTCAGCGACCTTTTCAAGATCAATAGAATTCTTATTATTCTTCTTTTCAGCAACCTTCACAAGCACTGCAGTAGAAAGAGCAGAAACCTTGTAATTTCCACTATCGTCTACAGATGCTTCAGGGAACTTTGATGCATCATCACCATTAGCTTTTCCATCAGCAATGTGCACGTGATACTTTCCTTTGCCAATATTCACAGTAGATTCACTACTATTAGCGTTGAAAATAAACACATACGTTTTATCTTTGGCATCAACACTAAACGCATTAATACCATCGCTGCTCTTAATCCAATGCATATTCTTATTAACATCAGAATATGTAGAATCGCGTAAAGCTGGAATTTCGTTTCTTAACTTTATCAATGCCTTGAAGTATTCAACAGCATCAGAATTCTTATTAACCAAATCCCACTTAACAGAATTGTCACTATCACCAGCATTGTAGCTATTCTTATTGCCGTTCTTGCTTCGTAAGAACTCTTGACCAAGCTCAAAGAATGGCATGCCATGAGCAAACATTACAAGCGAATTAGCAAGCATTACTCGCTTCTTAAGATTCTCTTCTGACTCATGAGGCAAAGATTTCTTCAACTTATCGTAAAGATTAAGATTGTCGTGAGCTTCAACATATTGCACAGTCTGACCTGCATTCGCATAGTGTCTATCAGTGCAACTTGAGTTTCCAGGCTGGCAACCGTAAAGATTTTGCATTACCAGATTGTCACTGCCTCTATTCCCAGACACGAATCCAGCAACATCATCATCTCCTTTGCCTTTTACAGCATCACGGAAGGAATCGTTAAAGAATGCAACGCCATTATTGTCTGCAAGCTTATACGCATTAGGCTGAATAGTGCGGTTTCCATAAGGCAATTGGCTCATATCCCAGCCTTCGCCAAGAATAATAGAGTTTTTATCAATGTCATAAACAGCCTTACGCACTTCCTTCATGGTTTCAAGGTCAATTAATCCCATCAAATCAAATCGGAAGCCGTCAATACCGTACTCTTTAGCCCAATACTTTACAGAGTCAACAATATACTTTCGCATCATTTTGCGCTCAGAAGCAGTATCGTTTCCGCAACCAGATCCATTAGTAAAGCTGCCGTCATCGTTGTAACGGAAGTAGTAACCTGGCACAGTTTGGCCAAAAGCGTTCTTTTGAGCGTTATAAACGTGGTTATAAACAACATCCATAATCACGCGCAAGCCAGCCTTATGCAAACCGTCAACCATTTGCTTTAGTTCCGCAATACGCGTAGCAGGGTTTGCTGAATCAGACGCATACGAACCTTCTGGAACGTTGTAATTGATTGGATCGTAGCCCCAGTTTTGAGCACCTGACTTGCCGTAACTCAAATCTCCTGCTTCATTCACAGAACCAAAATCATACATTGGCATGATTTGCACGTGAGTGATGCCTAGGGACTTCAAATAATCCAAACCAGTTGACTTGCTTCCATTCTTAGTGTCAGATTCAATTACACCGAGATATTTGCCGCGCTTTGCAACATCTACGCCAGAACTTTCATGAATCGAAAAGTCGCGAATATTCATTTCTGCAATAGTCGCATCAGTTGGGCGCTTACCAAACGATGCCATGCGAGTTACAGGTGTTGCCATACTGCCACCGAATACAACAGATCTCATTCCATTTCGCACAGCAGCTTTTGCATAAGGGTCTGGAGAATTATTAACAGCACCATCTGCAAAATGAACCTTGTACGTATAAGCAGTGCCAGCATTTGCATCACTCGTAGTAATACTCCACACACTATTATTGCTTTCAAGCTTCATCTCTTGCGTTTTATCTTCTGGAGCATTCTCAGCATCAGACTGATAAGTTACCAGCTCAACTTTCGTAGCAGTTGGTGCCCAAAGCTTGAAAGTCGTAGAATTACCACTTACAACAGCACCCAAGTCGTCGCCAGCATAAGCGTATTTCTTATCAAATTCATCAGTGCGAACAATCTTAGAGCCTTTAACAGTTGACACAGACACTGTTTTAGGCATTCCACCAACACCCTTAATGCTGATTTCATACATTTTCTTAAGATCTAAGTCGTTTTTTGCAGTGATTACGATCTTATTATCCACAACAGCGACTTGCGAGATTTCTACTGCCTTATGTTGATCTTTCTTTGAATCTGTAACATCAGTTACAGTAACATTTTCCTTCTTTACTTCCGAAGGGTCACCGCTCACATTTACAGTAAATTCCTTCAAAGAAGTAATATCAGCATTAATAGCATTAGACTTTGTATTGATTACATTTGGGCTTAAGTAAACTCTACTATCACCCTGCATAAGCCAGATTTCAGCGTTGCCAGTTTTGCCATCTTGGCTTACAGTGATTGCCTTTGCAGGAATCGCGCGATCGCCTTCACCAGGATCTTTAGCAACCCAATCGTTTCCTTGCATGGAATAGCGCACAATAAACTTCGGATCTTTCACACCAGAATCATCGTTGAATGTATATTCTGCAATCTTTCCGAAATCATCATGAGCCATAAAATCTCGCTTTACGCCTTCTTGCTTACCATACCAAGTCCAAAGATTCCAACCAGCGTAATCCTTGTTTGTTCTGCGGTAGTGAACAGTAACGTTTAACGTTTTAATGTTATTAAGCTTGTCAGCAACTTCAGATGGCGGTTCAGCAAAAGTATCTTCATTCCCGCTTATAACCCAAGCTTGACCTACTCCATCTTCGATATTATAAATAAAACGGTTTTTTGTTCCGTCCTTATGCCAATTTTTATTATCAGTTCCTGGATCAGTAGTGATAATAAATCCGACTTTTCCACTCTCGTAAGTGCCATCGGCCTCAACTGTGTAAGTCTTACCAAAAGCGTCTTGACCATTAAACGCATGCCAGCCTTTTATCTCTCTACCATCTGCATCTTTAAGACCCCAGATATAAACACCTTTATTCGTGTTTTTTTGATTATAGTGAATAACAATCTTTGTCTTTAATGCAGAAGGTTTTGAAGATTCAACCTTGCAAGGAACATCAGAAACATCAGCATTCCCGACAAGATTTTTGTTTACTACATAATTCTTTGCACCAGCAGGAATAGTGAAATCGCCACTCTTCTGACCATTTACGTGATACCAATTACTTCCACCGTCGTTAAATACAGCTTTAAACTCACCACGATTAGTAATAGTCTTTGCAAACCAATCATTGCAAACTTTGCGCATTGGCAATCCAGGAACTGCAGTCCAATTATCACCACTTATTTGATAATGAATATTTACAGAACTTGGATTACCTGCTTTACCTTTAGCATTGAAATATACAGTTGTTGACTGGTCTTGAACATCGTCGACATTGTATTTTGGATCAGATTCATTGCGCGCTGCAATCTTTTTAACGTTATCCTTAGTTGCATCCACATGCAAAGCAATTGCAGAATAAGGAGCGATAGTCGCAGCAACCTTGCTATCTTCAACTTTAACAGTCTTAGAGCAGTCACCTGCAGCATAAACGTTGCAGTACTCACCATTTGGCAAATCAGTCTTATACAAAACTCTCTTTGCGTTTGGCGTATTGTTGATTGCTAAGAAACCCTTCTTCTCGCGGCTAAATGCAATGTTATTATTGTCACTCTCCTGCCAATTAGTGACTTGAGCACCATTCACAGCATTAAAGAAGCCAATCATTCCACGAATCGAAGTCCAACGCTGAGTGCACTGCCAGCCAGTTTTTGGAGAACAATTTACATCTGGAACAGACGTATCGGTCGCATTAGGCGCACCATCATCCTTATGTCCATCCGCAAACCTGTACCCTGAATAAATGTTTGGGTTTCCATACGGGTAGCCAAGCATAAACGCGTTTGCAAGCTCGTAGCGAGGACCATCCTTATAAGTAAGAGTGCGCACATAATTTTCGCGAGGAGTATCCCAATTTGTTACAAAAATCGAAGCTTTATCGCTTTGAACAAGCCCATTAGTAATACTCTTTAGATTCGAAATTGATCCATAAAAATCGTTCTTTAAACGGTAGGAATACTGGAATTCGTTGACTTCGCCTTCGTTTAAATGCTTAGCTGGCTGGATTTCTGGAGCTTCAGAAGGATCGCCAATCGTCTCCTGCATCCACCAAATCTTGTCAGGAGTAGTATTTGCCTGCTTTGCAGCTTCAGCTTTAATGGCTTTCATATCCGCTGGCGAAATATGCTTAACGGCATCCACACGGAAACCAACAACACCCATCTTAAGCAAATCTGCAAAATACTTGCCTAAAACTTGCTGAACATGCGGCTTTGAAGTATCCAAATCAAGCAAACCTACAAGCCTGTGAGTCCAAACTTCTTCAGCATTCTTGTAATTTTTAATATTTTCAGCACTCTGATGGAAATCATCCTTAGTATATCCAGCTGTTTTGAAAGTTTGCGTAGCAGCATCGTATTCACTTCCACCAACGCCAACTTTATCTTTATTACCAGCACCAGTCATGTGATTAATAACAGCATCAGCAATGATTCCAACACCAGCAGCCTTGCAAGTCTGAATCATCTGCTTAAACTCAACTTCAGTACCGAGCTTAGAATCAAGCTTATAGCTCACAGGCTGGTAAGAAGTCCACCACTGAGAACCCTTTACATGATCATTCGGAGGAGACACTTGCACATACTTCACACCCTCAGGTTCGTAAGTTTTAGTGCACTCTTGAGCAATACTCTTCCAATTCTGCTGGAATGCAGTAACAATAACACCTTTACGGTTAAGAGTTAGATTTTCATTATTTGAACTATCGCTAACAGCGTTTGCACTACCAGTAACAGCAAAACCAGTTACAAGCATTGCAACAGACGCAACAATAGCAACCATCTTCGATGCAAAGTGTCGACGATGACTCATCAGTATCCTTTCCTCCATTGGTATCAACACGCTTCTTCCTTGGGCGCATTAATAGCCTCAATGCACAAACGATGGCTAGCACTACTATGTTGCCAGCCATCGTTATAAATATGCATTATCAGCGGAGAAAATTATAACATCTACATATTGACAATATTGCAATAACTATACAAAAAACTGTAATAATGTCAATATAAATTTACTTCCAGCCGTCTTTCACTTCGCAGCTTACTTATTAGAACCTGCCTTATTTTTTGCATAGAATCAGAACTAACTCAATCAATAGCACAGCGAAAACAATTACAATCATTAACAAAGTACTAAACGTGGAAGTACTTCCAAAATGCTCTACAGCCTTAACATGCAAAGCAATAGCAGAATAAGCTGGAATAGTTATCTCTACTTTCCCACCATTTACAGTAACTGTGCTAGAGCATTTACGTGAAGCATATACGTTACAATACTCACCATCAGGCAAATCAGTTTTATAACTCACATTTTTAGGCTTATCAGTATTGTTAATCGCCAAGAATCCCTTGTTTCCGCGACTAAAAGCAATGTTATTATCGTTGTCATCCTGCCATTGAGTCACCTTCGTGCCCTTAACAGCATTGTAGAATCCAATCATTCCACGAATCGAAGTCCAACGCTGAGTGCACTGCCACTGAGAATTCTTTCCGCACTTTACATCTGGAATGTGCATATCAGTTGCACCAGGAGCACCATCATCGCGCTGCGTGAACCTATATCCAGAATAAATATTTGGTGTTCCATACGGATAAGCAAGCATAAAAGCATTAGCTAACTCGTACTTTGCTCCATCCTTATAAGTGAGAACTCGAGTCGAATTGTCACGCTCAGTATCCCAGTTAGTCACAAAAATAGCGGCTTTCTTATTAGGAATAAGCTGATCTGTAATATGAGACAAATTCTCAATTGAGCCATAGAAATAATTACGCAAGCGATATGAGTATTCAAACTCATCTACTTCACCTGTACCAACATATTGATCTGGCTGAATTTTAGGATCTTGTTCAGGAAAACCAATTGTTTCTTGCATCCACCAAATATTTTCAGGCTTCATTCCAGCAGCTTTAGCAGCAGCTTCTTTTATGCCTTTCACATCTTCAGGACACATATGTTTTGTGGCATCAACTCTAAAGCCCGCAACACCCATTTTCAGCAATTTTGCAAAATAGTTACCAAGAATTTTTTGTACATGAGGCTTAGAAGTATCCAAATCAAGCAAACCAACTAAACGATAATTCCAAACAACTTGCGCATCTTTATATGTGTAAATATCTTTATCTATTTGGTGAAAATCATCTTTTGTGTAACCAGCATCCGGATAGCTTTGATTTGCCGCATCATACTTACTACCGCCAACACCTACAGTATCTTTATTACTATCGCCGGTTGTGTGATTAATTACAGCATCAACAACAATTCCAACACCAGCTGCCCTGCAAGTAGTAATCATATTTTTAAACTCGTCTTCAGTGCCAAGCTTTGAATTTAGATTGTAGCTAACTGGCTGATAAGAAGTCCACCATGCTTTACCTTTAATATGATCCTGCGGCGGCGAAACCTGTACATAACTCACACCCTCAGGACCATAAGTTCGCTTACACTCTTTTGCAATACTCTTCCAATTTTGCTGAAAAGCAGTAACGATCACACCTTTTGGCGGAAGACCGTCTGTTGATTTAGTTGAAGCAAATGCCGAAGAGTTTGGAACAATAGCAAAAATACACATTAATACCGTTGCTACAGCAGCAATTGCAGCAAAAGAGCACATTACATTGCGCTTGTAATTATTGATTAATTCGCAAGCATAATTACTTTTTTTACGCTCACTTGCTTGCAATTGTGCACTGTGGATCATCGTTGTTCCTTTCACATCACGTACAGCACTTTCATTGTGCGAGAATACTTTTATTATTATACGCTTATTGTTTATGTACGAGACATTAAAATATAAAATAAAAACGTCGCCTAGCAAGCTAAGCGACGTCGTGCACGTGCCCCCGGTGAGACTCGAACTCACACTGCACAGATTTTGAGGCTGTTTCCTCTACCAATTGGGATACAGGGGCATTTTTAATTTTCCGCATTTTTTTGCGACTTGTTGACTATAGCACACTTTAAGCCACATGCAAATAGTTAAAGCGTTTTGCGCGTGTCGCAAATCAACAATATTGATCATACATAACATAATGCGCGCAAACTGCAAAACAGCTAGCGCGCATTACGCAAACTATACTACTGCGCAAATGCACTTAAACTAGAAGAACTAGCGTATTAGTACAAGAAACGCAGAATCAAGCAATTAGTCGCAAGCACCGACGGTGTGAACGTAGATGGAGTCAGTGCGACCAGCCTGGCGTTCACCCTGAGCAGTGCTCAAGATAACAATCTGATCACCATCGGAAACCTTACCAGCTTCGCGAAGAACCTTGTCGGTGAAGATCATCAAATCATGACGGTTCATGTCATGGTAATCTTCACTAATCAAGAAGCCTTCAGTACCCCAGCTCAAAGCCAACCAACGATAAGTGTGCTCATTGTTAGTCAAGCCGTAGATTGGAGCGGTTGGGCGTTCGCGAGAAATGCGATGAACCGTGCGTCCAGTCTGAGTGTACGCAACAATAGCCTTAGCGTTGAGCTTATCTGCCAAATCAACAGCTGCAGAAGAAACTGCACCGGTGCTAGACATGTCAAGCTCAACAGCAGGAATGCGATCATAGCCGTGCTCAGTAGCGTACTGAGAAATGCGAGACATGGTCTTTACGGTAACATCTGGATACTTACCAACAGCAGTTTCGTTAGAAGTCATTGTTGCGTCAGCACCGTCGAGAACGGCGTTAGCGCAGTCAGAAGCTTCTGCACGGGTTGGAACTGGAGAGTTAACCATTGTGCCAAGAACTTCAGTAGCAACGATAACTGGCTTTGCATAGCGACGAGAAAGCTCAATGCAACGCTTGGTGACAAGTGGAACCTCTTCGAGAGGCATTTCCACAGCCATATCACCACGTGCAACCATAATGCCATCGAAGGTCTTAACAATCTCTTCCAAGTTTTCAACAGCCTGTGGCTTTTCAATCTTGGCGACGATTGGAATGCGACGACCTTCTTCGTCCATGATTTCGTGAGCGCGATCAATATCGGTAGCGAAACGCACGAAGGACATAGCAATAATGTCAGCACCAGTGCGAATAGCCCAACGAAGATCAGCCTCATCCTTTTCAGTCAAAGCTGGGAGGGAAACTGCAACGCCTGGGAGGTTAATGCCCTTGTGGCTGGAAACTGGACCAGCAACAATAACCTTAGTGTGAACGTCGTTGCCTTCTACCTTAGTTACCTCAAGGCGAACCTTACCATCATCGATAAGAATTGGGTCGCCTGCGTGGCAATCTCCTGGCAAGCCCTTAAAGGTTGTAGAAGTGCGGTGCTCGTCACCTTCAACATCATCAGTAGTGATGATGAACTCCTGACCTTCTTCCAAATAAACCTTATCTTCGCCTTCAGCATTCTTCTTGAACCATCCACAGCGAATCTTTGGACCTTGCAAATCAACAAGAGCAGCAACATTGCGGCCAGTGGACTTGGAAGCTGCACGAACGTTGTTGTAAACGCGCAAATGATCTTCAGGAGTGCCGTGAGAACGGTTCAAACGAGCAACATCCATACCAGCTTCAACAAGCTTGGTAATACCTTCCAAGGATTCGGTAGCTGGACCAATAGTATCAACGATTTTGGCTTTACGCATAATGCCTACCTATTTTCTATTTCTGTTTATTTTTTATGAGCGATTTAATGATAAAACCATAAAACGCCCAATTCCGCTTTCCAGTGTATCAACGTATTGTGACCGCTTATTGTATTTATTCGGCGTTTTGTGAACGCTCACAAAAAATACTCAAGGAATATCTATTTACTACGATTAAACACAACTAGCTACGCTCTCTTATTAATCGCGTTTAGCTTGCGATTAGCCGCGATTAACGCACTATATAGCTAACACTAGCTAGCGCAAATGCCTAGCATGCTTACGATTTACACCAGCCAGACTACTTTGCAACCTGCTTATTCTGCACAAGCTCAGCCTAAAGCAGCCACGCATTAAACCTTTTATCAATAAAAAAGCTGTAGATTAAAAATGTGTTATTTTATTTCTTAAATAATTCTGAATGCGTACCAAGCCTATATAACATCAAAACAAGAACTTCATTCTTAATTTCATAAACTAAAAGCCAATCTGGTTCAATATGACATTCTCTTGTTCCGCTATATTTTCCAGTCAGAGCGTGATCACAATATTTAGCTTCTAGCACACCACCGTTAGCTAAAACATCAATTACTTTTAAAAGATTATCCGTATTTTTATTTTGTTTCTTAGCTAATTTAAGGTCTTTTTTGAATTGATTCGTGAATTTTACTTCATATTTCATAAATCAAGAGCCGCCTTAAGATCTCCCATATTCCGATAACCCTTTACACTAGGATCAGACGCAATTCGTCTACCTTCCTCAATAGCAGCAATCGTTGTATCATTTGGAACCTCTAATTTAAGAGAAAATGGAATCCCGTTCTCACGAATAGTTGTTCGCAAAAACATGTTAATCGCTGTTGTCATATTGAGCCCGAGTTCTGAAAAAATCTTATCAGCTTGTTCTTTAATTCCCTTATCTGTTCTAATATTTAAATTCGTAGTAGTCATATACAACACCTCCATCTTCTTTTACTATACGCAAACATTCGTTTACATTCAACATATTGTCATTGCATTGTATATAACTTAAACTAACTAAAGTAATCCAATAATCTTTAATTCACATGATTGAATAAATTAAACTCTCTTACTAATTAAGTAGTTTTAAGCCCAAAATTACATATTTCGCACGATTAACTCACGATTAGCTTGCGATTAACGCACGATAACACACAATCATTTATGAGCAACGCTCACTTATTAGCTCACTCATTACGCTCACTTATTAGCCGCATCCATTTGACGCAACTCTTTCTTTAGATCGCGAATTTCGTCGCGCAATCGCGCTGCAAGCTCGAATTGCAACTGTTGCGCAGCAACATGCATTTGCTCGCTCAAATTTTTAATCAGCGACATAATATCGTCTTGCGGCAGCTCAGAAATATTCGCCATACGCTTTTCTTTGCTTTGCCGCCCAAGATTTGGCTCTTTTGGCACTCCATAATGCGAGTTCCCAGCCTTATTAGCATTTCTGTAACCGCCTGCTAGCAAAGTTTGCGTATCAACATCCTCTTTAGCGAGCATGTCGTTAACATCGCTAATCTTCTTTCGCAAAGGCTTAGGATCAATTCCATGAGCCTTGTTATATGCGATTTGCTTTTCACGGCGGCGCTCTGTCTCGCTAATCGCCTTACTCATAGCATCCGTAACAGTATCCGCATACATAAGAACAGTCCCAGAAACGTTACGAGCAGCACGACCAATCGTCTGAATAAGCGAACGGTAGGATCTTAAGAAGCCTTCCTTATCTGCATCCAAAATCGCAACAAGCGAAACTTCCGGCAAATCCAAACCCTCACGAAGCAAATTAATGCCAACAATCACATCAATTTTGCCTTCGCGAAGCTCGCGCAAAAGCTCAACTCTGCGCAAAGTATCGACATCCGAATGCAAGTACTCAACTTTAACACCAAGCTCAAGGAAGTAATCAGTTAAGTCTTCCGCCATTTTCTTCGTAAGCGTAGTAACAAGCACGCGCTCATCTTTTGCTACTCGCGCCTTGATTTCCGCAAGCAAATCGTCAACCTGACCTTCTACAGGGCGAACCTCAATCTTAGGGTCAAGCAAGCCGGTAGGGCGAATAATTTGCTCAACTACACCATCTGAAAGCCCAAGCTCGTAATCTCCAGGCGTTGCAGAAAGATACACAGTTTGACCAACGTGCTCCAAAAATTCTTTCCACTTTAACGGTCGATTATCCATTGCCGATGGCAGTCTAAAGCCATGTTCTACAAGCGTTCTTTTGCGCGAAGCATCGCCTTCATACATAGCTCCAATTTGCGGCACTGTTACATGCGACTCGTCTAAAACTAGCAAAAAGTCATCCGGGAAAAAGTCAAGCAGAGTATGCGGAGGCGTGCCTGCATCGCGTCCGTCAAAATGCCTAGAATAATTCTCCACTCCTGGGCATACACCAACTTGGCGAAGCATCTCCAAATCGTACGTAGTTCGCATTTCCAAACGCTGAGCTTCCAGCAATTTGTTCTGCTTTTTAAGCTGAGCTACTCTCTCGTCGCGCTCTTTTTCAATCGCCTCTAACGCGCGCTCCATGCGCTCCGGTCCTGCAATGTAGTGAGACGCTGGGAAAATATGAACACTACTCTCCTGGCGAATTACTTCTCCTGTAAGAGGATGTAACATAGTAATTCTGTCGATTTCGTCACCGAAGAACTCAATTCGCACAGCTAATTCTTCGTACACTGGAATAATCTCAACCGTGTCACCGCGCACTCTAAAAGTTCCGCGCGTAAAGGCAATGTCATTGCGTTTGTATTGCATACTCACAAATTGACGCAATAAATCATCTCTCTCAAGTTGCTCGCCAACGCTTAGCATAAGCATTCGCTCGGCATACTCCTCTGGAGTACCGAGTCCATAAATGCAAGAAACAGTAGCCACAACAACGCAATCGCGTCTAGTAAGCAAATTCGCTGTAGCAGCATGACGAAGCCGCTCAACATCGTCGTTAATATTCGAATCTTTTTCAATATACGTGTCTGTTTGCGGAATATACGCTTCCGGCTGATAGTAATCGTAATAAGACACAAAATAGCTCACGGCATTATCTGGCATAAGCTCGCGAAATTCCGCGCAAAGCTGAGCTGCCAAAGTTTTATTCGGCTCAATAATAAGTGTCGGTCGTTGCAAACGCTCAATAAGCCAAGCGGTTGTAGCAGTTTTACCAGTTCCAGTAGCACCCATTAAAACAACGTCGTTTTCTCCGTTTTCAATGCGATTCGCTAACTCTTCGATTGCTTGCGGCTGGTCACCCGAAGGCGCATACGGCGCTTTTACTACAAAAGGCTTGTTTGTGCGCTGAATTTTATTCGACATAATCTTTTACTTCCCCAGTTCTTTACTTCCCCAATTTCGCAATTTCAGCACTTTTATTGTTTATTTCGCGCAACCATGATTTCAACGTATCGTCAACACTGTTAAGCATAGATTCCATTGGTTTAGTGGAATCAACTACAAAATCCGCCATATCTTTTCGAACTTTACTTGGAAGTTGACTATTTATGCGCGCTAAAGCCTGACTCTCAGTCATGTTCCGCTCGCTTATCATTCGCTTAACGCGAATTTCTTGAGGCGCTTCAACAGTAATAATATGATCAAAACTAAATGGAATGCTGTCGATTACTTGCGCAAGAAGTGGAATGTCATGCACAATAACTGAATTTATACTGTCCAACACGTTGCAATTTTCTTTAGCATTGCAATTTTCCTTAGAAATTTTACTAATATACTCGCTTTCTAAAAGCTTTGCGCAATCATAAATAGCAGGATGAATTATAGACTCAATCTTACTTAACGCTTGCTTACGTTCATCGTCGTCACCAAAAATACGCTCCGCAATAAACGCACGATTTAAAGAACCATCATTCTTAACAGCATTTTCCCCAAAAATACCTACTATGTGTTGCAATACTGCGCTTCCCGGTTCCACTACTTTACGCGCTAAAACATCGTAATCAATAACAAACGCACCAAGCAAACGCAAATGGTTTACTACAGTAGATTTTCCGGCTGCAATTCCGCCTGTTACCGCAATCCGCATTATTGTCATATATAAATTATAAGTAATGCCCCAGTAAATAATTACCAGGGCATTGTTATTAAAAGAAAACAAATGGTTAATCTTGTAATTCTGCACCATCAGCATCTTTATGCCACTTAGTCCCAGGCTTTGAGCAAAGAATGCAAATTCCTTCAACACATGACCATATAATCGAAATACCTGCAAGCAAACCAATAGAAAGAACAGAAATCAACAATTGGGCAATAGCCTTGCCTTTAAAGCCAAGGTAGAAATTGTGAATCCCTAAACCACCTACAAAAATCGCTAAAAGACCAGCAGCAAGCTTATGTCGAGAACTTACTAAAGTAGCATTATTCGCTGAATTATTTCCATCGTATGAAGGAAACTGAGCATTCTTCTGATTGTTATCAAATGTACTCATAATTTTCACCAATCCTCTTAATAACTTAATTAATGCTTTAACAAAATCATATAATCGCGCTTCTTAAAAGAAAATTTGTTGTACTCACATTTAATTACAGAATATAAATTATAAAATCAGAGTATTTAGAGCACATTGTCATAATCGAAATACACAAGATGCCCTGATGATTACTCACAGGGCATCTTGTTCATACGCTTTTAGTAGAAAACTACTTCTTTTCGCTTAAAAGCTGTTCGCGCAAAGCTGCGAGCTGATCAGAATCAGCTAAAGCACCTTCACTAGTTGTTTCAGAAGAATAGTTGGAAGCAACTTCTTCCTTCTTTTCTTCCTTAGCTGGCTTCTTTTCAGCTTCTTCTTGCTGACCGTCAGCAGCAGCAGATTCTGCTGCAGCTGCAAGTTCCTTAGCAGCGAAAGCCTTGTGCTCTTCCCAAAGCTCGTGAGCTGCAGCATACTGAGCTTCCCACTCTTCGCGCTGCTGCTCGTAACCAGCCATCCACTCGTTAGTGTTTGGATCGAAGCCTTCTGGGTACTTGTAGTTGCCTTCAGCATCGTACTCAGCTGGCATACCGTAAAGAGCTGGATCGAAATCTTCAGAATTTGGATCAACAGCCTCATTAGCCTGCTTCAAGGAGAGGGAAATACGACGGCGATCAAGATCAACATCAATAACCTTGACGAATACGTCTTCATTTGCCTTAACAACAGTTTCTGGATTCTCTACGTGACGGTTTGCAAGCTCAGAAATGTGAACCAAGCCCTCAATGCCATCTTCAACGGAGATAAACACGCCGAACTGAACGATCTTGGTGACCTTACCCTTAACAACCTGTCCAGGAACATGAGTGCGAGCGAAGCGCTGCCATGGATCTTCCTGAGTTGCCTTAAGGGAAAGGGAAATACGTTCGCGATCGAGATCAACGTCGAGAACCTCAACGGTAACCTTATCGCCAACCTTAACAACCTCAGATGGGTGATCGATATGCTTCCAAGAAAGCTCAGAAACGTGAATGAGACCGTCAACACCGCCGAGATCAACGAATGCACCGAAGTTTACGATAGAAGACACAACGCCTTCACGAATCTGACCCTTCTTAAGCTGCGAGAGGAAGGTCTCACGAACTTCAGACTGAGTTTCCTCGAGGAACTGACGACGAGAAAGCACAACATTGTTGCGGTTCTTATCGAGCTCAAGAATCTTAGCCTTAATCTTCTGACCAATGTATGGAGAAAGATCGCGAACGCGACGCATTTCAACCAAGGATGCTGGTAAGAAGCCACGCAAACCGATATCTACGATCAAGCCGCCCTTAACAGCCTCAATAACGGTACCTTCAACGATGCCGTCTGCATCCTTAATCTTCTCGATGTCACCCCAAGCACGCTCATACTGTGCACGCTTCTTGGAGAGAATAAGACGTCCTTCCTTGTCTTCCTTAGTGACAACAAGGGCTTCAATGGTGTCGCCAACCTCGACAACATCATCTGGATCAACGTCTTTTTTGATGGAAAGTTCACGGGAAGGAATTACACCTTCAGTCTTGTAGCCGATGTCCAGCAATACTTCGTCGTGATCAATCTTTACGACGGTACCTTCAACTAAATCACCATCATCAAAATTCTTGATGGTTGAATCGACTGCCTTGATGAAGTCTTCTTCGGTGCCAATATCATTAATCGCAACCTTGGCGACTTCGTTATTATTCTCTGCCATTAGTTATTAGTGGTTTCTTCTTGGGGTGGATATTACTCGATATTTAATTATGTATTTACGTTACGCATGTATGCCATGCACACGCTTTGTCGATTTTATATACAGGCATAGCCAAAATTTACGTTTTACTTCGGGCGTGTCGCATTTTATTTGCAATTAAGTGCTCGCTCAGCCATATCTACAACATTCGCCAGCAACATAGCTCGAGTCATCGGACCTACTCCACCAGGATTCGGAGAATACGCTCCAGCAATTTCGCGACAAGCTGAATCAACATCACCTTTTACGCGGTATCTACCAGCTTCTTCATCAAAAACACGAGATACGCCTACATCAACAAGAACAGCACCAGGTTTAATATCTTCTGGCTTAACAAAACCAGCACAACCCATTGCGGCAATTATTACATCAGAACGACGCATAATCTCCTGCACATTCCGAGTATGCGTATGACACAACGTAACAGTTGCATCTACTCCCCTGCGGGTTAAAAGAAGGCCAATAGTACGTCCAACCGTAATGCCACGACCAAGCACACAAACTTCCTTACCAGAAAGTTCAATACCGTATTCATCAAGCAAAGCTAAAATTCCACGCGGCGTGCACGGCAAAGGTGTTGTAATATCACCGGAAATATGCGTAACAAGTTCACCCAAATTATACGGATGCATTCCATCACAATCTTTTGCAGGATTAATAGAAGAAATAACTTTTTGAACATCAATTCCTTTTGGCAATGGCAGTTGCACAATAAATCCAGTACAAAGAGGGTCATTATTTAATTTCTGTAAAGCAGCAAGAATCTCATCTTCACTAGCATCTTCTGGCAGATCGCAACGAATAGAATTAATCCCCACTTCTTCGCAATCACGATGCTTACCAGCAACATATTTCAACGAACCAGGATCACTACCTACAAGTAACGTGCCCAAACCTGGATTAATGCCTTTTTTATGTAAAATAGCAACGCGCGCTGCCAAATCTTTTTTAATTTTACTAGCTAAAGCTTTACCATCTAACACAATAGCCATAAAAAATTTCCTCCCAACTCGCACAATTCGTAAGGATAGGCTATCGTGAAGTATAGAAGATATGGGTCGACTAACAATTTTGCGTGCGCCGACGCACCATTATCACGGGAGGAGTCACAGTGATGCGTACCGTTCTTTGTGCAGTAAAGAAGTTTGGAAAAACTGCCATAACATGCCTTATTGCTTCTGCAGTAATACTTGGATTTGCAGCTTGTGGAAAAACTGAGGAAAAACCAAAAGAAAAACCAAAAGCTGCAACAAATATTTCCGTTGTATCCACTGTTGACACCTGGGGTAGCTTAGCTCAAGAGATCGGTGGCTCTGACGTCAAAGTTGAATCAGTTATGACTGGCTCAGATACAGACATATCGTCGTTTAAACCTAGCTCAAAAGATTTAAAAAATATGCAGAATGCACAAGTATTAGTTACAAATGGTGCAGGCTACGATGATTGGGCAAACAAAGTACACCCAGCTAAAGCTGAAGTGCTTAGTGCAGCAGGTACTGTAGGAGCACTTAACGGAGACAATCCATATCTTTGGTTTTCTCACGATGCTAGGGACGCAATGGCATCTGCCATGGCTGACACCTTCTCCAAAGTTTTGCCATCAAAAAAACAAGCTTTTTCTAAGCGACTAGCACAATGGCAGGAAAAGGAAAAGAAATTAACCACCTACTTAAGTGATTTCTCTAAAGAAAATGGTAATGCAAAGTATGCTTCTACATCTCC
>CAMXWX010000011.1 GCA_947252975.1 uncultured Gardnerella sp.
TACGCACTCCGCAATTTGTAGAGGTTTTAACTTGCAATTCGTTCTGGGGGGGGGGGTATATTTGCTAAATGCTTTTGCTTGAGTACTTTAGTAAAGCTGCGCGTTCTGCTGCTTTATTGTTGTGCTCACATGTGGAATTGCATTAAGCGTTGTGTAAATGTTGCGATTGCTAAATGCTAGTTCATGTATTTGAATGCTCTTAGTACTTCTGTACTGGATACGTGTAGTATTCTGCCCAATTTTGGGATTCATGTAAAAGCAGGGTGTTGCTTATGCAATAGCCGAAATTGCCAAAATGGCTAGGATGTACAAACTAGCCAAAAATGACAATCGAAGGTGAGTCGATTATGTTACCTGCAAAGTTTGCTCGTTTCACATCTCGCGTGTGCCGTATTGCGCAGAAGGTTTTTTCTGTGAGCGATACTGACAATGCGAATAGCGTGGCAGATGCGCCTGCTGGTTCTGACTCTACCTATTCAACGCGCCCAGATTCCGATTACCACAGTGCGCCAATTTATTCGTACTCAAATATGCAAGTAAATTCTTCATCATCTTCTTCCTCATATTCTTCATCATCTGAGAATGATTCATTAGGCTCATACGTAGGTAAAACAGCAAGAAAATCGCATATCTTGCAAAACTCGATTCTCGCAATAATTGTCACCTTTGCCACCATAGTAACCATGCTCATAGTGCCGCCGGTAAAAGAAGCAAATGCAACTCAGGCTTGGTGGGATTACGCTGGCAATGGCTACTTTACTGATGGCAACTTCTGGGTTGGCGATGCTGTTCGTGATATCTCTATTACCTATCCGAATATCGAATATAATCAGTGGGATAGTGATTATGGCAAAAGCGGAACTAAGATCAGCTGGGATATTGTTTTCAACCAGGAGTCCATTGGGTTTGCTTCTGCTTCGTTGAAACAACTTCCTCACGGCAATCAGCCTAAGGATGGTGCGTCTTGGGAAGGTAGACCGCTTTTTATTGTTTTTCTTCCAAAGGGTCTTAGGGATGGGGATGAAAATCATAAGAGTTCTGTTTACATTACACGAACGAAAACAGTGCGTACTTTTGACAATGGATTACATAAATTTGTATTTTCAAATGAAGTAAAACATAATCATCAACGTCCTGCAGAATTTGCTACAGGTAGGAATTACTCTTACGCTGATGGCGATGACGATTTTCAGACTGTTTGGAATGCAACTTTTGGCAAATATGGCGATAACGCTACTTGCGGCGAATTTAAGAATCAATATGGTTTTTGTGAAATTCGTAAATGGCGAGGTAGTCCGCATAATCCAAATGATTCCAGCAATAAGTTTGGTCGCGTGCTAGCCGATTGGGGACAGGCTGATACCACTTATGGATATAAGTGGCACATAGAGGCTTTCGTTGAGGATGGTGTTAATCCGGAAACATTGCCTATTATCGCTGGTTGGAATTCAAATGGTACTCTTGGCAGTTGGGGAAGTGGTACACGTAACAAGTGGGCTGCTATGGGTCCATTTGATACTGATGGTGATGGTATTCCTGATTACATTGAGCATCAAGTAAAAATGAATCCGACAAATGGTGATGAGATTTCATACCCTCAATACAATAATTCAGATGATAAAAAGTATGGGCAAGATAATATTCCTATTACTACATATCATCGTCCTGTTACAGTGAAACCGTTTGCAAAAACCGGTGAGTGGGAAGGTAATTCTTCGGAGGGCAGTTTTGAATACGATGGTGGTACGACTACTAATTTGCCTACCAATCTTGGAATAAAATATGAACTTACTAACAAAATTCCTAAAGGTGTAAAAGTAGTTAATTCTCCATCTAATATGCCTGAGGGTTCTGTGTATATTGATAGCAGAACTGGTCATGTAACTTATAATCCTAGAAAAGAAGATAAGGGCAAAGTTCTTGAATTTGGGACAAAAATTACTTATCCTAATCCTTCTAGATACCCGTATAACTGTAAGTATTATGATCGTGGCTCTTTCGTTACGGAGCAGCACCCAACTAAAATAAAGATCGTTTCACAGGCGTCCTTGTACAACCCTGTTTATACTCCAGTTGATTTGACAGAAAAAACCGGTGATGATCAGAGATATGTTACGCCGATTGTTTACACTGCCAAACCACAAAGTGTTAAGGACGCAAGCAAGAAACACTCGGATATTGTTCAAGTTGGACCTCTTCCGTCAGATGCTACTTTTGAACTGCAACAGTATACGAAAAAATCTGGTAGGAATACTCTAAAGAGCGATTCAGTTCTTGGTTGGTCGCGCATAGAATCTCAAGATAAAAATAATGGGCAAGTACGTTTTTATTCAAACAAATGGAGGGATCCTGGAGATTCTGGGAAGTACCGTACTCCTGTAGTAGTTCACTATGCGGATGGTTCTAGTTCTACTGATGACGATGCAGGTAATGCTGATGCAAATGGAGATTTTAATAAGAGCGTAGTGTATGCTTCGGTTAATCTTAAGCGTCCAAATCCTAAAGATTCTGAGCTGAAGTTGAATATTCATAACGGTTATGCAGGATCTAATTTAGGAGATAATGGTTCTGTCACTATTACTGTTAACGATCCACTCAAACCAAGTATTTGGATTGATTCGTGGGCTCAGTATCAAATTGGTCAAATATCGTTAAAGTCACTCTGTTGGAAGGAAACAACGCAAAAAGGTGGGAAAGTAGAAAAGTCAGACTATACCTTTAGTGACCTGTCCAAGGAGTATAACGATAATACTTTTAATGGTTTGACTTTTAAGCAGACTGAAAAATGGCCTCACGCTGATGATAAGGAGCAGGAATCTTGCTTCACTAATGGAACGTGCAATAATTCAAAGTTGTATGATGGTGACGCTTTTACTATTGAACGTTCGCGTGGTGAGATTTCTGGCATGCCTAATAAGGGCGGTAAGTACGTTTGCCGCGTGTTTGCTTTGAGAGATGGAAGCCAAGCAAAAACTGATTTTGATAATGCTGCCAAAGCAAAAAAACATGACTTTACTCTGAATAATAATACTAGAAAATACGACTGGCAGTCTAAGACAGTAACTTTTGTTGCGCATTCTTTGGCTCACAAATATAATCCTCAATACGATAAGGTATATGTGCAGGCTGGTGGTAAGTCTAAAGAATCGGCTGCTCCAGTAAGCCATTCTGGTGCTAACGGCGTGAAAGCTAATGACAAGAGTCAACAGGAGCTTGTGCAGAATGGTACTAGGTTGCCAAAAGGCACTTGGTTTGAGCTAAAAGAGTATCCTAAGGATAGTAAACATGTTCTTACATGGTATAAATTTGTCAATAAGCAAAGTAACAAGAAATCAGGCAAGGATGAGCCTGAAGATAGTACTACTGACGCTAGATATGGCAAAGTTACTTTTTCTCCAGAAAAAACTGTAACGCTTGGTGAATATTTTGCTCCTGTAATTGTGCATTATCCAGATGGTTCCACTTCTGAAGATCCGGATTCTGGTAATCTTGGCAAGCCTGTGTATGCGCCTGTAGAGGTAACTAGTCAACCAATCCAAAAAAATGATTTAAAACTCAATGTTTATTCGCAATATGGCGGAAGACGAATTGAAGACAATGATAACAATGGTATGCGTTTCCATAAAGATGAAGTGTTAGGCGACGCTACTGGTAACACTAAGCCAATGTTCTTTGACTCATGGTCAAGTGCTAAGCAAGGAAAAATTTATCAGCGCATGCTTTGCTATAAAAAGAATCCACAAACTGGTAAACCTGAAAGCTATGAGATTGATGGTATTAATGGTCTGACACTTGCCGGTCGAAAAGGTAATACTACAAGCGGTGAATTTATTGATAAACAACCATCACAATGGACAAGAGCTACTGAAAAGAATAAGGATGAATGTACGGTTCATGGTAAAAACTGCAACCGTAACCTTTACTTATACGGTGATGAGCATGATACCGTAGAGCGCACTTGGGGTTGGTTACATGGCAAAGTTAAGGAAAATGGCGACTTTGTGTGCACTGTGTACGCTATTAAAGACCTTGAGGGTAAAAATGGTAAGAAGGGTGGTTTACAAACTAAGTTTAATAGTGCTGTAGAAGGTTTTGTAAAGAATCCGGGTAATCGCAAGTTTGAAGATGTTATTAAATCAGTCTTAACAGATAAGCTGGGTAGTGAAGATAGTCCTCAAGAAGCCACTCAAAGGCATATCGATTGGGATTCGGTAACCTTCCCAATTCATGTGCATAGTGATGCTCACTACTACAACCCAGAGTATAAGACTATTAGCATGGAGGCTGGTACCAAACAAGCCACTGAGGTGCCTAAGAGCAAGAAGACTGCCAACGATGTTAATACGTCGCAAGACGATGTGCGTGAAGGTGATCTACCGGACGGAACTTGGTTTAAGTTTAAGAAACCTTTAAGCTACACATTCTTTGAGGATGATCAAGATAATAAAGCTGACTCTGGTAATTCAGCTAAGAATGGCACGGGTCAGTTTGGTAAGGTTACGTTCCGACCGCACAAGTGGTTCCCTGTTGGTTCTGACAAAGTGCAGGTTATTGTGTACTATCCGGACGGTTCTACTTCTGAAGATCCGGATTCTGGTAATCTTGGTAAACCTATTTATGCGAAGGTAGACATTACGCGATCGCATGATGAGGATGCTGGTAATTTACGGCTGAATGTTGGCGATCGTGAAGGTAGCGGCGACTGGAATGATACTACCATCAAACTCACTAAGGGCGAGGAACTTAGTATTTCTAAAAAGACGACCCGTTGGCTTGATTCATGGTCCAAGTATAAGCCTGGAAAAATCAATTTGCGCACAATTTGCAATAAGATTAATTCAGACGGCACTAAGTCTCACTACCAGTCGGGCGGTATTGCTGGTATTAAGATGCAAGATGTAAAGATTTGGGATCATACTGAAGATGCGTCAGCGCAGAAAGCTTGCGAGAAGGATGCAAGTCAGTGCCACCCTGATAGGCAGCTATACGACGATTACATTGCAAATGGTAACTCAAAAGATACCACTGAGCGTACTCGTGGGTGGATTAAAGGCAAGGCTAACGAATCCGGCGACTACGAGTGCGTAGTTTACGCGATTAAAGCAAAACAGTTTAAGACAGACAATAACGATTTGCTTGCTAGATTCGATGCAGCTGTTGGCACACTTAACAAAGATGCAAGTAAGAATAACACTGATCCTTTGAAAGACTTCAAGTGGAAGCTTGATGGTAATAACGGCAACAAAAACGCGGTTAAAGGTGTTGACTACGAGTATCGCGCAATACCAATCCACATTCACAACGACAACCACTTCTACAACCCGAAGTATGTTGATGTGAGCGTTACGGCTGGTCAAAAGGTTGAGAATGCTGTGCCGCAAAGCGTTAAGAGTGCTAACGGTGCGGATAAATACCAGGATGCTGTGAAGGCTGGTGCGCTTCCGGACGGAACTTGGTTTGAGTTTAAGGATGCTACTCACGGATTTGAAGTAAACAATGACGGCACTGCTGGAAACAAGGTGTCTTTAGACTGGTCGTATTGGGCTTCTGGCAACGCCGCAGATAACACCGGTGAGCAGAGCAATAAGCCTGACAATCCTTCCAAGCAAAAGAATGGCAAGCACAGTTCCAAGGATGACGGCACGCGTTACGGCAAAGTGACCTTCCACCCAGATCAAGCTGTTGCTCCTAAAGCGTACTTGAAAGAGATTATCATCCATTACCCGGATGGCTCCACTTCGGACGACCCGGATTCTGGAAACAACGGTAAGCCTGTGTATGCGAAAGTTACGGTTGGAGGTCTCAGTGGAGCTGACAAGGATCTTAAGATGACATTGCTAAGATCCCAAGACGCTGATCCTGTTCATGACACGCTTGGTGGTGCTAATTCTCTTACCGTTATGAGCGGAACGAGCCTTATTAAGAATCCGTATGTGCTCGCGTGGAGCTTGAAAGATCGTAGCAATATTTCATTGCGCATGATGTGCACTAAGCAAGGCGAGCAAAAGTGGAGTAGCGGGCTTGACGATACGCTCAATATGCACCTTAATCAGAATTATGGCGAAAGTGTAAAGCCGTGGGCTTTTGCAAGTGCTGAGCAGCGAAAGTCTTGCAGTCAAGATAGTAAGAACTGCATGGCTAACTTGCTGTATGGCTTTACGAAGAATGATAAAGATCCGAACAGCATAGAAAACGCTGTGTCTCGCAGTGAAGACGATATTGCTGGCGTACCTCAAAAGGCTGGAAATTACACGTGCGCTGTGTTTGCGTTGAAGCCGAATGCGCTGACGGTGTTTAATAACACTGTTGATGCTGGGCTTAGTGCTGATAAAAAGTATTCGTCTACAAATATGCAAGCAGCTCAGCTTACCGGCGTAACCGTTGGAAAAGACTGGAACAGAATTGCTGTTAATGTGACCGTGATCGATCCGCCTAAATTCTCGCTGCCGAAGACGGGCGGAGAAGACTGCGTGAAT
Organism: uncultured Gardnerella sp.; assembly: GCA_947252975.1. Lineage (GTDB taxonomy): Bacteria > Actinomycetota > Actinomycetes > Actinomycetales > Bifidobacteriaceae > Bifidobacterium. The sequence goes on from CAMXWX010000011.1 coordinate 6,477, forward strand.
TGGAACATGCTGATGAGCGTGGTGTGCGTGCTTGGCACGGGCGCTATGGCGGCTGGGTTCTTCCTTGAACAGACCAAGTGGGGGCGCGCGATGCTGGAGGCGTTGCTGCGTAAGGCGTTGTTGCGCGAGACACTGATGCGCAATGTGAAAATTAAAGCTTTTATCCGCAAAACTGCCAAAAAGCTTCGCGCTTTAAGGCGACGTAGCGAAAGGTGGCGATGCTGATGAAAATTTTCTGCAGCTTAAAAACTGCAGTGTCAACGTTCCATATGTCGGCAATGGCGTTACGTAGTTGCGTTACATAGTAACGACAATTATGCCGAAGCATGGTTCGGATTTAATCTTGCTGCGCGCGGCGCAAATCGTAGCCGCCGATAGAGTTCATGCGGCTTTGCGATGACTCCGCCGACCGTGCGCAACACAAAACATAACACATATCTCTCAAAGTGTTCGCAAGAACAAAACAAACAAGGAGAAATTATGAATAAGATAACAAAGCAGTGCGTGGCCGCGGTGGCCTCGCTCGCGATGGCTGGCACGCTGTGCGTTGCTGGCGCCGTGGTTGCTGGCAGCTCCGCTTGGGCGGCTGATACTCCAGAAAAGGCTCCATGGGACCTTGGTAATACTGCTGCCCAGAAAAAAGGCACCATTACCATCACCAAGTACAAGTATGCACTGAAAGCTGATGGGAGTCAGGAAAAGAAAGACAAAGTTGCTGGTGCAGAATTCACCGTTAAAAAGGTAACTAAGATTAATAATCAAGATATTGATCTTACACAGTACGACGACTGGATGAAGGTTGCTGGAATCGTTGAAAAAGTGAACAGCGGCAAAGAGTCTGAGGCTAATCTCACTCTTGAAAATCCTGGTACAAAGAAAGAAACTGGTAGTGGCGAAACTGGCACTGTCAAAGGCGAAGCAAAGTTCGAGAACCTTGCTATCGGCCTTTACAAGGTTGAAGAAACCAAGGCTGCGCCTGGATATGCTGTTCTTTCTAAGCCATTCTTCATGACTATTCCGCAAGTTACTCGCGAGAAGAGCAGCAAGGATAACACTTACACATACAATGTAAACGTAGAGCCAAAGAACAAGTCCACTAAGGATGCTATCCAGAAGAAGGTTGACACCACTGGCACTGTTGGCGCTGGCGATGAGATTCCATACACCATTACTACGGATGTTACTACAACAAGTGAAACCAGCCCTGAAAATTACACCAAGGAAGATTTGCAAGGCTTTGCTGTGTGGGATGATGCGTTAACTAACGCGTATGATGGTGTGACTGGTGATTTAACGACCGAAAATGCTAAGGCGTTGGTTAAGGAAGTCAAGATTGGCAGTACTACGATTGATTCAAGTAAATACACGGTTAGTGTTAAAAAGTATGAAGCTTCTAAAGCAAATGGTCCAGAAAATGGACGTGTTCGCATTAAGGTAACGTTTACTGACGGTGGTCTTGATGACATTGCTACAGACATCAAGACTGCTTATAAAACGGACAAAACTAAGCTTCCAAAGGTAAGCGTTAAGCTTGTGTTCAAGCTTGCTGCAAATGCTCCTACTGACAATACTGGCTTCTACAACAAGTACGGATATCAGCCAGGCCACGGCAAGAATGGTACGACTCCAGACCCAGTTAATCCTCCAAACCCTGATCCAGACACAAAGGTAACGCTTGTTAAGTTCCAGATTAAGAAGGTTGATGGAACCGATACTTCTAAGGTGCTTAAGGATGCTAAGTTTGCTGTCTTTGCTAAGAAGGCTGATGCAGATAGTTGCGCAGCGGATAAGACTCGTGCTGAGTCTAACTGCAAGAACAAGGCTACTAAGGGCTATACAACTGGTACCACTATTGCTAATGGCCTTGCAGGCGCAACAAATGGCACTGCTGACACTGGTTTGACTGATGCTTTTGAAGTTAAGGCTGGAGAGAAGTTCTACATTGTGGAAACCGATGCTCCAGAAGGCTTTGCTTTGTCTCCAAAGGTTGAGGAAGTTATTGCAAATAATAGTGGTGAAGGTTATAACACTAAGACCTCTACATTTGTTTATGAATTCAAGGATCTTCCAAACGGTGGCGAAGGTAACAAGCGCTGGTTTAACCTTCCAGAAACTGGTGCTGCTGGCGTGATTATCTTTGCGCTTATTGGCCTCGGTCTTGTTGGCTCTGGTATGTTCGTATTCCTTAAGAATCGCAAGAAGGAAGAAGAGCAGCAGGCTGCGTGATTGTGTGTGATTAGCCAACGCTGGATTAGGTGGCGTTTGGTTTAATCATGCAAAAGATTTAGGCACTTTGTACCAGAAGACACGCTGCAGCGCTTAAAACAAAATGCGTTGAGCATTTTGTTTCTACGCTGGCGTGTTCTGGTACAAAGTGCTCTAATCTTTCCCGAGTTTGTACGTGATTTGGGTCAAATTTGGTACAAAGTGCGGAGTTATTTAATTCAATAGCTTGAGCTTGGAGGAGTTATGAAGCTAGCCGATATTAGCAATTGGTGTCACTCGTTAAGCGAGCGCGCGGTTGCTAAATTGTTTAAGAATAAGGCGAAGCGTACCTCCAATGTGGCTGGCACGAGCAGTGTGGCTGGTGCGAGTGGTTTGCTAGCGGAAAAGTCGCAAGCAGCCGAAGAGCAAACTCCACGCTCAATCTCAAGCCAAAATATAAACAAAAAAATAAACCAAAATACACTTAAAACTAAAAAAACAACTAAAAAAATAACTAAAAAGAAAAGCGCGCTGATGCGCATTCTAGAGCCGATTGCGCTGGTTCTTGCAGGCATTTTGTGCTTTAGCTACCCTGTGTGCTCAACGCTGTGGAACAATCACGTTTCCAAGGAGATTTCCACCGCGTACGATAAATACAACCACGACCAGGCTGGCGACGTGCGGCGCGCGCACATTCGCGACGCAAAGCGCTACAACGCAACGCGCAAAGACATGCTCACGCGAGACCCGTACGGCGGCGACGGTCAGGAAAGTATAGTCAACACGCCTGGCTATAAGCGCTACCTTAAAACGCTTGAGGAGCCGATGGGCATTATTGGCATTGTAAAAATTCCGAAGATTGGCGTAAAGCTGCCGATTTACCACGGCACGCTGCAAGAGACGCTGGCGCGAGGCGCGGGGCACTTGTACGGCACGGATTTGCCAGTGGGCGGCAAGGGGCGACACACCGTGATCACCGCGCATACGGGCTTGCCGAACGCAACCATGTTCGACTCGCTAACCGAGCTTAAAAAGGGCGACTACTTTTACCTAGACGTGCAAGGTGAGACCTTGCGATACAAGGTGTTCCGCATAAACGTGGTGGATCCGCACGATATAAGCCTGCTGCAGCGCGAGCCTGGGCGCGATTTGGCAACGCTGCTTACGTGCACGCCGTACGGAATTAACTCGCATAGGCTGCTGGTTACGGGGTATCGCGTGCTGCCAGACCCTGTTGCGGCGCCAGAAGACCATGTGCAGTGGCCGCTTTGGATGACGCTGTTTGTTATAGCGATGATATTCTCGGCGGCGATTCTTTCCATGATGATTACGGCGGCGGCTGGTAAGAGGCGGCGCAAGTGGGATATTCGCGGCAAGCACATACTGCGCAACGACCTGCCTTTTCGCTTCGAGCGTAGCGCGAAAAGGTAATTCGGAGCGCTGAGCTTGCTTAAGGTTGAAAGCACGGTGTGCTTTCAACGCAAGCGAAGACGTTCGCGCGCTGTAACGCGCGAACGATGCGCGGAGAGGTTAAACTGCACTAGCGCTTTTCCCGAATTTGTAGCTTTTGAGTTGCAGAATGTGAATAAAGCAACTGAGCTCTTGTCCAAAATGAACAAGAGCTCAATGAAATCACGTGTAGGAGCAACCTACACAGGTACGTCAATTCTATCACACTCTATAACGATTTGTATTTTTGCAATCATTTTGCGCAACTCATTTTGTGATTGTATTTCTGCGTTAAATATCAAACTAGATGTACAATGTCTTAATGGCTGTTAATACATCTTTTATATCTCTTCAAGAAGCGCAACAATTCTGCGGCGTTGCACGATTTGAACGTTATATGCGCGATGCGAATAATGATGTGAGCACAGCCATGCTTATATGCAAATCAAATCATGAATTAGCAGGAATATTACACGAGCAGATCGGATACGTGGAAATATGCGTGCGTAATTCAATTGATTTAGAGCTTCGCAAACTTGCATTGCAAGAAAAGCAAAATGAAGCATGGACTAATCCTCTATATACGCCAGATTTAGTTAAAGACTTAATAAAAAATCAAATCAATGAAGCAAAAAAATCGCAGTTCACGCTCATGCTGGTAGCAGTGTAACTCATGATGACATTTTATCTAAACTAATGTGGGGAACGTGGGTAAAACTTATTGGATCTTCTGAAACAACAAAAAACAATCTCATACAGCAAAAACTTTGGCAAATATCTATATGTAACGCATTTCCATTTGTGAATGATTCCAAGAGCAATAAAAAATATGATGAGGATAGGAAGACAATAGCAAAAAATCTTATTTATATTAAAGAGATTAGGAATAAAGCAGCTCATTTTGATAATCTATACAACATAGCTAAAGGAAAGAGAAATCTTACAAACGCATTATTTACGCTACTTCATTCAGTTAATAAATCATTTACGAATGGCTGGATTGATTCTGCGAAAATACGTAAAGCTGCTAATAAGTATTTAGAACTAATAGATGGTTGAGTAAAACTTCCCGTGTTTGTAGCTCTACATGTGGTTTTGAGCTACAAGAGGGCGCGGCGACATACCTTCGCGCGCAAAGTGATGCTAGCGCTATTTCTCGATTTTGTTGCTTTTTCCTGCGTTTGTTTACGTTTTGGCCTATTTGGTAAACAAATGCAAAATTGCGAGTAAAATAAAAAGACGTGATACTTGATCGTCATAATCGTTTAAATTTGGCTGAACTTTACGCAAGCTTACAAGGGGCTGGCGATGGTGGGGCGCCAGACGCCGCTGCGACAAATGCGCCAGTCGCGGAAAAGTCGCAAGCAACCGCCGACGAAAAGTCCGCGCAAAAATCATCTATAAAAAGCGAAACGCCGCATCTTCCGCCCGATCAAATGGACGAATTCGTAAACATGATGCAGGTGTACGAAGGCGCGATGTACGAAATCAGCACCAAGCTGGAGATTTTGGACGGCGAGTTTCAGGTGCGATTTTCGCACAACCCCGTGCACCACATGGAGCGGCGACTAAAATCCGTGCACTCGATTTTTGAGAAGCTGCGCCGCAGAAACCTAAGCATATCAACGCGTTCGATTCGCGACAACCTGTTCGACGTGGCTGGAATCCGCGTGATTTGCAACTATCGCGACGACGTGTATGCGGTTGCGCAATACCTTTCCAAGCAAACGGATATTCAGGTGCTGCAGGTTAAGGACTACATTAAAAACCCAAAGCCGAATGGATACCGCAGCTTGCATGTGATTTACGCTGTGCCAGTGTTTTTGTCGTCGGGCGCGCATTACACGCCGGTGGAGGTGCAATTCCGCACAATTGCAATGGATTATTGGGCGAGCTTGGAGCATGCGTTGCGTTATAAGGCGGATTTGCCGGACGCAAAGTTGGCGGAGCATTCCAAGACGCTGCTTGAGTGTGCGCAGAATTTGCAGGCCATTGAGGCGCAAATGCAGGGGATTCATCGCGATATTAATGGTGCGCCGCGCGTGGAGGATGCGCCTGAGTCGTAACAATCTAATACGCGACGACCTGCCTTCGCTCTTAGAGCGTAGTGCGAAAAAGCAATTCGGAGCGCTGAGCCGCTTAAACGTAAAGTCCAGTGGACTTTACGTGCGGCGAAGACGTTCGCGCGCTTAGACCGCGCGAACGACGACCTACATTTCCGCTTTTTGTAGCACGACACGCATAGTCGTACAAATGTACTATAATTAGATACTTAAGGATTTATAGTGCTTTATAATGTTTTATAGTGTTTTATAAGGATTTAGGAGGATATATGGGAGATTTTGGAAATTTTAACGGCAATTATGCTGGCGATTTTGCGCAAAACCCAACAATTGTAGACTCGCAGGCTACTTATGTGCGCGAGCAGGCAGAGCGAGTGAGTGTGCGTCGCGTTTACGCAGAGATGACCGTTGGCTTAATAGTTACAACGCTTGTTGCAATGTTTACGCAAAGCACGGGTGCGCTTTACTCTTACTTGTATGCTACGGGTAGGTTTGGTTTCTTCGGCATTATTATTGCGCAAGTGGTGCTTGCTGTTGTGCTTGGAATGCGCGTTATGAAAATGAGCGTTTTTGCTGCGCGCGCAATGTTCTATGCGTATGCGGCACTTACAGGCTTTACACTTAGCACGATCTTTACTGTGTTTAGCCTAGGCTCTATTGCAATGGTTTTGGCTTTAACGGCTGGATTCTTCCTGTGTCTTACAATGCTTGCGCTTACTACAAAAGTGAATATGCTTAAGGCTGGCCCGATTCTTATGGTGGCTTTGTTGGTGTTGTGCGTGAGCCAGGTAATTCTTATGTTTGTTGCTCCAAGCGCTGGAACTATGCGATTTATTGCTGCGATTGCGGTGCTGATTTTTGCAGGTCTTACGGCTTACGATGCACAAAAAACGCGTGCGATTTTTGAAGCGTATGCTAATCAGCCAGAAATGATTAAGCGCGTTTCGATTATTTGCGCGTTTAATCTTTATTTGGACTTCATCAACATGTTTGTGTACTTGCTGGAGTTGCTGGGAAATAGGCGCGACTAGGTGCGAGCCTGCGCGTTTTTTCCTAGGGATTATGGTAGGCTATTCGCTTGTGTGATTGATGCGCATATTGCGCAGCGAGCACACATGGATGGGTGTCCGAGCGGTCTAAGGAGACGGTCTTGAAAACCGTTGTAGGGAAACCTACCGCGAGTTCGAATCTCGCCTCATCCGCGAGTAAGTGGCTTGAATAAAAGTTCAAGCCACTTTTGTGTTAAGCTATTAAATCTTTTGGTCTATCATAGAGCATCATACTGGCTCATGCATCACCAAGAATACGTAAAGTATTAGGATACTGTTTTTTTACAGCATCCACAGCACTAATAAACGTATTTTTCCTAGCAGGATATGAACCAACATCTGACGACTGAAGAATATCATGTATAAGAATCGGTTTATTGTGCAAAGCATCATACACATTGTGCCACGCACCACCAGCGCGATGAGTATAATTTATTAAATCAAATGCATTCATCCAAGCATATTTTTCAACAACAGTATCTACAATGCGATCAGCATACTGGTTAGTTTCGTGATTAGGCGCATTAAAAATACAATTCCTGCCAAACTGCTTAAATTCGTTATAAACGCTAGGCTCTATGGGGCCATATTCCCAAGCTTGAATCTCATCCGTAAATAATGGGCGCTCAGGATTATTACGCAACGATTCCACCTGCGCAAAATATACTAGCTTATTCAAAGTGAGATTTGTCAATGCTAGCGTTTTCCCATATCGATCAATAAAAATTGATGCTATATCTAAAGCTTTCATATTCAATCTCCTTTCAACAAACTTATTATGCGCACAAGAGTAAAATATATTTTACAGAATACCTCGTTAATATTACAAGAAAAACGCAATATACGGGGTACGTATCGCACTGTTTAGAGCTACAAAATGCGGATAGACTAGATAGAACGATAGTTGCGCTCTTGAGATGTGATGGAGTCAAGCACGAATCGCGCGCCACTTCGATTTTTCTGGCTGCTTACAAAATCTTGTGGAGAATAAGGCGCTGCGCTGTTGAACATCTCCTCGTATTGCGAAACGCTTAATTGTGTGCGATTGTTTAATGTTTTTATGTGCTGATTGGAAAACAGCGCGCTTCGCCATCCTGGAACAAGTGTTGCGCTAAAGAATTCCGCTACAGCGCCTGAACCGTAAGAGAATAAGCCGATTTTTTGACCTGGGAGTAGGGGAGACAGGCGCGTCGGTGATTCGTTTGTGTGCGTTGCGGAAGATAAGTCGCAAGCAACCGTTGATGAATCGCAAGCAGACTCTGATGAATCGCCAGTAGATTCTGATGAATCGTCATCAATCGCAGAATCGCAAGAATTCCTAAAATAATCGTAATCAAGTAAAGAAATTAAGCCTAAATAGAGTGAGCCAGTGTAAATATTACCGATTCGACGACTGTATTGTGTGCTGTCTTGGTATCGCGCAAGAAGACGTTCGCGCGTATCGCTTGTAATAGGCGCGTCGTCATTTTCAGGCAACACGCCATCATTTGCGTGCAACACGCCATCACATGCGTGCGGCGCGCCCGAATTTTCCTCCAACCCAGCTCGAAGCGCCTTAAGCCCCATTTTTGTGTACGGAAGATGGAAGCAAATCGCCTCAAAATCGTTGAAATTGCAGGCGTTTTCCGCACTGTACCGCTGCCACACGTCGCAAAACATGCGAATGTATTGCTCGGTTGAAAACTTTCCGCGCGCCAAAGCCGTGCTTTGATATACGGGCCGCCAAAAATCCTGGATTTCCGCCGATTTTACAACGCTGTCGTTGTTGATTTGCAACACGCGCGGATTCTCGCTTACAAGCATCGCCACAGCACCAGCGCCTTGCGTCACCTCGCCAGGAGTACCAACGCCGTAGCGCGCAATGTCTGCAGCAATCACCAAAACTTGCGCGCCAGAGTGCGCCAGAACGTAATCACGAGCCATCATAAGCGCCGCAGTTCCGCCATAACACGCCTCTTTTACTTCCACGCAACGCACCCACTCGCTAAGGTTCAGCAGTTTGTGAATGTAGAGCGCGCTGGATTTGCTGGCGTCGACGCCGCTTTCTGTGCCAACGATCACCATTTTTAGGCGGTTGCTATCGATGTACGGCATCAGTTGCAGCGCAGCTTGAGCGCCAAGCGTTACGATGTCTTGATGATTTGGCGGCACCGCTTGCTGGCTTTGACCTATGCCGATTGTGAATTTGTTTGGGTCGATTCCGCGCGAAATCGCCAAGTCGCGCATGCTTAGGTAGCAATTTGGAGTTGCGAAAGTTATACGGTCGATACCGACTTTTGGCGGATTTTGGGGTGTGTTTGGTGTGTTGCTCGGTATTTTTTGTGTGTTGCTCATGGTTTCCTGTTTTTTAAGGGCGATTTTTTAAGTGTAATTTTAGTGGTGTAAATTTTTTAAGGGCGATTTTAGTGGTGTAAATTTTACGGTGCGGAAGCTTCCGATTTTTCAGCGGAAAAATGGCAATTAACCGCGCGTTTTTGCGGTTTTACGTGTTCCTGCGCTTGCGCAAATCCTCAAGAATTATTCTTGCAGAATTCGTGTTCAAATCTGAAGAATTTTCGTTTAGAAGCGCGTGCACAACCTTTTGGATTTCGTCCCCATGCGCTCCAGAAGCGATGGCGATGTTTGCAGCCTGAAGGCGCATGTGTCCAGCCTGTATTCCAGGGCCTGCGAGTGCGCGAAGAGCCGCCAGGTTTTGCACGAGTCCTACGGCTGCTAGAACGTTGCGAAAATCGTTGGCATTCTTGACTTTAGCAAGGTGCAGCGCGATTTTTGACATTGGGAGCGAGGCAATTGCGCCGCCCACTGTGCCGATTTGCAATGGGATTTCGATGCGGCCGTAAAGGATTTGGTCGTTATTTTGCAAGGTCCACGTTGAAAGAGGCATGTAGCGGCCAGATTTTGCAGCCCATTCGTGCGCGGCGGCTTGCAATGCGCGCGTGTCGTTGCCCGATGTGAGTGCTGCAGCCACTATTCCGTTTAGGATTCCTTTATTGTGTGTTGCAGCGCGCTCCGCGTCTACGGCGGCCAGGGAGCTTAAGGCGGCGATGCGGCGCGCAAGGCGCATGCCGTCGGCATCTCCAGCCGCGGCAGTTTTTGCGCTAGTCACAAGCGCTTCTACGGGTATGCGCACTTCGGCGACTGTTGCCGCGCGGCTGGAGTTGGCAAGAATTGCCACCAGCGCCTTGCGCCCAACCCAGCTTTCCAGCTGGGTTTTAACAGCTTCGCCAATGGTGTTTGCAATGTTTGCGCCCATTGCATCGCACGCGTTTATGTCTAGTGTTAGCTTGGCGAAGCCTGTTAACGCCGCCGCCTGCGCGCGTTCTAATCCGCCGCCGCGTTGGTATATTGATGGGTGCGCGGAGCGCGCAATCTCACTAATCGCCGCGCGTTTTGACTCGTCTCGCATTATGCTATCTAGTTTTTGGGCTACGCTTCCGTCCGCGTCTTCAAAAACGATTTGCGCGCGCGTAACGTAATGCTCGTTGCGTGCAACAACGCCGTTTTCTAGGCTTTTCGACGCGATTTTTGCGCCGTTGCATGCGGCAGCGATTACGGACGGCTCTTCCGTAGCCATCATCACGTTTCGAGTAACGCCGTTTACTTTTAGGCCGCGCACAACGCCTACTGGCAGGCTGAATCGCCCGATTTGATTTTCGATCATGCTGTTTGCAACGCTTGCAGGAATGTTTGTTTCGCTGCTTTGCGCGAGTTGCTCGAGCAGAAGTTGCGCAAAATCGCCGCTAAGCGCGCACTCTGATTCCAGCGTTTTTATGCGCTGTTCTACGCTTAATTCTCGAAAAGCTGCCATGTTTCTCCATTTTTTGCGCTATTTTCACGATTTTCATTTTTACGTTTTTCACTTTTGCAATGTTTCTTTGACGCCATTGACGCCATTTTTCAAGTCGCCAGTAGCCGCCACATTCGCTAGCAGCCGCATAACTGCGACCAGTCGCGCGTGTTGTAAGCATCCGCAAAGTCGCCAGCAACCGCGCGATTTGCGACACTCCGCAAGTGGTGTCATTCGTATACGCACACTCCGTGCGTGTCGCAACACGCATCCTTCAGTCGTCACAACTCCAGTTGCAACACACGCACGTCAACCGCGCAAGTCAATCGCACGTCTACTTTCGCATCCTAACTTGCATGCTCACTCCAATTCCGCCTCCCACGCACAGCGCCGCAACGCCGTTTTGCATGTGATTGTCTTTAAGCGCGTAAAGAAGTGTTGTTAAAATCCTGGCTCCGCTAGCGCCAAGAGGGTGACCGAGCGCAATCGCGCCGCCTCTTACATTCAGCTTGTTTTCGCTTATGTTCAGCTGCTGGCATACGGCTATGCTTTGCGCAGCAAACGCTTCGTTAATCTCAAAAAGGTCAATGTTTTCAACGGTGTAGCCCGTGTTTTTTAGCATGCGCTCCATAACGTGTTTTGGCGCGTATCCCATAAGATCTGGGCTGATTCCGCCCTCGGCAAATCCCACGATTTCTGCCAAATAGTCGATTCCGTGCGCGATTGCGTAGTCTTTGCTCATTAAGACGAGTGCTGCTGCGCCGTCGTTGATACCGCTTGCGTTTCCAGCAGTTACAGTAGGCGAGTGTTTTGTGCCAGAATCTGCCTCGCTCATTCCACCAGTTTCGCGACTGCCAGAATCCGCCTCGCTCAAGCCACAGTTCGCTCCACGCATTCCATCAGCTTCGCGCGTTCCAAAATCCGCCTCAAACAACGTTTTAAGCTTAGTCAATTTCTCCATAGAAGTGTTGGCTCGCGGATGCTCGTCTCGACTAATCAAAGTTCCGTCCGCAAGCTGCACGGGCGCAATCTCCGCGTCAAAATCTCCGTTATTTTGTGCAAAAACGGCTTTCTGGTGCGATTTTAGCGCAAAAGCGTCTTGCTGCTCGCGCGTTATGCCAAACTTTGCAGCCACGTTTTCGGCAGTAACTCCCATTTCTTTGCCAGTAAAAGCATCACAAAGACCGTCTTTTTTTAGTCCATCAACCAGCGCGCTGTTGCCGTAACGAATGCCACCAAATCGCACGTTTTGCGCGTAAAACGGCACGTTGCTCATGCTTTCCGTGCCTCCAGCAACTACCACTTTTGCATCTCCCATGCAAATCGCAGATTGCGCAAGGCGAATGGCTTTAAGACCAGATCCGCAAACTTCGTTGATTGTCATTGCGCAACTTGACTCGTCAAGCCCCGAGCTAAGGGCGATTTGGCGCGCAACGTTTTGACCGCTGCCTGCTTGAAGTACGTTGCCAAAAATCGCTTGATCTACGGATTTTGGGCTGATTCCTGCGCGTTCGATTGCGGCTTTTGCTGCGATTGTTCCTAAATCAACAGATGTGAGCGACTTCAACGCGCCTCCGAATTTGCCTATCGGTGTGCGCGCTGCGCTTACAATCACAACATCACTCATACGTTTAGCCGCCAATCAGTTGAAAACTAGCCGATTAAAGCTATCTTGATCAAGCTATCTTATTGAAAATTATTAAAAATTGCATGTTGAAAACTAGCACATTTAGAGTAATAGGTTTCAAACACCAACCGAACTACTTTATCGTATTTTTACGCAAAATTGCGATTTGTGAAGAATTATGTTTAATTTTTTCACAATTTGCGCACAATCGCATTTTTCGCATTTTCCGCTTTTTGTACGTGTTTTGGGTTGATTTTGGTACAAAGTGCGTCAATTTTTTCCGCTTTTTGTACGTGTTTTGGCCTGAATTTGGTACAAAATGCGGAAGTATCGTGTGGTATAAAATGCGAAAGTATCGCTATTTGCGGAATGTGATTGAGCCATCGCTAGGATCCATCGACTCCACAATCGCCAGCGAATCCAAGTCATATCCAGCTTCGCGCAACGCATCTCCACCGCCTTGGAAGCCTTTTTCAATTGCAATGCCAATGCCAGCAACCGTGGCTCCAGCGTGATCGCAAATGTCAATCAACCCTTGCAAAGCCTTGCCATTAGCCAAAAAATCGTCCAAAATCAAAACGCGGTCGTCTGCGCTCAAATATTTTCTAGACACAATTACAGGGAACTCGCGCTGTTTTGTAAACGAGAATACGGTAGACACGTATTGATCGCCATCCAGGTTTATTGATTGCGCTTTCTTTGCAAAAACCACTGGAATGTTTCCAAAATGACGCGCAGCAACGCACGCGATTCCAATTCCCGAAGACTCAATTGTTAGGATTTTGTTGATTTGTGTGTTTTGAAAATGTTGCGCCCAAGCGGCTCCCATTGCGTCAAAAAGCGCGCAATCGCACTGGTGGTTAAGGAATGCGTCGACTTTCAAAACATTTCCTGGCTTAACAATGCCTTCTTTTTGGATGCGTTCTTCAAGTTCTTGCACGATTATTCCTTTCAAATTGCGCCGTATTTTGCGTGTGCAGCGTGTATTTGTATAGCTTACCCCCAGCTTTGACTCACTTGCGCGACGACGTTTTAAGCGCTCATCCAAGTCGCTTTGTCCGTTTTTGCCCGTGTTTGTTTATTTTTGCCCGTGTTTGTTTCTAAAATCGACCAAAAAGGAACAAACTCGGGAATATTGCTAGCGAGCTACGTTTTAAGCTTGAAGCCGTTGATTTGCAAAACGCACGATTTGCGTTTAGCTGCCGTCCGTTAAAATTGGTTAGAGTTTAATTTTTGCGATTTGGAACACGGGGGAGAGTGGCTTTTGAGCAAGTACGGTTACGATTTTGATTTGTTTGGCAATCCAGAAGATGCCGACGAGCAGAGCGATGCTCTTATTAATGAAGTTTTCGACGAGCAGCGCGATGCTTCTGTTGGTGATGCCCCTATTATCGATGCTCCTATTAATGAAGATATGACGAGCGAAGTTTCTGCTTCTATGGCGGCTTTCGATTCTTCCGCTGCCTCCGCCCAATACAGCCAATCCGCCCAGTCCGCCCAATACAGCCAGTCTGCCCAATCATCCCAGCGCACACCAATCGCACAGCCATCCGCACAATCTTCCAACATTCCTGAAATCAACCCACAATCGCTTTTAGAAGGCTTAAATCCACAGCAATCCAAGGCTGTTCAATACACTGGCCCCGCGCTTTTAATCGGAGCTGGCGCAGGCAGCGGCAAAACGCGTGTTCTTACGCGCCGAATCGCGTGGATTTTGGCTAATCGCAAAGCGTGGCCGAGCCAAATTCTTGCAATCACGTTTACAAACAAGGCAGCCGCGGAGATGCGCGAGCGCCTGGCAAGCTTAATCGGCAATAGCGCAAATAGCATGTGGGTCTCCACTTTCCACTCTGCTTGCGTTAAGATTCTTCGCGCTCATGGCGATTCAATCGGCTTAAAATCAGGCTTTTCTATCTACGATTCTTCGGATTGCGAGCGTCTTGTTAAAATAATCGCATCCGAATTGAACATCGATATTAAAAAGTTTACGCCGAAACTTTTATTGTCTAAGATATCTGATTTCAAAAATAATTTGGTTGCATGGCAAGAAAATCTTAAAAATTACGCACCAGATTATAAGCCAGGCGCGTCTGTATCTGGCGCATCTAGCTTTAATGCTGCTGGCAATGCCGATGCGCTTTACGCTGCTGTTTACGCGGAGTACCAAAATAGGCTTAGCGTTTCGAATGCTGTTGATTTTGACGATTTGATTATGCTAACGGTTAAGCTTTTGCGCCAAAATCCGCAAGTTAGCGCGTATTACAAGCGAAAGTTCCGCTACATTTTGGTTGACGAGTATCAAGATACAAATCACGCGCAATACGTTTTGATTCGCCAGCTTGCAGGTGTGGGTGATGCAGGCGTGGGTGATAATTCCGCACGCTTCGCAACCACTGACGCTTCCGAAGCCTCTGCAGCTTCACCAGATTCCGCCCAACTTTCGCAATCTTCAATCACGGTTGTTGGCGATTCCGACCAGTCGATTTACGCTTTCCGCGGTGCAGATATTCGCAATATTCAAGACTTTGAGCAGGATTTTCCAAACGCTACAACAATTATGTTGGAGCAGAATTATCGCTCTACACAAACCATTTTGGACGCTGCAAATGCTGTGATTTCTAACAACACTAATCGCAAGCCTAAAAAGTTGTGGACTTCTTTAGGCAAAGGATCGCCAATCGTAGGCTACGTAGCAGATAACGCGCAAGGCGAGGCAATGTGGGTTGCTCAAGAAATCGCGCGCTTGGCAAGCGAAGATGGCGAAGATGGCGTAAACTACTCAGATATTGCGATTATGTATCGCGCAAATTCGCAATCGCGTAGCTTAGAAGATGCGCTTATTAAGTCGGGCTTGCCTTATCAACTTGTTGGCGGAACTAAGTTCTATGAGCGTCGCGAAGTCAAAGATGCGCTTGCTTACTTGCAATCGATTGCAAACCCTGATGATGATGTTAATATGCGCCGCATCTTAAACGTTCCAAAGCGTGGTCTTGGTGCGCGTGCTGAGTCGCAGATTACGTCTTATGCAAAAGAAAATTCTATAAGTTTTTGGTCTGCTCTTAGTCAAATAGATAAGATTGCGGAGCAAATTGGTATTTCATCTAGAACTTTTAATGCGCTTAAGAGTTTTAGGGATCTTATGACTTCGCTTATTGACTTTATGAAAGCTAACGATTCCAAGCCTTCTAAGGTTGTAGAGAACGTGCTTAACGAAAGCGGATTGTTGCAGGATTTGCGAGAGTCTAAGGACCCTCGAGACGAATTTAGAGTAGATAACTTGTCTCAATTGCAATCGGTTGCAGCCGAGTATGAGCAGAATACGCCTGATGCTAATGTTGCTGGTTTTTTGGAGACTACGGCTTTGGTTGCGGATTCGGATCAGCTTCCAGACCAGGGCGAAGATACTGGAAAAGTTACGCTTATGACACTTCACACAGCTAAGGGCTTGGAGTATCCTGTTGTGTTTTTGACTGGAATGGAGCAGGGCACTTTTCCTCATTCGCGCTGTGTTGACAATCAAAAGGAGCTTTGCGAGGAGCGCCGTCTTGCATACGTTGGCATAACTCGCGCTAAGAAGATTTTGTACGTTACTTGGGCAGCTGAGCGCTCTCAATGGGGAAAGTCTGCGGAGATGATTCAAAGCCAGTTTTTGGACGAGATTCCTGCGGATTTGATTTGCTGGAAACGTACAGAAGCGGCCGTTATGCGGGCTGGACTAAGGGGAGCAGGCAGAGATTTTGACCGCGATTTTGACCGCGATTTTGCTGGCGACTTCTCCGACGATTTTGGAAGCGACGGCGGTTGGGGTGACGATTCGTACACAACTTACGGAGGCTCGAGTTACAGCGGATCTCGCTACAGCAAATCGCATTATGGCAGCTCATACGGCAAGTCGTATGGTTCAAAGTCTTATGGCAAGTCGTATGGCTCAAAATCTGGCAAAGTCACCACGCGAATCGCAAGAAAATCAAGCGCATCGTACCAAAGTCAATCGTCCACCTCAAATTTGCAATCGTCCACATCGTCATTATCTTACAAAAAGCAAAGTTTGCAAGAAAAAGACAATCACCTAAACATCAACGATTTTCATGAAGGCGATAAAATTTCGCACGACACATACGGCCTTGGAACTGTTCTTAAAACACAAGACAAGGGCAGAAACTCAATTATTACAGTTGACTTTGGTTCGGATGGCGTAAAGCGACTTATGCTAAGAGTTGCTCCGATTGAGAAATTGTAAAATTGTAAAATTTCTCGTTTTATAGATGTTGTATGCAAAATAATACAATCTTATTGAAGATTACTTTAGATTGTTAATTGTGATGTTGTTATAGCTATTGCATGATTATATACACGAAAACAAAATATTCAAGACTTGTTTTCTATTAAGCTATACGAAAAAATATAAGAGTAAGAAAAATATAAGAGTAAGAAAAATATAAGAGTAAGAAAAATATAAGAGTAAGAAAAATATAAGAGTAAGAGAAATATAAGCGCAAGAAGAATAAAAGTAAAAAAGAATAAAAGTAAAAACTGCAAATGTTCAAGATTGTGACTCAAGGGGAAGTCGATTAAGTTCTGAATCATTGCGATTGTAGTTATAAACGAGATTTAAAAGGCGTGGCGCTTGCAAACGTGAGTGCCGTAAAGCGTGTTGCATCAAACAAAAAGCAACACTAAAAAAATAATAACTAGATTTAATGAGGTATTTATTATGAAGAACAAATTATTCGCATCGCTTCACGCAATTGTGTTTGGAATTCTTATTGCTATAGCGCCATTGACATTTGCAAAACCATGCTCAACTGGTGGCATGAGCAAAATGCCTAAAATGCATAAAATGCCTATGATGATGCAGCCTATGGCATGCTACTACACAAGCCGCGTGGCTATTGGAATTGGCGTTGTTATAGCGATTCTAGGCATCATTGCGCTATTTGTTAAAGAGCACGTTCGCGCTGGCTTAAATATTGCTGTAATTGCTAACTCTCTGTTTATGATTGCTACTACAACATTCCTTATTGGTGTTTGCAAAAGCCCAATGATGCATTGCGCATCTGTTATGCGTCCAACGTTGATTGTGTTATCTGTACTAGCGTTGGTGTTTGCATCCGTTAGCGTGTATCTAGATACTAAATCTGCTTGCTAGTGTGTATCTAAGTAATTTATTATGCACACTATTACATTAAAGCGATTGCCGCTAGAAAACCTAAAGCAAAAGCCACTAAGAACCGCCGCGTTAATCGTGGTTTCCGCGTGCTTAGCTGCAGTGTTTTTTGGCGGCTCGCTAATCTCCCTAAATCTTTCAAACGGCCTAAATAGCATGCGCGCTCGCCTTGGCGCGGATATTATGGTTATTCCTCAAAACACATACAATCGTGCAGAAGCGTTGCTAACTAATGGCGGATCGAGCACGTTTTATTTTACGAACAATATTGAGGATTTTGTGCGAAAATCAAAAGGCGTTGAAAAAGCAAGCGTGCAAACTTACATATCTTCTCTATCTGCTGGGTGCTGCGCGGAAAAGTTGCAAATCATAGGTTTTGACCCTACGAGTGACTTTGTAATCGCGCCATGGATTTATTCACAACACAAAAGCGAGCTTAAAAAAGGTCAGATGATTGCAGGCGCAAACGTGCTTGTTTCTTACCAAAACACGGTTCGCTTGTATGGGCACGAATGGCCGATTGTTGCGCAACTTGCTAAAACGGGCACTAGCCTAGATAACTCAGTGTTTGTAAACAGAGACACGATTCCAGCGGTTGTTAAGTATTCGTCGAAAGTTGGGCACACTGCGATTCCTGCAAAATACGCGCGCAAGGCGGTTAGTGCTGTTCTTGTAAAAGTGCGCAAGGGTTTTAGCGCTAAGAGTGTTGCGGAAAATATTCGTAAAACTAGCGGAATTAAAAGCCTTGGAATGGTTTTTCCAGGCGGAATTACCGAGCAGACTAAAAAGAGTTTAGAGGTGCTAAACAAGGCGATTTTCCTTGGCGTTTTTGCGTTTTGGGCTGTGGGCGTGTTAATTCTTGTGTGCGTTTTTGCGGCATCTACATCGGAGCGCAAGAGGGAATTTGCTTCATTGAGGATTTTGGGCGCAAATAAGCGCATGCTTTTTGGCATGATTTCGCGCGAATCGGCTGTGATTGGCGTTGCAGGTGGCGTGATTGGTGTTGCGTTTGCTTCGCTTATTTTGTTCCCATACAATATTGCGATTTCTAGCCAGTTGCAATTGCCGTACTTGGAGTCGAATGTTTGGCTTGTGTGCGCGCTTGCTGCGATTTCTGTAGCGTTTTCGCTTGCTAGTGTTTTGGTAACTTCTGCGATTATTGTGGGGCGAATCGCAAGCAGGGAAGCGTATTTGACTTTAAGAGATGGCGAGTAAGATGGCGAATAAAGTGGTTAGTAACGATTTAGGCGATTTAGTCGTAAATCTTAAAAACGTTACTCGCGAATTTAAGCGCAAAAATCGCAAGTTTATTGCTGTAGATAATGTTGATTTTTCGCTTAAAGCTGGCGATTTTGCGGCGATTGTGGGCAAGTCTGGCAATGGAAAGTCAACTCTATTAAACATGATTGCAGGGCTTTTAAAGCCTACGCGCGGAAGTGTTACGATTTTTGGATGCAATATTTCGATGCCTTCTATAAGCGACGAGCAAACTTCTGCGATTCGCGCAAAAAACATTGGTTTTGTTACGCAATCGCAAACGCTTATTGCTAATTTGAATGTGCTAGATAACGTTATTTTGCCTGTTATGATTGCGCGCACATCTTCTAAACGAGTAGGCGATTTTGCGCAAAAACTTGAGACAGAAGATTGTGCGAATTTAAATTCCTTTGCTATGGATTTGCTTAAGCAACTTAACGTGGACGATCTTGCGCATTGCTATCCGCGCGAGCTTTCTGGCGGAGAAATGCGTCGCGTTATGATTGCGCGCGCTTTGATTAATAAGCCGCGTTTGTTGATTTTGGACGAGCCTACTGGCGATTTGGATTCGCAAAATACTCAAACTGTTGTGTCTTTGCTGCGCGATTGTGCGGCTTCTGGTGCAGCTGTTTTAGTTGTGACTCACGATGAATCGGTCGCTGCAAGCGCTGACTGTGTTTACGCAATGGACTCTGGCGTTCTTCGCGCGCGCTTTGACTGAGCGCTTAAAGCATAACGCGCGAGCGATTTTCCGCACTTTGTACCATATTTGACTTAAATCACGTACAAAAAGCGTCAACCGTTTCCGCACTTTGTAGCTTAAAGCGTTCGCGCGGATTAGCCGCGCTCACGTCTTCGCCGCGCAGAAGCAATGCTTCTGCTTTAAGCGGCTCAGCGCTCCGAATTGCCTTTGTGCGCTACGCTCAAGCACAAAGGCAGGTCGTCGCGCATATTCTACGGCGCGGAGTAGTATAGGGAACGATGCCTATTTTCGTAGGCATTATCTGGAGCCTTAGCCCATCAGTGGGTCGGCGCGCAAGAATTATGGCGTTATTTCAGCGTTTTAATGCTTTCGCGTTCGTGTGTTTACACGCAGAAGCACTGGAGAGGCCGGCTCAGCGTGAATAATCGTAAAAGTTTGGTTCACGTTCCGTTCAGATAACGACAGAATAAAGGATTAGTAATGACTAATATTCAGCGTTCTCGCCGTCAGGTGCGTCTTTCTCGCGCCCTCGGCATCGCTTTGACCCCAAAGGCTCAGCGTATTTTCGAGAAGCGTCCATATGCTCCAGGTGAGCACGGCCGCACTCGTCGTCGTACCGAGTCCGATTACGCAGTACGTCTTCGCGAGAAGCAGCGTCTTCGCGCTCAGTACGGTCTTTCCGAGAAGCAGCTTCGTGCAGCTTACGAAAAGGGTACGCACACTGCAGGTCAGACTGGTGACGCAATGCTCACCGATTTGGAAACCCGTCTTGACGCTTTGGTTTTGCGTGCAGGTTTTGCTCGTACAACCGCTCAAGCTCGCCAGTTTGTTGTGCATCGTCACATCTTGGTAGATGGCAATCTTGTTGATCGCCCATCTTACCGTGTTAAGCCAGGCCAGACCATTCAGGTTCGCGCTAAGAGCCAGACAATGGTGCCATTCCAGATGGCTGCGGAAGGCGTTCATCGTGACGTTTTGCCAGCAGTTCCTGGTTACCTCGATGTGAATCTTGCCTCTTTGAAGGCTACTTTGACTCGTAAGCCGGAAGTCGATCAGATTCCAGTTGAAGTCAACATCCAGTACGTCGTCGAGTACTACGCTCGCTAAATTCTGGATTTCATTCTTAAGGACATACCGCTTGACCCCTGCTGTGCATTGCATAGTGGGGGTCAATGCGTTTGCGCTCCGACCTGCCTTGCGCTACTTATGTAGTGCGTTTGTATCAAAAAACGCCGAAATTCAGTACAATCGCACTACGGTTTTGTTTGTTTGTGTAGTGCGTTTGTATCAAAAAACACGGAAATTCGGTACAATCGCACTACATAAATCTGTGATGTGTGCTTTGGTTGACCGAGTGAGCACTGTTAAAAAATCAGTATGAACTACGTAAAATCTGGTTGTGTGTTGGTGCGCATTAACTTTTGTTAGGGAAAGGTCGCAAGCAACCGAACATTATGCAACAAAACGCTTTAATAATAAAACAAAATCACATATAATAATTACATCAATGCCCGTTATATTACAAAATATAACATTGTGCGAGTGTTGAATCAGAAAATATATAATAGGTAACTAAGCGTTTAAAGCGTGTTATTAATATACAAAAGAATATATAAAAGAATAAAAGAAGATACAAAATACAAGTAAAACAGAATACGCAATAAAAGAAGATTAGAGAGTAGAAGAGACGATGGAGTCAAAGATGTCTCAACAAAATACCAAAGCGAATGCGCTAAAAGCACAACAACTTGCCGCACGCGCAATTAACAAACACGCAAAAGATGCGCTAAACAATAACACTTTTGAAGGGGTGGTCTTGTGGTAGAGCCTAAAAAGATTAACGGGTTGCACAATATTCCAACTACAGCTGGATTTGCAGGCCCAGGCGGCGGCTTTGAAGGTGGTGCTGCTGCAGGATTCGAGATTGACGACGCATCTAAGCATAAGAAGGCAGATGAACGCGAAGTCGAAAAAAGCTTAGAAGACACAGATGCTTTTGACGCAATAGACGTTAACGCGATTCGCGCTAGAAGCAAATCTAGCGGCGCAAACGAGACGGTTATGAGCAAGATTACAAGCACGGGTGTTGGGGATTCGTCTCTTAGTAGCCTTGTAGCTCAAGCCGAAGGAGAAGCTGCTGCCGATGTGCGCGATTCGTTGTATGTGACTCAACAAATGCCTGAAATGCCTGCAGTCTTAAGTGGTATTACGCCGCAAGAGCCGTCGCGCGCAACGCAATCTCCGATTCGCGATTTTG
>CAMXWX010000012.1 GCA_947252975.1 uncultured Gardnerella sp.
GCGAGCAGTACGAACGTAATCAGCATTCATAGTGTCGAGCAAATAGGTGCGCTGCATAAGATGGTAGCCAACCATGCCAGGAACAGTCATAACAATTGTTGGCAAAATCAAATGTTGCAAGAAGTCAAGAATAAAAGCAACAGGATTAGAACCCTGGTAGGAATGTAATCCAGTAACAAAGAATAAACGAGAACCAGCAGCGTTGTTAATGCTAATCGCAGCTAAAACAATAAGTAATCCAAACACGGCGGCTGGAACAACAAGCAAGAACGTAGCAATAGAGTTAAGAACCCTGTCTTGCCACTTATATTGGCGAATAGCAGTATAAACACCAACGCTAACGCCTAAAACAATGCCAAGAACAGTTGCGCATGTAACCAGCTGCACCGATGCACCGATTCGCGCAGCAATCGCAGGACCAACAGGCGCTTGCTCTGGGCTTAATCCCCAATCCCAACGAGTAAGAACACCAGTAATCCAACGCAAATACCTTGTAATAACTGGAGTTTGGTCGTTAATATTTGCTAAATCCAAAGAACGGTTAATCGAAGGAATTGGCGGATGCGGATGCCTAGACATATAGTTCGATCTCGGATCCATAAATGCACTTGCCAAGAAATACGTCATGGATACGGACACAAACAGCATCACAACATAATTCAGGCATCGTTTAACGATGTATCGTATCATTGTGACTCTTTTCTACGTCTAAACATTGTTACCTCCATCTGGTAACTGCAAACTTACGCTTGCACACTGCCATCATTTAATCACTAATTAAAAAGGCAAATCATAAGCGTTTAAGGCACACTTAAGTAAGCCCTAATAATTTGGACGTGTAATTAGTATATTTTTAGCTAACCTATGTACATTGCTTAAAATAAACATGTAATAACACGTAATAAATAGTAATCTTAACCAAAATTAATACATAAAATTGGCAAAATATCAAAATATTTAACGAAGTTACTTAAAATTTACGAAAATTAGTTGCGCAAATCGCCATAAACACATAAAAATGCATATTTTGCATAAATAAGACACGAACACTCGCGAACACTCACGAACGCTTTAAGCCACGCAAAACGCGACTCGTGCATTGAGCAAGCTACAATAACGCTTATTCACTGTTTTTAACAAGATAAAGGAGATATATGTCTGAAAACGTAAAAGCCGTTACACTAAACGACGTTCGCGAATATTCTAAGCATTTTAACGAACAGCGAGCAAATCGAGTAGCAGCAAACGCTTCGGTATCGAGCGGCGTTCTTAAAGCAGCAACAAGCTACCAGGGTCAGCGCGCACTTCCACGCGAATTTTCTATAGAACTAAAGCAAGGAACAATAACAAATCAGCAGCATTCTGGACGTTGCTGGATGTTTGCATCGCTTAACACTTTGCGCTACGAGCTTATGCATAAGTGGAATCTAGAAGACTTTGAGTTTTCCGAAAGCTACTTGTTCTTCTGGGACAAGATCGAAAAAGCAAACGCATACTTGGAAAACGTTTTGGCGACTTTAGATGAAACATTAGATAGCCGAATTTTTGAGAGCATCAACTACGGTCCGATTGACGACGGCGGATGGTGGCAAATGTTCGTTAACTTGGTAAACAAGTACGGACTTATGCCAAAGAGTGCATACCCAGATTCGCAAAACGCTACCGATTCCGAAGCATTCGTGCAATACATTAATAGCAAGCTTCGCGAGTTTGCATGCGAGTTGCGCGAAGCACACAAGAATGGCACTTCTATGGAAGAGTTGCGAAAAATGAAGATTCGCGACTTGGAAACTGTGTACCGCATGACCGCGATTGCTCTTGGCGAGCCACCAGAGCGTTTCGACTTCTTTGCACGCACTAAAGATGACGACGATAAAAAGGACGATAAGAAAAGCGGCGAAAATAGCGAATCTAAGAGCGAAGAAAAGAAAGACGATAAAGGCAGCGAAAAGCCAAAGAGCGGTAAAGACGATCGCCCAATCATTTGCGAATACGGCATTACGCCACTCGAGTTTGCAAAGAAGTACGTGCCAGTAGACGTAAACGACTTTGTGAGCTTGTGCAACTCCCCAATGGAACGCACTCCGTTCAACAAGCTCTACCAACTCAAGTACACAACAAACGTTGCCGAGACTAAGGAAATGGAGTTTGCAAACGTTGCGCTAGAAGTGTTCCGCAAAGCCGCTGTTGATCAGCTAAAAGACGGACACCCAATTTGGTTTGCTTGCGATTGCACGCAATTCTCGCTAAGGCAAGAGGGCTTCTTTGACCCAGCAGTTGTGCGCGTAGACGAGCTATTCGATGTAGAGTTTACATTCGACAAAGCTAAGGGTTTGGAATACATGGATTGCCCAGGCAACCACGCAATGACCTTTACTGGCGTAAATCTTAACAAAGATGGCGAGCCAGACCGCTGGAAGATTGAAAACAGCTGGGGTAAAGATAACGGCGAAGATGGATACTACGTTGGATCCGCGCAGTGGTTTGACCGCTACGTTACAGAAATCATTATTAACAAGAAGTATCTTGATGAAGCAACGCGAGCAATATTGGATCAGGAGCCTGTAATGCTTGATCCGTGGGTACCACTTACAAAGCGCTGCCGCTAAACTTGATTTAGCACAAGCTGATTTACAAACGCAGATTGCATTCGCAAATTACAAATGCAATCTGCGTTTTTTTGACCCAGATTCGTTACATTTATCTCGCTTGTGAGGCAAATATAACGCAAGCGATATTCCTTGTTTGGTGTTGTGCGAGGTTTGCTTAGTGTTGTGCGAGGTTTGAGTATTTCTCTCCTCGCAGGCGCGACGACCTACCTTTTCGCTTAGAGCGTAGCGCGAAAAGGTAATTCGGAGCGCTGAGCTGCTCAAGGCAGAAGCACTGCTTCTGCGCGGCGAAGACGTTCGCGCGCTTAGACCGCGCGAACGACGACCTACATTTCCGCTTTTTGTAGTCCGACACGCCGCAAATCAGCTACAAAATCGGGAAAATCTTGCGCATTTTGTTGTTGATTTTGCCGATTTGAGCAACATTTTCGTGAAATGTGAGTAAGCGGCGAACACTTGAAAAAGATAAAAAGAAGCCCGGTGGGAAAGAGAAAACCCACCGGGGCAGAGAGAAAGAGAGAAGAAGGTTTCAGTTATGGGGTTCGCGAACGAACCTCACTGATGGAAGAACCATCAGCAATATTCATTATAACCACATTTTTCTCGCGAAACACGCATATAAACTAAAAATTTCCTGAAAATTTTTTCATATTCCTGGCAGTATGCCAATTTTTTGTTATATACGTCACTCTTCCTTAAAATTTTCCGCTAAAATCACTCAGATCACAACGATTTTTTAGCTGCAGCCAATCTTTCTTCGTCAGCTTTACGACGAGCAGCAAGAGCAGACTCAAAACGCTCAAGCTCCTCATCAATCGCCTCTTTAGGAATCTTGGCAAAAATCGGAGTTGGCTTAGCAACAGGAGTACCAGTAACCAACGGCTCACTTTCCCATGGATGAACAGTCTTTCCAAGCTCATAGTCGCCAGTAATAATCGGGTACTTAAAATCTGGATTATCTAAGTCGCTCACCTCTTCGATTCTTGGAAGCGGCGAGAACACTCCCGTTCCACCAAGAGCTTCCCAAACTTTTTGCGCAGAATGAGGCAAGAATGGAGCAAGCAAATGATTAGCGTCCGAAACAGCTTGTGCAGCAACATGCAAAACAGTTCCAAGACGAGACTCGTCATCCTTAATCTTCCAAGGCTCCGTAGCAGAAATATACTTGTTGATATCCGACACAACGCGCATAGCCTCATTAAGAGCATTCTTTTGATGATGACGCTCAATCAAACCGCCAACAATCTCAAAAGCGTTAGAAGTTTGATCCAAAAGCGCACGATCCATATCTGTCATTGAATTTTCATCCAACGGCGGAATCTCTCCAAAATTCTTATTAATCAAATTTGCAACACGATTAACAAGATTGCCCCAACTTGCTGCAAGCTCCTCGTTATTGTGACGAACGAACTCTGCCCAAGTAAAGTCGGCGTCAGAATTTTCTGGACCCGCAACGGAAATGTAGTAGCGCACAGCATCCACTGGGTAGCGCGCCAAAATGTCTTTAACATAAATCACGATTCCGCGCGAAGAGCTGAACTTCTTGCCTTCCATAGTCATAAACTCGGAAGCAACAACCTGCTCTGGCATGTTAAGTGGGCCATAAACGCCAGCCTCCCCACCCTTAGAGCCAGCTCCGTTATACGCAAGCATCTCTGAAGGCCAAATTTGAGAATGGAAAGTAATGTTATCTTTGCCCATAAAGTAGTAGCCAGGAGACTTAGGATCGCACCACCAATCACGCCAAGCGTCTGGCTTGCCCTGCCTACGCGCCCACTCAATGGATGCAGACAAGTAGCCAATAACGGCGTCAAACCACACGTACAAGCGCTTATTTGGGTTATCAATCCAGCCTTCTACAGGAACTGGAATGCCCCAATCAATGTCTCGCGTAATTGCTCGAGGCTTAACTTCCTTAAACAGACCAATTGAGAAGTTAATAACATTTGTACGCCAACCATCCCTGGAATTAAGCCACTCCAAGTTTGCGTTTGCCAAAGCAGGCAAATCGAGGAAGTAATGTTCTGTTTCTTCAAATCGCGGAGTTTCGCCGTTAATCTTAGAAACAGGATTAATAAGCTCGTCTGGGTCTAGCTCGTTTCCGCAAGCATCGCACTGATCGCCTCGCGCGCCGTCCGCGCCGCAAATCGGGCATGTGCCCTCAATGTAGCGGTCTGGAAGAGTGCGGCCTGTAGAAGGCGAAATCGCAACCTTTTGAGTTCCCTTGTAAATATAACCATTCTTAAGGCACTGGCGGAACATCTCTTGAACAACATGCTCATGATTTGCTGTTGTTGTGCGCGTAAACAAATCGTAGCTTAAACCCAAATCGCACAAGTCTTTAGTAATCACGCGATTATAGCGGTTTGCAAGCTCTTGCGCGCTCACGCCTTCTTTATCTGCCTCAACTAAAATCGGCGTGCCGTGTTCGTCTGTTCCAGAAACCATAAGCACGCTGTTTCCCTTCATGCGCTCGTAACGCGCGTACACGTCGGAAGGTACACCAAATCCTGCAACGTGACCAATATGACGAGGGCCATTTGCGTAAGGCCATGCAACATTCACCAAAATATGACTCATAGCCAAATATTATCTTGTTCAGCGAGGACACATTAAATAACACGCCGAAAAATCACACTAAAAAATAGCTATAAAAATCGCTATAAAAATCACATAGCAAAGTAGATAAATCAAGCATAATCGCGTGTAATCAAGCGCAATCGTACACAACCACATTTAGTCACATATGATTTAGTCACATATAATCACATTTTTTGATGTAAAAAGCTAAAAATCCACTTTTCCACAATTACGAAAAATCGCGTAGACAAAAAAGTAAAACACGATATTGTGTATAAAACTTAGAAGATTAAAACCTAGAACAGCAGAACATTACAGAATTACAGCACTAAAACATTACGGCACTAAAACATTACAACACTAAAAAAGTTGGCGCATTCGGCACATTACGCAGAAAGGAGAAACATGAGCACTTCAACGTTGAACAAAAAACGCACAATACACAATGACGAAAAAAATAAAAAAGCAATAAAAGACTACAAAAGACGCAAAGAATACAAAACTCGCGAAGAATACGAAGGCTACAAAAACTATAAAGAATACGAAAACTACAAAAACGAAGAGATGATTTTATTTTCGGAAAAACAAAACGAGGAGCTGCCTATTCTTATAGACACAAAACACCTACCAGGGCCACTAAGCATGAAGAAACTATGCAATTTTGGAGCATTCAACAACGTTTCAATACGCACTGAATTTACGCAATCTACCGCAAAAACCCCAGAAGGACGATGCAACGTGCTAAAAAATCTGCTGCCAAACGGAACAGTTGCATGCGCATTTACAGCATCTTGGATTTGGCTTGGCGGAAAAATCCCAAACATACTAGAGATAATATCCAAAAGTCATTATCGAATAAAGCCGTACGATCACCGACTACAAGTGTTTAGAAGAAAACTAATGAAAAAAGAACAAAGGGTGATTAAAGACTTGCACGTAACTTCTCCAGCGCGAACTATTTGCGACATTGCACTAACGCCATCAAAAAACATTTACGAAGAAATAAGAAGAGTAGATACTGTGTGCGAATTGGCTCAAAAATACAACACCAGTTTTAAAGATTGCGAAAAAATCATAGACAGCAATCCTTATTTTCCAGGAGCTGCGAAGGCAAAAGAGTGGATTAAATACATAATAGACAAGGATGACGTTCTTTATGACTATTAAAGAAAATATTAAGGATTATAAAGCGAGCGCAATGCCGCCAAAACCGCCAATTGTGCTCACTGCGCAAGTCGCGTGCTGTGAAAACACAAGCAAAGACGTGCTATGGCATATTGCTAAGAACGTGCCTGAATTAAGAAAATGGGTTGTTGCAAACCCAGTCGCGGACGCAAAAATGCTGGAATACATATCTCAGCAAGGAGGGCCAGGCGTTAAACAAAGTCTAGATGTGCTTTTAGAAGCATACGAATATGCAAAAAATGTGGATTAATTGCTGCTTAATTTTCCACATTTGCACATTTTTCGCTTTTATTGATACAACTTTTGCACATTTGCACATTTTTCGCTTAATTTCCTACTTAGTTGTCCACATTTTCCTTGATTTTTAAGCAAGACGCATAAACTTCTTTACGATTAGCAAAAGAGCCGTCTGAAAGAGGATTTTGTGAAACAACGCGGGTTATAGCGTCTTTGATTCGCAAGCCTTCGTTTTGTGAAAGATCGCAAGCCATTTTAGCAAGCTGATCCACGCTTAAGTCAACGCTTTGTTGCGCAACATCACTTTCGCTAGCGCCCGAAAGTACAAGCACAATCTCGCCACGAGGAGGATCATTTTCTACGCTTTTTGCAATCTGCTCAATAGTTCCACGACGTACTTCTTCAAAATCCTTAGTAAGCTCGCGGCACAACGCCATTTTTCGATCTGCTCCAAAAACTGCAAGAAGAGCTGCCATTGATTCTGCAATCCTGTGCGGCGCCTCGTAAAACACGATTGTTCGCCTCTCTAAAAGAAGCGAGCGCAAATGCTGCATGCGCTCCCCCGACTTGCGCGGCAAAAAACCTTCGTAGCAAAAACGATCTGTTGGCAAACCCGAAAGCGCCAAAGCATCCAATACGGCACTCGGTCCAGGCGCGCATGTAACAGGCAAATCGCGCTCTATTGCGCGGCGAACAATCGCAAGCCCTGGGTCGTTAATCGTAGGCATGCCAGCGTCGGAAACAACAAGAACAGTGCTGCCTTGCTCAACCTTGTCTAGTAAACCATCTGCCTTATTGCGCTCATTGTGATCGTGATACGCAACAACTTGCCCAGAAACGTGCACGCCAAGGCGATTTGCAAGGTCGTAAAGCCTACGCGTATCTTCTGCTGCAACAATATCCGCAGTTTCTAGAAGATTAATTAAGCGCGCAGAAGCATCTCCCATATTCCCAATCGGAGTGGCCGCAAGAACAACTTTTCCTAAATTATCTTCTTCACTGCTCATCTTAAATCTCCTTATAAAACCTCTTAAGACTCTACACGAATTTATAAAATAACGCACATAATGCACACTAAAAACAAGATATTTGATTAGAATTATGCTTAAGTTTATGCTTAATAATGCTTAAGTTTATGCTTAGTAATTATGCTTAACATAAATTGCAATCGCGCAAAACGAAAAGAGATACCATGAAGATTATAGAACGCCAAATTAAAGGCATTGATGGCAGTAACGCGCTTCTAACTGCATATGTTTTAGACGATAATTTAGACAGCGAAGGGGATCAAACGAGACCAGCAGTGCTGATTTTGCCAGGCGGCGGATTCTTGCGCGTTTCTAATCGAGAAGCAGAGCCTATTGCTATGAAGTTTGCTGCCGCTGGATTCCACGCTTTTGTTTTGCGATACTCGCTTGTGCCTAGTGCACACCCTACTCAGCTTTTGGAAGCCGCAGAAGCTATGAGCTTAATTCGCGAAAACGCAAAAGAATGGCATGTAGATGCGCAAAAAGTGGCGATTATTGGATTCTCTGCAGGAGGCCATGTTGCCGCGAATCTTGCGACTAGCGTTAGCGACGATGTTGAAGAAGCAAATGGATACAACGCAAATGATGTTCGACCAAATGCTCTTATGCTTGCTTACCCAGTGATCTCCGCTGGCGAATACGCGCATAAGCCAACTTTCGATCGTCTTTTTGGAGACGTAGATTCTAGTACTCGCGAGCAACTAGTGGAGCAGCTTTCGTTGGAAAATCACGTGGATTCTAAGACTCCGCCTGTGTTCGTTTGGCAAACAATTACGGACCAGACGGTTCCAGTTCAAAACTCGATTATGTTTGTAGATGCGTGCGTTAAAGCTGGCGTAAGCGTGGAAGCGCATTTGTTCCCTAAGGGTCCGCACGGCTTGGCTTTGGCGGTTAAAGAAACAGCTAAGCGCGATGAGAATGGCGCAGTAATTCCTGAATTTGTGCAGCCAGAAGTTCAACAGTGGATTGATCTTGCTTGCGATTGGCTGAATCGCACTTTTGCATAATCTAACTTCGATGCGCGCTTAGACCGCGCAAACGATTACCTGCCATGTAGTGCGTTTGTACCTAATTTACGGCGTGTCGCGATACAAACACACTACACAAACACACAAAACTGTAGTGTGTTTGTATTTGATTTTGATGTTTTTTGATACAAACGCACTACAGAAATTTTAATCACACGATTTTTGGCATAGGAGTTGTTAGTGAAGCTGTAAGGTTGACTTGCACAACCCCAGCTCCAGCGTGAACTTCTACTTTTTTAAGCGTTACAGTGCGAGAATCCGCAGGCGCGTGATCGTCATCTGTCATGGTTGCTGGCGACTTTACAGCAACAAGAGCCAAGCTATCAAAATCAACACCAGCCTTATTGCACAAATCCTGCGCTTCCTTCAACGAATCAGCAAAACCTGCTTTGTCGATTACGCGCTCAACAGGCACACCATACGCCTCGGAGCAAAGCAGATTAATACGCTCGCGAAGCGACTTTCCGCGGCGGCTTTGCGGAACTTTCGTTTCAGCATCCGCAGTGATTACAGACACAAAATCGTCTAGCTGATCTGCCAATCCATCTCCGCCGTCTCGGAAAAGATTGCCAACAATCGGCTTACGGAATCCTAAAGTCTTAGCTTGCTCAAGCAAATCTGGAACCTGCTCATCTTCGCCTTCCCACAAATTAATAAGAGGGAACGTAGGAATATTAAGCGACTCAAGGCGCGAAACGTGGAACGGGTAACGCCATGCAAGAGTTTCGTCATCTTGCCAAGTAGTGGCTCGAGTAACAACAACCGCAGCAGCAGGCCACTTTGCCCCAAACTCGCGAGCAGCAATATCTAGCCACTTTTGCGCGCCGGCATCCGTTCCATACCCTGCTTCCACAACAACAACATCGTGCAACGCGCAAGCCATCTCAACGCTCACAAGGCTTGGAATACCAAGCGAAACGTTGGCAAATGGCCCGCAATGAACGTAAATCGGAGAACCATTAATCGTCTCAGTTTTTGCAGGCTTTACAGCATCTGCAAGAATATTTGTGATTCGCCACAAGTCAACAAAATCGCCAAATTTAACAGGATTCCCGTCTTTTGTACCAGCAATCATAGAAGATACGCGATTTGCTATTTCTTCCATGCTTCGCGAAAGAACTACGATTTGCATAAGCTCACAAGTTGGCGTTAACACAACGCGCTCCGCAACCGTGCCCTTGCCAAAATCAACAGCAATGCTACGTAAAGATCGCGAAGGCACTTCGCTTACACGCGGCACTAAAATCGTGTCTAAAATACCCTCGTCAATCGCCTTTTCTGCAAAAGAAACAAGCAAATTTTGCGCGCATTCAATAGCCGCCATTTCTCCGCACAATCCCCAGTCAATCAACTCTGGGTGCGAAAGCGAGGACTTTCCGCCGCCGCTAGCGCCGCCTTTTGAACCAGCTGCAGTAATTCCCATGCTTGGCTGCCTCAAAACAGCCGCAGCATCTACTCCACGTTCGCGCAACGCGTCTACAAGCGCAATAGTGGTGGTTGTTTTGCCCTCTCCTCTAGAAGCCTTAAGAGGAGTATCAGCTGTAACAAGTAGCACTTTACCGTGCTTTTTTTGCTCGCTTGGATTCTTCTTTAGATAATCCATAAATCCAAAAGCGTCGATTTTTTTAACCAGTCCAAATTGTGCAGTAAACGAATCAAGAATGCTCATATTCCCCACTTTCAGGCAAAACGCCTAATAGACGCTCAACAACAAATACTCAACAACAAACGTTCAATAACAGATGCTCAATAAACGCTCAATAATAAACGCGCATAGCTAATGTAAATGAACAATTTTTATACTATACGATTGCATAGGCGTGGTATAGCAATATTACATTAAAACTATGCGCGTTATTAGTAACGTCTATAACGGCTTGCGATTAGTGATCGGAGCGATTAAAGCCATTCTTCATACGCATGCTAGTTATGTACAGAACTGTATCGAGCAAAGAATCGGTTTCTTTCTTCAACTTTGCAGCCATACCCTCGTTCGCTTTAGCCAAAGCCGCGCGCACGTCTTCGTTTCTAAGCTGCGCAATAATAGCATCCACATTCCGAACTAAATCATCGTAATCTTCGCCTTCATCACCTTCGCGCTCTGGCTCGTAATCTTTCAAAGAAACGCCAAGAATCTTTGCAACAGCAGCATCCGTAGACTTAACCATTGCGTGGCCAAGAGAACCAACAACTTCTTGGTAACGCTCAATCGCATTTGCAGTGTCGTTAAATGCAGCATCCGCAAGAGCTGCAATAATGCGATTTTCCCAATAGAAGTTTTCGCTTGTTACGCGAGTAGTTGTATCTTCCAAATACTTTGGAGTTTCGTTTACATTTGCGTAGAACGGAACTAAAGCATTAAACGGGTTAGAGCCGTACGCCATCCACTGAATTGTGCGGAACGCTTCTGGCATGTAAGGGCGGATTTGCATAACAGCCAGCTGGCTTTGGCGATTAATGCCGATTGGGCGGAAAAGATGACGCGTATGCTCATCGCCAAGCTTGCCGTAAGGATCGTACTCAGTTCCCTGATAGTGCGAGCTAAGCACGTACTTAACGTCTTCAACAGTCACTTTGCGCTCAGGCTGACGCGCCCACGGAATGTCGTTGCTATCTGGCTTATGATCCGCGTCTTTACCATCCCACACTTCGTCATAAGGATTCAAGAAACGCTCCATAAACCATGCGCGCGGCGTGTTGTACACATGATCAGCGTCTGAATGAGAACCGAAAGCATCTCGAGGATTAAATGGCGAAGCATTTTCTACCGACAAATCCAAGTGGTTTTCTTCAATAAACTCAAGCAAATCAGCCGAGCACATGTGCTCTTCTTGATCTGCCAAAGCGTCTTCCAAATCGAACTCGTCGATTCCAAGCTGGTTTGGCATAACAACATACGCCTCGTCTGGCACACGCTTAGCAATCCAGTGGTGTCCGCCAACAGTTTCCATCCACCAAATCTCGTTTACATCCGAGAACGCAACGCCGTTCATCTCGTAAGTGCCGTACTTTTCTAGCAACGCGCCCAAACGCTCAACGCCTTCGCGAGCGCTACGAATATAAGGCAAAACAAGCGTTAAGAAGTCTTCTTCGCCAATTCCGCCAGACACTTCTGGCTTATAATCAGCGTCACCTTCTTTGCCTTGCGCTTTTTGAAGCTCCACCATTGGGTCTGCGCCCAGCACGCGCTCGTTGGATGTAAGCGTTTCGGTAGCGCTCATTGCCACGTTTGCTTCGTTAACGCCAGCTTCTCCCCAAATTCCTTCGCGCAAGTCTGCGTTTGGAACGCTTGTGTATTGCATTGGATTATCTGGAAGCTCTACTGTTACGTGGCTAAGCACGGACTTATAAACGCGAGGCTGGTCTTGTGGCTTTACTACCACTAAGCGCTTTGGGTTAAACTCTCCATTTGCGGAGTCTTCGTTACGCGCAATAAGCGTGGAGCCGTCGTAGCTCGCTTTGCGTCCTACTAAAATTGTTGTGCATGCCATATTTGCATCCCCTATTTTCTAATTTTTGATTATTTTGGCTATTTGATTATTTTAGATAATTTTGTTTGTTTAGATTAGTTTTGCTTATTTTTGACTATTTTACACACGCGCATCTAGTCGTAAGCTGCTTGCGATTTGCCAGCGCGAAGTCATATAAAGCCTAAACCCTATACTCTAAACCTTAAGCTCTAAACCTTAAACTCTAAGCTTTTCCTCGCAAATATAATCCGTTAACGTCTACATACGAATCATAATGCCTGATTTCATTCATCATCTCGTTAAGATAGAAGCCCTCTTTAAGATTTGGAAGAGGTTTTTGCGTACCGAACACTTCTAGCATGTAGTCGTGATCCTTGTCTGGCGGCTGCGGACCGTTGTAACGCATAGTAATAGAAGGGTCCGTGCATCCCACAAATCGGCTAGCTTGCGAGTTTCGCCCTTGTACAACTTCTGGAATCATGGTTGGCATTGTGCGAGAAAAGTCTTGCGGAATTTGCAAAGCGCGCGAGTCGTTAAAGTCAAACATAAGCGCTTCCACTGGAACATTTGCTACAACCCAATGAATCCACTGGAATCCGCACACTGGTATAGCGTCGTCGTCTACAAATCGCCAATGCAAATAGTGCACAAAATCAGGCAACTTGTCTACATAAAATGGAAAAGATACGACTGGAACGCCGTTAATCTTGTTTTCTTCCGGCGCAGCTTTTGCAAAGTTGTCTGGAATAGTGGTGAAATCTGTAGAAATATTCATAATTTAAGTATCTACTACCGCTGTGACTATACGAAAAAGCAGATCATGTCGCTCGCGCGGTCTATGCACTAAAAAGCGCGTAGAAAAAACTTCCGCACTTTGTACCAAATTTGACCTAAAAATGGTACAAAACCCGGAATTATTTTCCGCACTTTGTACCAAAATCCACACAAATTTGGTACAAAACCCGGAAAATCGTTCGAGCGCGGTTACGCCAAGCTAGGTAGAGATTCGAGATTTTTTGCAGCGGATGAAGCGAACCTCAGCGCCGAAGGTGGTGATTCGCTGAAGTAGCAAGAAAAATCGAGAATCTCGGCGATAAAAGCTACGCAAAAGTCCTAGATATCCAGAAGGTTTGATGTATTTCTCTACGAGCAATAAATAGCGCCGTACTAAAACCTAAAACCTTAGAATATTAACGTTCATAAACTATACGCAAAAGTGCGCGTCACTTGCGAGGAGAGAAATACTCAAACCTCGCGCAACAGCAAATAGAGAAAATCGCTCGCGCGCGTTAAAGCGAGCATAAAAGCGCTTCAAAAACAAGCGTTGCGTTGCCATTCCCAGCAATCCGCTTTTTAGCCACAGCAAGCGCATCAAGACATTTAAGCGCGCGCTCTGCTGTAATTTTTTTAGAAAGCTGCATAATCTCTGCTTTAAATTCTTGATTCACAAGTGGTGTTTGTAATTGCGCATTATTTAGCACAACAAGCACATCTCTGTACACGCTGCAAATCGCATCTATTGCGCGGTTTAGAACATCTCTGCTTACGCGAGTCACTTTGCGCTTAACGTCGTCTTTTTTGCCAATCGCATTGTATGCGCTACGAATTTTAGGCGGAATTTTATCTGTTGGCTTAATGCCATTTATGCGCAAAAACTCGCTTTGCTCGACTTCAACAGATTTTTGCACTTCATCTTCTGCCTGGCTTTTAGCGTCTTCGATTAGCGTTTGCGCAAGCATAATCGCATCTATTGCGCGTCCAAGTCGCAAAACGCTAGCCACAAGCTCTTCTCGCCTGCTTCTAGCACGCTCGCTTGTAGCATAAAGCATTGCTAAATCAACGTTTCCTTGAGCTATGCGAGCCACATTTTCCGCTGTTTTTGCATCCACATTCGAGCGTTTTTGCACGTATTCTTGAACATCTTGGTCGCTTGGTTGCGCCAAATTCACTATTTGAGACCTAGACCTAATTGTTGGCAAAACATCCGCTGCGCTTGCTGCGCAAAGAATCCAGATTGTGCGAGGTGCTGGCTCTTCGATTTCTTTTAGCAAAACGTTTGTTGTGCGCTCAAGCATGCGCCCAACGTCTTCGATTATTATGATTCGCCACGGCGCAACACTTGGCATTTGCTCCGACATGGACACGATTTCGCGCACTTCGTCAATGCTTACTGTAACTTTGTCTGTGCTTAAAATGTTTACGTCTGGGCTTGTTCCAGCCAATACTTCACTTGCGATTTTATCTGGATTTATTTGAGTATTTATTTGAGTGGTGGAATTTTCGGCGGCTCGGTTGCTTGCGATTTTTCCGCGCGATTGCAATGCTGCTGCAAACGCTCTTGCCACTTTTGCGCACCCAAATCCAGCTGCACCGCAAATAAGCCACGATTGCGCGATTTTGCTTGAATCGCCTTGCGCTACTTTTTTAAGACGCTCAACAACTTGCGATTGACCAACTACCGATTCCCAAACGTCCATTGCTAAAGTCCTAGAGTCCTAAAGTCCTAAAATCCTTGATTTTCTGGCGATTCTGGCGATTTTTCGCAACAGTAACGCACACCAGCATCATCCATCAACTCGCACACGTCTTTAGCAATCAACTTCGATAAATCGCAAGCTGGCAAAGTGGCGTCTAAAACGCAAAATCTTTGCGCGTTTTTTTCAGCAAGATCCAAAAACGCTTCACGCGTTCGGCGTGCAAAATCAAGCCCTGCACTTTCCATGCGATCCGCCTGCCCATGCAATCGCACAGCAGCATCTTTCTCGCTCATATCTAGCAAATACGTGCGATTTGGCCAAAGGCAATTAGACGCCCACTCGCTTAAATCACGCACATCTTGCAAAGTGAGTTCGCGCCCACCCGATTGGTACGCTAGCGAAGAATCAATGTAGCGATCCGTTATAACAACCGCACCGCGCTGCAACGCTGGAATAATGATTTGCGCAGCATGTTGAGCGCGATCCGCCGCAAAAAGCAGCGCCTCTGCACGCGCAGAAATCGCTCCACCATGCAAAAGAATATCTCGCAACTGTTTTCCTAATTGCGTGCCGCCAGGCTCTCTAGTAACAACAACCTCGAGTCCGCGCGCTTGCAAAAAATCGCGCAAAGCTTCGACTTGCGTGGTTTTTCCAACGCCGTCTATACCTTCAAAAGATATAAAAACACCCTTAAGACCATTGTTTAAGCCGCTAATCCCGCTGTTTTTAACACATATAGCCATTTTGCATACCTCTACCAGGTTTACTCGGCTTTAGACGTGGACTTTTTTGCTGTGCTCTTTTTTGCAGAAGGCTTTTTAGCTGCCGTTTTCTTAGCAGCCGTCTTCTTTGTTGCCGTCTTCTTAGCGGCCGCTCTCTTGCGCTTTACAGGCCCTGCCGCGCGTTTTTGCGCCAAAAGTTCAAACGCCACTTGCGGCTCAATCGACTCAGGCGTGTATTGCTTTGGAAGCGTGCGATTCGTAACGCCATCCGTAATATAAGCTCCGTAGAAGCCGTCTTTAATCACCACTGGCTTGCCGCTTTCTGGGTCTTCTCCAAGCTCCCTAAGTGGCGGTTTTGCAGCTCCACGCGTGCGCTTGCCGTACTTTGGTTGCGCAAACAGCTCCTTAGCTTCGTCTAAAGTCACGCTAAAAATCGCGTCTTCGCTTGCAAGTGAGCGGTTATCTGGCTTAGAATCCGCAGCCGAATCGCCAGAATCCGTCCGCTCGTAAGTCTTAGTCAAATACGGGCCGTATCGACCATTATTCGCCTCAATCCTTGCGCGCTTAACCTCGCCTTGCTCGTCAACTTCTTCTACAACGCCAACCAATCGCGGCAAGTTCAAAAGTTTCAAAGCGTCTTGCAAAGTTATTGTTGCAGGGTCCATTGTTTTGAACAAAGACGCCATTTTTGGCTTTGCTTTAGCAGTCTTCTTGGATTTTGCAGAAGACTTTGCAGAAGACTTTGCGCCAGTTTTAGCGGAATCGTCGGTTGCTTGCGACTTACCCTCGCCCGAGGCCTCATCCGCAGCCTCAACAAGCGCAACGTACGCTCCAAAACGCCCGTTCCTAACTTCTACACTGCCTCCAGTTTGCGGATCTGTACCCAAAACGCGCGGACCTTCGGAGTTGTTCTCAATCAAATCTCGTGCAACTTGCTCAGTCAACTCGTCTGGAGCCAAAGTACTTGGAATCGAAGCTCTGCGCGCATTGCCATCTTCGTCTAGATTCTTCGTATCTTCCAAATACGGGCCGTATCTGCCTACGCGCACGTGCAATCCGCCGCCAATATCAATCGTGTTGATTTCTCGAGCGTCAATCTCGCCAAGCTGATCAACTTGTTTTTGCAAACCTTCATGCATTGCAAAGTCGCCAGCAACCGCCGCCTCGTCATCTCCAAAGTAAAACTTGTAAAGCCAATCTTTACCAGCTTCCTCGCCATGCGCAATGCGATCCAAGCCATTTTCCATGTCTGCTGTAAACGCGTAGTCAACGTAAGTTGGGAAATTAGATTCCAAAAGCTTAATAACAGCAAAAGCAAGCCAGCTTGGAATCAACGCGCGTCCACGCTCATACACGTATCCGCGGTCAATAATCGTAGAAATAATGCTAGCGTAAGTAGACGGCCTACCAATCTCTTTAGCTTCAAGCGTTTTAACTAAAGACGCTTCCGTATAGCGAGCTGGCGGCTGAGTTTCATGACCATCCGCACTAACTTGCAAAGCTTTAAGAACATCGCCATTAGCCATAGGCGGCAAAGCCTTAGACTGCTCGTCTTCGCTAAATCCGCCAAACACCTTCATAAATCCAGCAAACTCGATAACGGTTCCAGAAGCCTGGAAATTAGCCGTTCCAAAACTGCCAGCTAAAGCGTCTAGCTTAACTGTAGCTGTAAAACCAGTAGCGTCCGCCATTTGAGACGCAAGCGCGCGCTGCCAAATAAGCGTGTAAAGCTTAAGCTGATCGGCAGGCAGCACACCAGCCAAATCCGCAGGATTCCTAAAAGTAGATCCAGCAGGACGAATACACTCGTGCGCTTCTTGAGCGCCTGCAGAAGTCGTAGCATACTGCTTTGGAGAATCCGCTAAATACTCGCTGCCAAAACTAGACTTAACGCAATCTCGAGCCGCAAAAATCGCCTCTTTAGAAAGCGTTACAGAATCCGTACGCATGTAGGTTATGTAACCGTTTTCGTACAAAGATTGAGCCGCGCGCATAGTTTGGCGAGAGCTCATAGACAAGCGGTTTCCAGCAGTTTGCTGAAGAGTAGACGTTGTAAACGGAGGCAATGGGCGGCGGCGATACGGCTTAGTGTCCATTGAGTTTACAACAAAATCGGCCGCGCCAAGGCTTTGTGCAATTGCGCAAGCATCCGCCTCGTTCAAATAGTGCGCTAAAGCAAATTCACCCTTAGCTTTTTGAAGCTCACCAAGCGAGTTAAAGTCTTTAGATCCAGCCAAACGCGCTCCGTTTAGAGCAGTCATTCGCGCTTGGAAATCAACGCCGTTTGCGCTCAAATCCGCGCAAACATCCCAGTAGCTTGCTTTTCTAAACGCCATTCGCTCGCGCTCGCGCTCAACAATCAAACGCGTTGCAACAGATTGCACTCGACCAGCCGAAAGACCTGGCCCAACTTTACGCCACAAAACTGGCGAAAGCTCGTAGCCATACAATCTATCCAACACGCGGCGCGTTTCTTGCGCGTCAACCATATGATTGTCAACGTCTCGCGTGTTAGCAAGCGAAGCTTGAATCGCGGGCTTTGTAATCTCGTGAAACACCATGCGCTTTACTGGCACTTTTGGCTTAAGCGCTTGCACAAGATGCCAAGCAATCGCCTCTCCTTCGCGATCCTCATCAGTCGCAAGGAACAATTCGCCCGACTTTGCGAGCGCAGCCTTTAAGTCCGAAACTGTTTTCTTTTTATCTGCACCAACAACGTAGTATGGCTCAAAACCATTGTTTACATCTACGCCAAACTTGCCAAATTCCGCCTTTTTAGCGGCTGGCACCTGACTTGGCTGTGCTAAATCGCGAATATGGCCTACAGACGCCATAACCGTGTATCCGCTTCCAAGATATCCGCCTATTTTACGCGCTTTAGTGGGAGACTCCACAATGACAAGCTTATTCTGCTCTGTCATACTCTCTCCTTTCATTCATATGCATTCTATATGCAATTCCGCGCTTTTATTACTAAATCCACGCCAACTCTAACGCAATATGCGCTGCAAATTCTGCAAAATCAACAAAATCAAACTTTGCGAAATATCAGCATATACTCCTATATATACCACTTTACTTATTTTTTATTCAATTTTAATTATTTTTTTATTCAATTAGACGATAGTTTTTATTTAATTAGACGATAGAATCTTCAACAAATCGCTTTCATCAGGCTGACTTTGCTCATCGCTTTTTGCTGAAGATGCAGGCGCTGAAGATGTAGGAGGCATAGGAGGCGCGCCGACTAATCCGAGTCTACTTAAAGGAGCAGCCGCGCATTGCTTAATAACCATTAAAACGCCGAAGGTTAGGCTACACGCACCTGCAACAGCCCAATATGTTAAAACGTGCGAAACGCCAATCGCCCATTTTGCGCCCAGCTCAATGCCTGGCATGATTTGATAAAACATGTATGCAAAATACGCTATGCAAATAACGCCCATTGTGATCATTGCAGTTCCAACAATTTGCACGCTTATAGACGACTTTCTGCGACCAGGCAAATCCATTGCAGAACCGCGCGTAAAAGCCATTACAGCACAAGAGATTGCGCCCACTATTAGTACCGACATTACAACGTCTGTAGGCCTATGCCAGCGGCCTCCCATAAGTGCCACAGCCAGCAAAAACGTTATTAACGCTGCTCCAGCTGCAGCCCATGCTCTAAACGCGCGAGACGCCGCGCAAACAAGTATTGCGCAAGCAGCCGCCATTAAAAGAGTGTGGCCAGAAGGTGCGGAATTTTTTGCAAGAGTAGCAATGTTTACAAGCATTTGCCTAGGAAGAACGCGTTTTAACGGCTCCGCAGCAAGCGATAGCGCGAATATTGCGCAGCATTGCGCAAGCAGCAACCATCGTTTTCTTATGATTGATATTATTAATGCCGCAACGCAAATTAGTGCAGATAAAACTATAACGATTATGGAACTTCTAAGCGGCGCTAAAATTGCGGCGAATGTTGGCGGAATGGCACTATATCCAAAAGTGCTGATTACCATTTCTTCGTACGATTGGCCGATTGGTGTTCTAACAGCTAGAAGCCACACAAGAGCAGCAGATGCAGCAAAAATCAATGCGAATATAGCGCATAACACGATTGTTGATATTCTAGGGCGATTCATCAATGGATCGAGCTTAGAAATATCTTGGTTAGCTGCGCTGCTTTGAGAGTTTTGGCTATTTTGGATATTTTCGCTAATATCGCTAATCTGGCTGCCTTCTAATAGACTCATACCAAGCATTTTATCAAACAACACTCCATGCGCTTTGACCGAGCTTGAAATTGCACAGCGCATTTCAAGCTCCTTCAAAGCGCTGAGCAGCTCAAAGCAGAAGCACTGCTTCTGCGCTGCGAAGACGTTAGCGCGCTTAGACCGCGCTAACGATTTTCCGCGCTTTTTAGCTCTAAACGGCGTGTCTAACAACAAAAAGCGGAAGACAACTCCGCTTTTCGTTGCTGATTTTGCCGTTAGAGCTACAAAAAGCAGACTACTGACCGTCTACAGCGTCGAAGTTGTAATCAAATGTAAAGTCACTTGGCGTTGCGTTTGAATCAGAATCATTAGCTGGAGCTTCATCAAAACTTGGCGAGAAATCGAAATCAGACGAAGTCTCAGTATCCTCCGAAGGAGTCACATCAAAGCTTGGCGTGAAATCGAAGTCCGAAGGAGTATCCTCACTTGGCGTTACATCAAACGAAGGAGAGAAGTCGAAATCAGAAGGAGTATAAGTATCCTCACTTGGCGTTACATCAAACGAAGGAGTGAAGTCAAAATCAGAAGGAGTATAAGTATCCTCAGACGGAGTCACATCAAACGAAGGAGTGAAGTCGAAATCAGACGGAGTCTCATCCGAAGGTGTCACATCAAAGCTTGGAGAGAAGTCAAAGTCAGACGGAGTATAAGTATCCTCAGAAGGCGTCACATCAAAACTTGGCGTAAAGTCAAAATCAGAAGGAGTATAAGTATCCTCAGAAGGCGTCACATCAAAACTTGGCGTAACGTCGAATGAAGGAGTAACGTCATGCTCAACACCTGGCTCCTCCGAAGGCGTCACGTCCGAAGCGTCAGGCGCAGCAATCGCAGCGCCACGCGAAATATCACCAACGCTCTCGCCCTCTTTATCAACATTTATTGTGGTCCATCCAAGCTGCCTTCCGTCCTCGCCTACAAGCAAAAGCGTATATAAGCCGTGGCAGCCTTCTGGAATTGAAACATCAAAGGCCAGATCGTCATTATTAGTATCGCCTGAATAGTCCTTAGCAATAAGGATATCGTCATCTTTATAACTTGACGAAGTCAGCAGCACTGGTTTCTCGCCGTACGCATCCCCAAAATCGTCTACACTGCCCTTATAGAGGTATGCGCGAGATAGAACCAAAAGAGGATCACTTATAATCTTGTTCATATCTGCGTTAGGATATATTTTTCTTGTTTTAATCCTAACATAGCTAGGCATTCCAGCTTCTGCACCAATGCTTTTATCTAAGACTAAGTTGCCTTTTAAGTTTGGATCAACGTCACTCAACGACGCAGGTGCTGGAGCATGCGGATAGGAATCGTCTCTAGAGACTACTGGCGAAAAGTTATCTAAGTACGAAAGATCATAATTGCCAAACTTAGATTTTGTAGGAGTTGGGTCTACAAAACTATTTGACTTTGGATTTTGCATGCCATTCGTAACATTATTTAAACCATAATGAGCACTGTAATTCCTAATAGAAAAGCGCATAGCCTCTGCAAGATCTTTGTATGCTTTCTTCAACTCTTCTTGGCTTTTAGCTGCATCAATACGCTTCCAGTGTTTTTCAAGCAAATACGAATCTTCGCCATCTTCCTTAGTAAAAGAATGAAAATGATATTCGTATCTTCTAATTTCCTCTTTTATTGAATTAAGAAGCTTTTCGCTAGCAGCATCAAGCTTGCCAGTTTTACTTGCCATTCGCGTATTGTTAGACGCCATTAACATGTCGTAATACAGCTGAAATGCGAATTTGCCTTCTCCAGTTGGATTTTTGCCCAAGTCATAATGACTATAGATAAGACCAACGCCATCCGTTGTGCCATAAAGCTTTGCAAGGTTAACATTCGTGCTTCTTTGAACGCTTGCGTACGAGTCAGCAAACGCAGGCGCGCCCGCAATAAAGCAAGGAGCCGCCATCGAAAGACCTGCTACCACTAACGCAATCTTTTTTGCGACTAAAGTTTTATTTTTCATAATATTCTTCCTTTTTCTTACTTACGATTTTTGATACGATAACGCTTTTGCGCTACGAATTGGAAAGTCGTTAGCGCGGTCTAAGCGCGCTAACGTCTTCGCCGCACGTAAAGTCCACTGGACTTTACGTTTGAGCGGCTCAGCGAATCGAGGTGATTTCTCGCGCATTATGCAGCTCGAAATCGTCGATTCGCGCT
Organism: uncultured Gardnerella sp.; assembly: GCA_947252975.1. Taxonomy (GTDB): domain Bacteria; phylum Actinomycetota; class Actinomycetes; order Actinomycetales; family Bifidobacteriaceae; genus Bifidobacterium. The sequence goes on from CAMXWX010000012.1 coordinate 21,753, forward strand.
ACGCTCTAAGCGCACAGGCAGGTCATGTTGCCCGCGCGGATTAGCCGCGCTCACGTCTTCGCCGCGCGTAAAGTCCACTGGACTTTACGCTTAAGCGGCTCAGCGCTTTGAAGGAGCTTGAAATGCGTTATGCAATTTCAAGCTCAGTCAAAGCGCCGAGCGTCTACAGCATCGAAGTTGTAATCAAACGTAAAGTCACTTGGCGTTACATTTGAATCAGCGTTTGAATCAGAATCACTAGCTGGCGCTTCATCAAAACTTGGCGAGAAATCGAAATCAGACGAAGTCTCAGTATCCTCCGAAGGAGTCACATCAAAGCTTGGCGTGAAATCAAAATCAGAAGGAGTATAAGTATCCTCACTTGGCGTCACATCAAAGCTTGGCGAGAAGTCAAAATCTGGCGTCACATCCTCAGAAGGCGTCACATCAAAACTTGGAGTGAAATCGAAGTCCGAAGGAGTATAAGTATCCTCAGACGGAGTCACGTCAAAACTTGGAGTGAAGTCGAAGTCAGAAGGCGTCACATCAGGTGTCACGTCAGGAGTCACGTCAGGAGTCACATCCGAAGGCGTCTCCTCCGAAGGAACAGGCGCAGGCGCAGGCGTAACATCACTTGGCGTTACGTCCGAAGGCGTCTCCACACTTGGAGTCACATCATAAGGCTGCCCATTAATGTATTCATTAATAAGCTTTTGGTACTCGTCCAGCGTAAATGGCGCCTTATTGCCTTCCAAGTAGCTAGCTGGAACAGCTTCCCAAGATATAACGGTACCGTACTCGTCACTAATATTTCCGCTAGTAAGACCCATTGCCGTAAGCGCTGGATGTATAAAGTTTAGGTAGTGGCCAACCTCAAGATAATGCTTCGATCTTATTTCTTTATCAGACACGCCCTTAGCTATAAAGTCATCATACTTGGCTTTTTCGTTAGTAACCCACATTTGCATTGCACCAGTCATGGTATCCGTGGTGGTTCCGCCGTCGTAGGTTCCATCACCATATGAACCCCAAGCCAAATTCTCAAAAGTCTTATAGTGTCTTGCGTGGTCAAAAATATTGGCAGAATAGAACGCGTCATTTATTGCTACTGCCGTCGTATAAAGACTTACGCCAAGAGGATTAAGCCCACGACTCTTGCGATACTCGTTAATCGCGCGCATATACGATATTGAATTATTCAAGCGCGTAATGTAATCAGGGGATTCTTCGCCGCTATTAAGCTTTACTTTTGAATCGTACCAGTCTGGCTTTTCTGTAAAACCATGCAATATGTCAAAAGCTTTAGCTGCATCATCGCGCTGAGCACGCGTAAAGGATTCATTATCCATTACGCTTGCAAAAAGCCCGCTAGCAGTGCTTTTTGCGCTGGTGCTATCGTAACTGGTTGCTGGGTGCGCGTAGTTAGATACTGTTACATCGCTAGCAAAAGCGGTGTTTGCAGTAGCTCCAAACATAGAAACCGCTGAACCAGCCAGAATTGCGGCTACGGTTGCAGCGGTGAATTTTTTAGAAAATGAACTGAAAGAGTTGTTAGAAAATGAATTGAAAGCCATTTTTTCGGCAGATTTTGGAGTTTGCTTTTTCATGGATTCTCTCTTTTACTATAGGGGTTTACTATAGGCCTTTGCTATAAGACCTCCGCTATAGGCTTTTACTATAAGCCTTTGCTACAGAGACAAATAACAAAAAAGCTTTCGGCTTTGAATGCCCCTAGTAGCAAACAAAACCGAAAGCAACACGCTCAACACCTAAAACACACTATCTAACGTTAAAACTCCAAGAAGAAAGAAAATTAATAGCAAATCAGAGTTTAAGCAATTAGTAAGCACGCAATTGGCATATCAGCAAGGCGCTTCCCTACAAAACCCCTTACCAACCGTTGAGCGCAAGTATAAACGCTCTTAAATTTCGAGCCGAGGGTATTTATCTAGCTGCGCAATTAGCAACGCGATTAATAATGCGATAAAGCGATTTAAGAAATTATGCGCATCAATCGCAATGCTTAAACTACGCAGCTAGACAAATTTAGTTTTTACGCTTTTAGCTTAGTGACGAGCCTTGCGAACAGCAGCACCCATGCCAGCGAGCATGGTGGCAGCCAAAGCGGTCAAAGTTACGCCAACACCAGTACCAGGCAACTTCTTACCGCCATCCTTCTTCTTCTCAACCACAGTGGTCTTAGCACCAGCAGCAGCACCATTAGCACCAGCCTGGCCTGGCTTAGCAGCACCTGGCTTGCCAGCATAGCCTGGCTTTACAGAACCTGGGGTAACGTGAGAAACACCTGGTACGTAGTTAGCTGCAACTGGCTCTAAGTCATCTGGCAAAGCGTAGCCAGCAACCAATCCGGCGTCCTTAGCCTTAGCAGCCTTGAATGCACCCTTGTAAGCAGCCCAAGCCTTCTTAGCACCAGTAAAGGCCTTAGTAAACTCGGTCTTAGCATCGTTGAAAGCCTTAACAGCGTCGGCCAAATCTTCCTTAGCGTCCTTAACAGCCTTCTCAAGCTGAGCAAGCTCAACCTTATCAGCCTTGGTAAGCTCGTCATGAGCAGTCTTGAAACTTGCAAGAGCAGCATTTGCGCCATCAAGCTTTGCCTGAGCAGCCTTGGCTTCAGCGTACGCAGCATCGTACTTGGCGTAAGCCTTCTCGAGCTTGCCATTAGCTTCGTCGAAATCAGCGCTGGTCTTTACCAAAGCAGCCTTAAGAGTGGACTCAGCTACTTCAGCTTTTGGTGCTTCTGGCTTGTAGTCGCGAAGAGCAGCCTGAGCAGTAGCCAAGGCAGCCTCAGCGGTATCTACAGCCTTCTGAGCATTAGCAGCATCAGCGGCTGTAGTCGTAACGGCAGTCTGCTTATCCAAGAACTTCTGAAGAGTGTTTCCCTCTTCTGTTGTCAAAGCAACAGAATCATCCTTAGCATATACATGGGTTGTTTGATCTTCCTTAGCGCCCTTTGGAGCACCAGCAGTCTTAGCTGCAGTCCAATCATTGGAAGCATCCGCAGCCTTCTTATCAGCCTCAGCCTTAGCAGTATTAGCCTTCTCAAGACCAGCTTCAGCGGTCTTAACATCAGCCTGAGCCTTCTCAAGACCAGTAAGTTCCTTTTCAGCTTCCTTCTTAGGAGCCTGAGCATCAGCAGCGAACACTGGGGTTGCCATTGCGAAGCCAGCAAGCAAAGTTGCGCCAGCAGCGAAAGCGGCGATAGCCTTCTTATTCATCATTTTATTTCCTTTCTTCTTCTCCCCCACTCGCAAAGCGAACAAGTCGCAATGCGGCGAGGAAAATATAAAACGCGCGTTTACGCATTCCACCAACGGTTATCCACCGTGTGATGTTGCTATTAACATACCCCCCCCCCGTTTGAAAAAGTCAAGCCCCAGCCACACGTGCTAAACCGAAAAAAATGATGTTATACACAAACTAATCCACAATAAAGGCCACATTGCCGTAAAATTTGTGGATAAACAACACTTAAACCGTAAAAATACGCATTTCAAGGTTTTTGAAGAATTTTCCCAGCTTTTTTTAAGGAAAGACTTTCCGCGCGTGTCGCGCAACAAACAATCTTCCGGACTTTGTACCAAATTTGACCCAAAACACGTACAAACACCGGAAAAAACTTCCGCTTTTTGTACCACATTTGACCTAAAACACGTACAAAGTCGGGAAATAACACGAGAATATCGCTCGCTTTGACTGCGCGACGACCTGCCTTTTCCGCTTTTTGTACCAAATTTGACCAAATTTGGTACAAAAAGCGTCACATCGTGAGCGCAGCCTAAGCGCTCATGCAAGTCGTCGAGCACGCTTTGGAATCAAAAACCAATTTTTGTTTCTTCTTATCTATAAAATCTTATAAAATGACGTTTATGCGCTGATGCATGCTAGTTTTGCTAGTTGTTAGATGTTTTATGGCTTGTGATTGATTTTGGGGAATAACCCTGATTGCTTGCGATTCATGGGTTTTGTTTTAGAAATGTAGTTTTTGTTGCATGGCGCTAGGTTTTACGTACATTTTTAGGAGGTGTCTTATGGTAGAGCAGAATAAAAATTTAATTATCGCTGACTCTAAAAACGCGTCTGTTAAAACGATTAAAACAATTGAGTCTGCTAAAGCGATAATAGATGCTAAAGCGATAAAAGAGAGAATCTACAACATTCGCAATCAAAAAGTCATGCTTGATTTTGAGCTTGCTGAAATCTATGGGTATACTACAGCAAGATTCAACGAGCAGGTAAAAAATAACATAGAAAAATTTGATAACGACTTTATGTTTCAGCTAACTGCTGATGAGTTCAAAAACTTGATGTCGAAAAATTCTACATCAAGTTGGGGCGGTCGCAGAAAGTTGCCTTATGCTTTTACGGAGCAAGGTATTTATATGCTTATGACAGTGCTAAGAGGCGAACTTGCCACAATGCAGTCGAAAGCTCTTATTAGAACCTTTAAGCAAATGAAGGATTATATTGTTGAAAATAAGGATTTTATTGGCGCGAACGAGTTAGCGCAGCTGGCGATTCAAACAAGCCGGAATACTAAAGATATAGCGGAAATAAAATCTCAAATGGCAACGAAGGAAGATTTTAATAAGGTAATGGATAATTTTATTAATCCAGATTCGTATAAACATTTTCTTCTTATGGACGGTAACAAAATAGAAGCGGATCTTGCGTATTGCAAAATATATAAGTCAGCTAAGAGAAGCATTTATGTTGTAGATAATTATATTGGTCTTAAAACGTTGGAATTATTACGCTTTGCTGGTGAAGGTGTTGAAATTGTAGTTTTTAGTGATAATGCTAGGAATAAGAATATGCTTACGGAAAGTATGTTGAGCGATTTTGTAAGCGATTATCCTAGTGTTGATTTGAAGTTTAAGACTGCTGGTAGGAAGTATCACGATAGGTATGTTGTTATAGATTATGGTACGGATGATGAGACTGTCTACCTTTGTGGCGCTTCGTCGAAAGATGCTGGCGGCAAAATCTCGACTATTATGCAAATAGAATCTTTTAATTTGTGCTTGTATCATGCGATGTTTGATGAGTTGTTAAAGAATCCCGAGTTGGAGTTCTAAGCGCGCGGGCAAGGCGCATGGCGCAATACAAAAAAGCCCTCTCCGTGGTCCGCATGTAAAATACATTAAGCGTGGAGAGGTTCTGTTAATACGATTTTCCCATGGAATTTTTCAAGAGTCAATATAGACACGCCATATTTTAAGTACAAACACACTACGGTTTTGCGTGTTTATGTAGTGCTTTTGTATCAAAAAACGCCGAAATTCGGTACAAACGCACTACAAAAAATGAACAAAACATTGAACAAAAGTCAACATAAGCAACAAAAAGTGGGAAGCTGCTTGAGCGCTTAAAGCGTAGCGCTAAGGCAAGTCGTCGCGCAGAATACAGAAAACCCCCGCGCACCCACCAGAGGCCACTTACCCTTGCTGCATTCCTGCCCTGGGGGGATTGGGTGACGTAGTGCCACGCGGAGGCTCTACCTATATTACACGATTTTGGATAAAAGTCGAATGCAAGTCGAGCGCAAGTCGCAAGCAACCAACGAAAAGCCAAGCGAATGCCTAACGCAAGTCAATCACAAGTCGGAAGCTTCCGAAGATGGAGCGCGCAACAAGACGCATAACTAGACACAATCACAAGTCGCAAGCTTCCGCGCCGTTAGACACGCCGCTAAGCGCGCCACACGCTTTTACCGCTCTTCTTTGCATCCTCAACATCTGCATTAAGCTGCGATTCGTCTGCCTCAACATCTCCATTAATATAGCGCTCAACAAGCTCGCGCGCCTCACTATCTTCGTGCTGAACAGCTGGCGACTTCATAAAGTAAGAGCTAGGAGCCAAAATAGGGCCCGAAAGCTTGCGATCCAGCGCAATCTTCGCCGCGCGCACAGCGTCTATAACAATGCCTGCAGAATTAGGCGAATCCCACACCTCAAGCTTGTACTCCAAGCTAAGCGGAACATCGCCAAAAGTGGTGCCCTCCAAGCGCACAAACGCAAACTTGCGGTCGTCAAGCCAAGCAACATAATCCGAAGGGCCAATGTGCACGTTGTGGTCATCCATATCGTGCGGAACAATCGAAGTAACCGCGCGCGTCTTAGAAATCTTCTTCGACTCAAGC
>CAMXWX010000013.1 GCA_947252975.1 uncultured Gardnerella sp.
CATTGCCACTATCGTTTTCGCTTTGACCAGAGTTTCCTGCAAACTCATCATTCATCGGCACAGCACTCGGCTCGCCGCAAGATGCAAGAAACGCACTTGAGCTAGCCAAAACCGCAATCGCAGCAACCGTTTTTGCAATTTTTTTAGACTTCAAATCATCACGCAAATTATTGCAGCGTGAAACATCGTGAAACATATTATCTGAAACCATAAAATCATCGCCTTTAAATCTTAAATTAAAACTATACGCAACTAATCATCTAAAAACTAATCATCTAAATTCGATAATTTAGGCGACTTAGTAGGCTCATGGTCTTGCAAAGCTTCCGCAACGCTTTCATCAACATGCGCACTCGTAAACGCAGGCTTGCCACCAATCGCCTCGTACGCTTTGCGCGCACTATCATTATTCCAACGCTCACCAACAAGCACACCGTGATTAAGCATGATTTCGCGATCCGCGCATTGAGCAACCAAAGAATCATGCGTTACAACAATAATCGTAGTTCCTTGCTTGTGCAGCTGCTTAAACAAGTCGAGCACAATCTGCTCATTTTTTTCATCCAAATTACCAGTCGGCTCATCTGCAAGAAGCAACTTCGGGCAGTTAATAAGCGCACGCGCAACGCAAACACGCTGCTGTTCGCCGCCAGAAAGCTGGCTCGGCAAATGATGAGCGCGATCCTTCAAACCCACGCGTTCCAAAGCTTCCATGGCTTGAGCTTCGTCTACAACAGAATGATAATATTGCGCAACCATCACGTTTTCAACTGCTGTTAAATGCGGCACAAGATAAAACTTTTGAAACACAAGACCGATTACGTTTTTGCGAACATCTGCAAGTTGGCCCGCGTTCAAATCCTCGAGCTTTCGACCTTGCAAAGCAACAGAGCCTTTAGACGGCGAATCCATGCACCCAATAATATTCATCAGCGTAGTTTTGCCAGAACCGCTCGAGCCAACAATCGAAAGCCACTCGCCTTGAGGAACAGTAAGAGACAAATCGTCAACAGCGCGAAGAGAGCCGTAAATCTTGGAAACATGGTTCAAAGTCAACAGCATTTCTGGCTTGGAATCAGTATTTTCCTGCCTATTTTCTACATTCTCTGCCATATCAAATCCTTAAAAATCCTTAACTAAACATTCTAAAATCATTCTAAAATCACTCTAAACTATTCTTCTCGAAGCACAATCGCAGGGTCGATTTTTGACGCGCGCAAAACAGGCGGCAACGCGGCAACGCAAGACGCTGCAACGCTAAACACAATAGAAAACGCGACCAGCCACCAGTTCACGCTCAAATCTCTAGAAAACACCATTGATGCAAGCAAACGCGCAAAGCCATACCCTACTGCCGTACCAGCGATTCCGCCAATAAAGCCATAAAGCCCAGATTCCGCAGTGAATTCAACGCCAATGCTCTTAGCACTCGCGCCCAAAGCTTTGCGCAAGCCAATCTCGTTTCGGCGCTGCTGCACAATCGAAGAAATCGTAGTGCTTACGCCAACCATCATCAACGCAAGAACAACCAACGAAACAATCCAAAATAGGCTGCGAAGCATAGCAATAATTCCAGTATCTGCCGCCGTAACTTTAGTAACTTGTTGCGCGCGAACACGCATAGAAGTCATATCGTTAATGCTGCGCACAACAGCATCTACGTTCGGCGCAGATGACGAGTAAGCGATCACGTCCGCACCGCGCTTAACGCCTGTAAGCACACGCAAATCCGCGTTAGTTGCGTAAAGCATGGAATCTTCGGCGTCTCCCGTATCTAAAATGCCACAAACGCGGAAAGTTGTGCCGTGAGTATCCATAATATCTGTGGAAACTCTACCTTCAACAAGCTTTTTTGAGGAAGATTTATCTGCTTGATTTTCTGCTTGATTATCTGTTTGATTGCCTTGCGATTTTTGCGCAGGCTTGTGCGAATCCGAAGAATTATCGCCAGCGCGATACGCGATTGCAATGCGCGAACCAATCTTCAAGCCCATAGCCGAAGCAACATCTCGCCCAACCATAACGTTACCGCTGCTAGGCCAAGCGCCGTCCACGTTCCAATGCTTATTAAGCGACTTAACAGCGGAAACATCCACTCCAGCAAGCACGTACGGAGCCGCGTTAATGCGCACATTTTCGTAACGGTAGGTAGCAGATCGCATAGCACCTTTTGCAAGAACCATGTCGTTAGTGTGCAAAACCATTGCGCGATCAATGCCATTTTTCCACTCGCCTGCAAGCGGCGTCACAATAATATTCGCTCCGTACGTGCGCATTTCGTCACTCATTTGTTGAGGAACAACAATGCAAATTGCAGCCAAACAAAACAGCGTAGCAGCACCGACAAGAGTGGCAACTACTGCCATAAGCGCACGCGACTTTCGGCGAAAAACCGCGCCAAAAAGCATAGTCGCAAACATTGCGCTATTAGAAGTCATACCCGAACCAGATTTAACGCCCATGAAGCACCTCCGCAGGACGCACATGCAAAATAGAGCGAATAGAAGAGCCAGCAGCAGCAAGAACAGTAATCGCAAGAAGCACAAACACCAGCACAAATACCATTGGTCGAAGCGAAATCGCAGAACCAAACACGCTAAATCCAATCACTTGCGCAACGCCAAAGCCTGCAATCATGCCAATAATCGCACCAACGCACGCAATAACCGCTGTTTCCATAAGCATTAGCCGCGCAACAGCGCCATCGCGCGCACCCAGCGCCTTGAGCAGTGCAAGCTCCCCCGAGCGCTCCGAAATCGCAGCCGCCATAAGATTCGCAACAGCAACAGCCGCCGCAACCAAGCTAAGCGCCGTCATAAGCACCATCACAGCACGCGTCTTGTTAAGCACGCTGCCTTGCATAGCCGAAACTTGCCGCACTTGCTTTGCAACAGCTCCTGGAATCACTTCTTCAATCTGGTAAGTAATCGAGCTTGGGTAAGCCGTGCAATACCAAGTCTCCCACTCTTCTTGGCTAAGAGCCGCTGGATTCTTCGCCGCTTTACGCGCTAAATCGTTTTCTGGCGTAGTCAATGCTTTAACCTCAATCGCCTCAACCATATTTGGCTTATTTGCAAGGCTTTGAGCTTCGTTGGAATCCGCGTAAATCGCGTTATTGTCGCTATCTCCAGAATCGTAGATGCCAACAATTTTAAGTAATATTTGTCTGCCAGAACGAGTTAGTTTTATTCGCTGACCAACTTTTAGATTATGACTTTTAGCAAGATTTGTGCCAACAGCAGCTTCGTGCTTAAAATCGCGCGGGAATCTGCCTTCAATCATCTTCCACCAAGACCGCATTCCTTGCACGCCAACAACTGTTGTCTCTCCAGAAGCGAGCGCAAGCTTGCGATTAAACCAAGTGCCAACAATCGGAACTACTGAATTAGCAGATTTAGTGGAATTAGCAGATTCGGCAGAAGAATTTGCCTTAAGATTTGCGTAAATCGTTAGTTTTGGCGCAAAATTCGTTATGTTAAACGCCCAAAAAATCATTTTGATTTTTGCAGCATCCGATTCCTTCAAAAAAGCGGTAGATTCTTGACTTTCCGCATCCGCCAAAGTTTGAGAAGTTTGCAAAGTTTGCGAATTACTATAGTTCGACTTTGTGCGAGACGCATACAAGTCGTTCACAACAGCATTCGACTTAGGCTGAACAATAATATTGGATCCGTAAGAGCTAAGCTCCGCGTTAATTTTATCTCCAACGTCGTAAACAACGCTAAGCATTGCAATGCTTACACACGCACTCAAGCACACAACAATCGCTATAAGAACTCGCTTTTTAATCTGCCTTGCAAGAGATCGCGCAACCATTCGAATCATAAACATTTGCAAGCACTCCTACTTAAAGTGCGAGCTAAGCACGTCTAAATCGGCTGTGTGAATGGTAATTTTGCCGCCACCAGCCTTGTATGGGAATGGAATCGGGTTGCATCCACCCTTAAATCCAATAGTCGCCAAATTTATTGCAACATCGCATTTTCGGCATATTATCTTGCCATCTTTTTCGTAGTAGCCAGCATCTCCGCAATTTTCGCAAGCATCCAAGCCCACGCCATACGCTCCACCATTTTTCTTGATGATTATAAAGCGCATAACAGTGCCATCTTTAGCTTTGTATTGGAATCTATGCAAGTGGCCATCGCTAATTTGCACAAAGTTGATTGTTGCTACGCCATCATGCAACTCGTACGGTTCTGGCGGCGTAAGCGTTGGCTTAATATTCATAACAGATACGCCAACTGTAAGCGTAAGTATTACTACGATTGCAGCCATTAGCGCCGCAAGCGCAGACCTTCTAGACTTGCGCTTAAACGCTCGCTTTGCGCGGATTTGTGCAGGATTTTCTCCATCTACAGGCGTCTTAAAACCAATTACAATAGACGCAAATGCAGGAATCAAAAACACGCAAATTTGCGCCATAATCATAAGCGGAGCGTTGTTTATAAGCCAAACAAGAATGCTAAACGAAAAATCGTCTATATACAGCAAAATACTTCCTTGCATAATTTGCAGTAGGGATGTTAAATGCTGAATTAGCAAGATTATTAAGCTTAGAATAATTGCGATTTTAAAGGCGCCAATACTCGCGGTTGTGCGCAAAGATCGCACCATAAGACTTATGCAAATCGCAGCAGCCGCGCCAAGAATAAATCCTAGCGCGCGAAGAAGCATGTCGGAAGTAAATGGAGGCGTGCTGGAGTCAACGAAAATCGTAAGCTGCAAAATCACGTCTGGAAGCGCGTAAAACACTGTAAACGCTAGGCATAGCGCGCCAATTGCATTGCTTATGTGCAAAGGCCACGGATTTTTGCGCCATTTTGCAACCGTTTTGCCAGATGCAGCAACACAAGCGATTGTTGCAATATCTAGCGGAACGGCAATGCAAAGCGCTGGAAGATTCACAAAATTGCGCTGATTAATCACCACGCTTGCGCGCAAAAATGCAAAAACAAGCGCCGCAACTGTTCCAAAAATCAAGCCGAAAAGTCGCCAGCGGGAGCTGATTGGCTTATCTCGCCCCTCGCCAACGCTTAGAGTTGCGCTTAATCCCATTGTAAGCAGCGCAAGAGGGAGCAGCCCTGGAAGAACTGTAACGAACATCCTGAGCATGTTCCCTCCTTTGCTGTTTATGTGTTATTTGTTATCTATTTTTGTTTTTTATTTATGCGCCATTTTGCACTATTTATGCATTACTCATGCATTCCACTGGCAAAACTACCACTGACGTGGAGTGTACTTCCAATCGTCGAATGTAGCGGTAATTGGCTCAGTCCAGAATCGGCCAGTCACGCCCGTAGCAGGATCTACGTGAAGCATCCAGCCCTTCTTTTCTGGCGATTCAACAGAAAGCACTAACTTGTAGTTTCCAGCCTTATCGAGCTTAACATTTGCACCGTAGTGTGGGCCGTCGGAAGCGTTCATTTGCATAAACGTTCCCTTTACAACAGCGTCGCCGCTCGCCTTATCAATAATTTGATAATTCACAGTCAAATCTGGAATAAACTCGCCCTTTCCGTAGCCAAGCTGTGCACCTTTCTTGTTTGCGTGAATATCTGCCTCAAGGTGGAAGCTTGCCTCGCTTGCCTTTAAGCCCATGCCTGCTGGAACCATATCGACTGGCTGGAAGTACACAGCGCCAATCGTAAGTGGGCCAATGTTCTGGTCTTGGTTAGGTCCAACTGGAACCTCTTCAAAGCCCTTGTCTCCGCCCTTATCGTCAGCCTTTTGCTCGGATGCTTGTGGCTTAGCAGCAGATTTTGCTGCGTTTCCATTTGCGCCGCAACCAGTGAGTGTTAGCATTCCTGCAAGCGCTAAGGCTGCAATTGCCATCATCTTTTTATTCTTCATATCTAACCTTTTCTATTAGTTATTGTTTATTATTGCTTGATTTTTAGTTTTGATTTTTAGTTTTGACTTATCCGTTAACGGTTGTCAACGGTTTCTTTGTGCTTTCGCGCGCGCATAAAACTCGCGCAAAGCAGCGCAATAACTACGATTGCAGCTACGACTTGCGCCGAAATCGTTTCAACATACGGATAGAATCCAAGCCAATCGTTAGTTGGCAAGCCTTGAATATACGCGCCAGCGAGCGCATCGCCCTCTATAAGCGCATGCACGCCTCCGCCAGCAAAAATCACCACTAAAATGCACATAAGCGCGCTTGTTCCTGCAAAGAACGGGCGAATCGGTATGCGCACAGATGCAAAGCGAATCAGCAAGAAGATTACAACCAGCACGGCGGCTGCAGCCACGAATCCGCCCCAAATCATGGAGTCAGCTCCGCTTGATACAGCAAAAATCGCCTGGTAGAAGATTACTGTTTCTGCGCCTTCGCGGAACACCGCTAGGAAGCTTAGCAACGCTAGAGAAATCAAGCTGCCTTTAGAAACAGCTGCCGTTGTTTGGTTGCGAATATACTCGTTCCAAGCTTGCACAGAAGATCTTGAAATCATCCAATTGCTTGTGTACAGCAGCATGAGCATTGCAAACAGCGCCACAACGCCTTCCGTAATCTCTTGCTGCGGGCCAGAGCCATTGAACAACAATCCAAAAAGCGCAGCAACAACAAGCGACGCTGCAATTCCAGCAACAAGCCCCATGTAAATGTACTTAACCATGTGCTTGTGCCCAGATTTAATAAGATACGCGATTATTGCGGCAACAACCAGCAGCGCTTCCAACCCTTCGCGAAGTAAGATTATAAAAGCCTGACCAAAGGAGCTTGTTATAAATTGCATAAACGGATTGGCATTTGCTGCCGCTCCTCCGTCTAGTTTTGCAGCATCTTCAATAAGCATTGACTTAAGATCGGTAACGAACTTTTTTGTTTGCGCAAACGATTTGCCATTGTTCATAGCCTGCCTGCACTCTTTGAATTGATATTCAACAGTGCTTACTCGGCTTCCGCTTATTGCGTTCATAACGTTCTTCTCGAAACCGAGCTTTTCGTAATACTGGTAATAGGCTTCGTTCACTAAATCAACAGCTTTTGCAACTTCTTGCTTATTTGCTTTTGCTGCTTTATACGTTGATGCAGATTTGTCGAGTATAACGTTCATTTCTTGCGCTACTTGACTCCAAGTTCTGCCGTTTCGTCCAAGATTCTTCTTTTTTGCGGCATCGAGCTTTTTGCGTTCTTTTGCGATTTGCGCACGCAATTTGGATGCATAAACATTCGGCTTATCTAGATTTGCGTTTGAGTCTAATTGAGATGCTGTTTGTGCAACGTCTTCTTCTAGAGCAGATACAACTTCACTAATTTGCGCGGCCTGATTTTGTTGATATACCAGCGTTTGTAACTGTTGGAATTGGTCACTTTGCGATTGGACTTTATTCTGACTAATCGTATCTCTCACAACTGTAATCATGTTTGAAGCTACATAAACAGAGTTGTATGCAGCTTGAAACCTGGTTGCTGCTCCTGCCATATTTGCGTTTGCATACTCGCTTTTGCCTTGTTCTAGCTGATCTTTAATAGCTAAAGAAACTTCCGACCAAGTGTTGTATGTTTTATTGGCATCCGTAGCATAAGCAGGCGTTGGAGCTGCGATTAGTCCAGCAAACCCAGCAACACCAGCAAACCCTATTGCGCAACTTACAAAAACGCATATCGCAAGTAAAAATGCATACACTTGCTGTGCTTTTTGGCGCGCTTTTGCACACGCGTGCATAATGTCTCCATATCTCCTTTGGCTCTAATCCCCATCGAGCGCACCCAACTTCTTTTATTTTCGTTCTATTTTTTAGTTTTGCTGGAGCTTTTATATTTAAGTTTTAGCTTCAGTTTTTAGTCTTCAGTTTTAATCGTTCAAATTTTTTGGCGATTTCTACGCGGTTGTTCTGTTTTGCTAGAACTTGTTCCGTTTTGTTATATTTGAAGTCGCCTCGCAAGTAACCCCATCAACATAATATCGATATATCAAGTAGATTGATATAGTTCAGAGCAAAAAACTCGCAAATATTACAAAAATGATATTGATAACGATAATTATCAATCTTTTTGCGAATCATATTGAGAAAAGCCAATAAGCCCAACAAACTCATTAAACATGTTTCTCATACTTTCTACAATGCGACTTTTCTTCTCAGCGCGCACCTTAGCCGCAGCGCCAAATCTGCTCATTCTAGGCATTAAATCATTAATGTCTGTACCAAGCTCACTTACTTCGCCAGCGCTAAAAGATTTCTCCATAAACTTGCGAGTCAAAGCATCGTTTAATCCTTCACTTTGCACGAGTTGCGCCAAATCATGATTATACTTTTGCTCAACATACTCGCTCCAGCAATCAACAATGCTCAACTTGTTACCGTTAGAATCGTAAACGGTAATGTTACCTTCAGAATCCACAAGCTTCCCAAGCTCATTCTCGTTAAGCTGCGCAATAAACCCTTCAATAAGCTTCTTTTTACTACGCAACTGAGGGCTTGCATCAACCATCAACCTAATAGAAGCAAGAACATTTTTATCTTTACAATGCCTGCTATGGTACTGTTCTACTAACATCAAAATATAGTCAATATTTACTTCTACTTGGCGCACAAGCTCCATCTCAAACACAACGTCATCCGTAATGTTTGCAATCTCGCCTTTTTGCTCTTTGCGCTTCCACTCTTCATGCAAATCCTGGTAATGCCCCAAGTAATCTTGCATATCGCGCTCTTTGATTATTTCGTTGCCTTCAAATTGATCGAAAGCTTTCAGCATGTTACGCAAGCGCAAAATATTGCTAAAAAGCGATATAAACTTTTTCTGATTCTCTTCTCCAACAATGTTGAAGCCTTGCAGCGGATACTTTTCCATAAGCTCATTTACTAAATCACTGTATCCGCAACGCTCAATTCCTTTATCGTCAACGTAACCGTTGAAAATCTGCTCAAACGTAGGGCAAAGCACAATTCCTTGCGCATCTTTATCTCCAAAAAGAGCTACCGCTTCGTCAACTCTATAACTCAAATCCCTAAAGCACACAATGTTTCCGAATGTTTTAACGGAATTTAAGATTCGATTTGTGCGCGAGAACGCTTGAATAAGCCCATGCATGCGAAGATTTTTATCTACCCAAAGCGTGTTCAAAGTTGTTGCATCAAAACCAGTTAGAAACATGTTGACTACAATCAAAACGTCAATTTCCTTATTTTTCATGCGAATTGAAACGTCTTTGTAATAGTTTTGGAATTTGTTATTTGACGCATCATACGCAGTATTAAATATTTCGTTATAGTCTTTGATTGCGCTTTCCAAGAATTCTTGCGAATTTGCGTCTAGCTTTGCCGTGCTTTCGGAATTTTCTTCTCCAAGAGAACCCATGCCGTTGCTATACTCCGAAGAATCTGACTCACCCTCGTTTACTGCATAGCTAAAAATGGTTACCACTTTTAAGCGTTCGCTTGGAGGCAGATTTTGCTGCTGCTTTTTGAACTCGTTGTAATACAATTTTGCAAGCGGAATGTCTGCAACAGCAAAGATTGAATTAAAGCCGTTTACGTCAACTGCTTCAGAAGATTTTTTAGCCTCTAAAGTATTATGCTTATCTGCTGCAAGTTCTTTAACGTTTAGAATGCGCTTGTATTTGTAAGTTTTCTCGTTGCGATACGTTTTTTGACTAAAATGCTCAATAATGTATTGAACAACATTATGCACGCGATCTTTGTGCCTAATTACATCTGGTCGATTAATATCTTTAACCAATTCGTCGGTTGCTTTTTCCAGCTCGCTAGACGTTTTTACAGTAGCAACGTATTCCACGCGGAATGGCAACACATTTTTATCGTTAATCGCGTTAATGATTGTGTACGTGTGCAAGCAAGGCCCAAAGGTTTGCTCGGTTGTAGAAATATGCGCAGCGTCGGATCCAGCAGCGTTCGCTTCAAAAATTGGCGTGCCAGTAAACCCAAAAAGCAAGCTATTTTTAAAGTGTTTTACAATATCCGCGTGCATGCCTCCAAATTGGCTTCGGTGGCATTCGTCAAAAATAAACACTATGCGCTTTTTGTAAATTTCATGGCTTGGGTTGTTGCTTATAAATCTACTAAGCTTTTGAATAGTGGTTATAATAAGCCTGCATTCTTCCGTATTGTCTTCTAGCTGTTTTGTAAGTACAGCTGTTGAAGTGTTACTATTTGCGGCTCCTTTTTCAAACGTGTCATATTCTCTCATTGTTTGATAGTCAAGGTCTTTACGGTCTACAACAAACAAAACTTTGTCAACAAGATTCTTGCCTTCTACGTCTTTCAAAGCTTTTACTAACTGCGATGTTTTGAAACTAGTTAGCGTTTTACCAGATCCAGTAGTATGCCAAACATAACCACCCTTTTGACGCTCTGATGATGGCATTTTGCTCGCATTAGCAAACATGTATTTTACGCGATTCACTATGTTTTCCGCTGCAGTAATCTGGTATGGTCGCATAACCATCAAGCATTTATCTGCATTAAAAACACAATATTTTGTAAGAATGTTAAGAATTACGTGCTTTGCAAAGAAGGTTTTAGCAAAATCGCATAAGTCGGAGATTATAGTGTTTTGAGCATCGGACCAATAATTTGTAAATTCAAAACTGTTACTTGTTGTTGTTTTGCTAGATCCTTTACTTTTCTGCTCATTGTAAGCATTATTGCGCGTTGAGTTAGAGTAATACTTTGTTTCAGTGCCGTTTGAGATTACAAAAATTTGCACGTATCCAAATAGTCCGCTTCCAGCCCAAAATGAGTCACGAGCATAACGGTTAATCTGATTGAACGCTTCTCTAATAGGCACGCCTCTGCGCTTTAGCTCAATGTGAACCATTGGCAAGCCGTTTACTAGAATCGTCACATCGTAACGATTGCTACACGCAGGACCATTTGCATCATTATTGTTTGCATTATCGTTTGTGTTAACAGCATACTGGTTAATCACTTGCACAATATTCTTGTGAATATTTTCTTTGTCAATAATAGTAATGTTCTTATCTACGCCGTCATCTTTTTTGAGTATTTTAACGTTATCTCGCTGAATAGTGTCTGTTTTATTGGCTATATCGTCAGTGCTGTTTGCAATATTTTCTTTGAAAAATCTTTCCCACTCATCATTTGAAAAATGGTAGTCGTTGAGCTTTTCAAGCTGCACGCGAAGATTTGTTATAAGATCTTTCTCGCTGTGAATGCGAGCATACTCGTAGCCTTGGGATTGCAAAATGTTAATAAACTCTTCTTCGAGCTGTGCTTCGCTTTGATAGCTGCCGTCGTTTCGCGCACTCGGCGTAAATGTAGACATTACAGTGCTATCTTGATTCTCTAACACAATTTTCATTTTGCTTCCTTCTTTCTTACTCTTACTCACATTTTTCTATTATGCACGCTTGAAGGTTAGGAGTTGATCGCGATAGTACTCGTATTGCTTGCGTCTAGCTTCGATTTCTGCAGGCAAACCTTGAGTTAAATCATTGCACAACGCGTCAAAACGATCCAGAATTTGTACGATTTGATGCTGTACCTCTAGAGGCGGAACGGGGAGAACTAACTCCTCCAAGTCAGACTTGTTAATTGCAGGAACTCCGCCATCTTTCTTAAGAGACAATATTGCATACGAATTATTTGACAAGCAATAATACAAATATTTATTTAATACAAAATCAGCATTTCCAGCGATTTTATAACATAAAGGTCCAAGCCAAAACTTATTTTTTTGATACCCAACATAACCAATACCACCTTGACCTCTAGAAGGCGTTGTCACCACATCCCCATCACAATTCCAATCTAATGAATATCCAGAATTAGTAGTTCCCGCATTAATATATTCATACAAAGAAGGTGATTCTTGAATATCACTTAATTTACTGCCAGTTGAAATAAAAGCAATATCGCCAATCTTCTTATACTCCACACCGTTTGGGCAGTAGCGCGATATAAGAGAGTGTAGGGGATTATTATCGTCAAATGTAAGAAGTGCATCGCGGTAGTATTCGTATTGCTTTTTACGAGCTGTAAGCTCTGCTGTAAGCTCTGCTGTAAGCTCTGTAAACGTGTCTAAAATCCGCACAATCTCCGCCTGTACGTCAATTGGCGGAACTGGGATTTCAAAATCTTCTGTTACATGTAAAGAAATTTGCGGCAACGATCCCATTCCAGAAGCTGCATCACGAAAATATTGAATGTTGTTTTTTAATATGTAATACAAGAATTTTACGCTAATTTGACTATCTGAAGTATAAGCCCACATCTCATTTTTAAAAGTAAATGGTTTATCAAAATAAACAGCATCAATAACACCTCGAGATTGCACTAAAACTGCTGGAACTCTCGTGATATTCGCTTTAGGTATGTCTGATTCATGAGCATTAATAACAGTTTTACCGCCGGCAAATATCCTAACTTCACCATCTTCAGAAGCTATTTCTTTCATCTTACTTGCAGTAATCGGAGTACCTTTAATACGAGAATAAACATCGCCAATTTTCTTATACTCCACACCGTTCGGGCACAATTCAGCGATTAACTCCTCAAGTTTGCTAGTCATTGAGCCACCTCGCTATTATCGAAGTTAACGCTGCCAGCTTCAATCTCGCTTACAATCTTCTCAATTTGTTCGCGCAACTCCTGCTCTCTAGCACAAACCGACGCAATTTGTGCGTTAAGCTCTGTAATATCAATCTTTTCGCGAGTATCTTCTGCTTCAACGTACGTGGAAACGGAAAGATTGTATTTATTTGACTCCACTTCTTCCAAAGACGCAACGTGCGCAATGTGCTCCACATCTTGCCTAGAAGTGTACCATTTAACAATCTGCTCAATATTCTCATCCGAAAGCTTGTTACTATTCGTTGACTTTACAAACTCTTGGCTAGCATCAACAAATAGTATGGAAGTGTCGTTTTGCTTGTTTTTGCGCAAAACCATAATGCACGTAGCAATCGAAGTGCCAAAGAACAAGTTGCTCGGAAGTTGAATCACGCAATCAACAGCATTATGCTCAATTAAATATTGGCGAATCTTTTGCTCAGCTCCGCCGCGGTACATAATTCCTGGGAAGCAAACAATTGCAGCAGCGCCGTTTTCTGCTAGATGCGCCAAGCAGTGCAAAACAAACGCCATGTCTGCCTTGCTTTTTGGAGCAAGCACGCCCGCTGGAGCAAAACGAGGATCGTTAATCATAAGCGGATTAGAATCCCCCTCCCAACTCGTGGAATAAGGTGGATTAGAAACAACCAGCTCAAACTTTTTATTAGCATCGATTTGCGGATTTATAAGAGTATCACCACACGTAATCTCAAACTTGTTAAAATTCACATCGTGCAAAAACATGTTCATGCGGCACAAGTTGTAGCTAGTAACGTTCTTTTCTTGACCGTAAAAACCGCCATTAATGTTTTCAATGCCTAGCACTTTTTTGGCCTTTAGCAGAAGCGAGCCAGAACCGCACGCGGGATCATACACGCTGGAAATGCTTGATTTTCCAACAGTTCCAAGGCGCGTGAGCAGCATTGAGACTTCTGCAGGCGTAAAGTATTCGCCGCCAGACTTGCCAGCGTTCGACGCATACAAGCCCATTAAATACTCATAAGCGTCACCAAAAGCCTCAATCACGTTGTTGTTTACGCTACCAAGCTTCATCTCACTAATCACTTGTAATAACTTAACAAAACGCTTATTGCGGCCTTCAACAGTGTCTGCAAGCTTAATATTATTCACATCGTAATCGGAGAATAATCCCTTAAAATCGTCAGAGGAATCAGTGCCTTGAGAAGAAGCTTCAATATTGCGGAACACGCGGCTTAATGTTTCGTTCAGATTGCTATCTTGAGGAGCGTTCTTAAGCACATTGCAAAACAGTTCGCTAGGAAGTATAAAGAAGCCTTTAGCTGAAATCATCTCACTGCGAAGAGGCTCTGCATCTTCATCGCTTATTTTTGCATAATCAAAGTCTGGATCGCCGCCTTCAGATTCATGCTCGTTTTTATTGATGTAATCGCATAAATTCTCGGAAATATAGCGATAAAACATTGTGCACAATACGTATGCTTTGAAGTCCCAACCATCAACGGAACCTCGCAAATCGTCGGCAATCTTCCAAATCGTGCGATGCAATTCCGCGCGTTCTTCTTCTTTGCGAGTGTCCATTCTGCTGCTCCCTATTTGTGCAATTTCTGCACGCGTATGCGCCATAATTAAATAAACGCAACAATTAAATAAGCGTTCTTTAATATTCTACTGTAAACGCGCACAATCAGCAGCAACGCTACCGTATTGCTTGCATCTAGCTTCGATTCTTGTAAGCAAGATAGCTCGCATAGTCATTATTGGGTATTAGTCAGAATCATTCGGCAAAAAAGTGCGCCGAGAAGGCGGATGTTTTGCGAAGCACATGATTTGGCAGCATTACAGCAAACTCAGCGCCAACATTTTGCACGATTTTTTGCAAATCGCTTTCTTTCGATACAAACAACGCACTTGCAATCGCGTCGGCATAAGCCGTTGGAAAATCGCAAGTTTTGCTAGGAACATACGCCCAGCTTGCGCATAAATCGCAAGCAGGAATGCCATCGAGAGCGTTAATCAAGTGAGTCGCAATTAAATTAAACTCAAAGCCACTTGCATCTTTGCCTAAGTAACTTGCGTCTTTTACTTTCCATCGCCTTCTTGCATTAGACGATGCACACAACGCTCCGCTTGCGATTGATGCCACTCCAACTGCTTGAGTTGTGTCAAAAGGATTTTCCAGAGCCACTTTTATTTGACTATTCTCATCGCTAAAGCAAGCGCGCATATCGCCGCCTGCGTTTACCAAAAAATCAAAATCGGCATGCGAATAGCTATTCGAAGGCGAATCGCCGCTAAGCTCCTCTTTAATAATCTGTGTTACAAGATCCGCAAAATAGCCTTTTCCAGCTGCACCAAAATCAAGCTGCACTGGCTGATTTGTGCAAAGCGTTGTGCCGCCGCCACCTTGCGAAATATCTGCCCACGTAACTGGCAAAGCGCGGCGATAGTTAGACCAACTGTCACTGCTACTATTCTCATTCTTATCTGTACTAACTGCGGATTGCGGAATAAAGCGAACAGAATTGTTGTAGCCAAGCGCAAGCAAATCCGCGCCAATGCACGCGTCAAAAGCACCGTGCGCTGCAGCGTAAAACTCGCTATAAAGCGCAAAAAGTGGCTGCGCCCACGTTGGAAACTCAAACTCGCCGCCATGCTCCGCACGAGCCATGCGCGAAACAAGGGAATCCGCACGAAAGCGCGAAAGCACCGATTCATACTCTTCAACAAAATCGCGAATCCGCTGCTCAACGCGCTGCGAAATCGGCACGCTGCTAGAGATAATAATCCCCGTGCCAAGCGCGCGCTCAATCGCCACAACGTTCCTAAACATCGCTTGCCTCACTCCCAACATCAAACACTTTATCAATCATAAAAAACCACAACAATACCCCCCCTCCAAAAAAGCCACAAAACAGCAAAATGTCGTCATGGTTTACAGGCAGTCGCATTCTATACCTACATTTTGCCAAAATGAAGGCATAGCGAGTAAAAAACATTCGTCTATACCTACATTTTCGCAAAAACGCACTATAGAAACATAGGTAGCATCGACAACATCAACATAACGCCACTCGTTTCGAGTAGCATGATTTACGCGCTTTAATGCCAAGCAAATCCCACTTCGCGAAACCAGCCAAATCCCACTTCGCAAATTTGAAAATTTTTTAATTTTGCGAAGTGAGAAGACATTCACGCAAGCCTCAAAACATAATAAACAGAAAGCAATAAGCGGAATACAAAAGGGCCTTCGAGCGTGAACGCAAGCGAACACAAACGAAAGCCCTAAAACACTAGCATCTACTTGTAATTCCTACTTATAGACCCTACTTAAGCAACCAATCAACAATGTTTTCAACGCGAATGCCCTCGTAATTATCATCTAAAGCCTTGCTCAAAGTAATAACCAGCTTTTCGTAATTATTTTGGATCTTACGAAGCGGCTTTAACTCTCGCTCGCGCACAGACTCATCCATCATGCTTTCAGTTACTTGAATATAAAGCTTTTCGGAAGCAGAAGTCGCAACAAAATCCACCTCCAAATTATCTATTTTGCCAACAGCAACATCATATCCGCGCCTTAAAAGCTCAAAGAACACAACATTTTCTAGCACATGCCCTCTATCTCTGTCTCTAAATCCGAGCAAATAATTACGCAACCCAATGTCAACAATGTAATACTTGCCAAGAGTGCGCAAATAATCCTTTCCTTTAATGTCAAAGCGCTTAACGTCATAAAACATGTAAGATTCTCTTAACGCACTAACATATGCGGATATAGTTTGAGTTGCAGGCTTGCCGCCGCGCGCGCGCAAGACGCGAGAATTATTATCAACAGCATCAAGAAGATTTTCAGAAGAAAGCGTATTACACACAGAATTTAATGACGTATTGTTTCCAATATTATCTGCCAAAAACATAATGATTTTTCTAAGAAGATCTGCGTCTGTAATCTGCCTTTGCCCGCGGCGCTTCTCGCGCTCGAGTATATCGCGAACTACTACAGTGGAATAAATTCCGTCCAGCAAAGTCATTGCACTACTCTGATCAAAACCTGATTCTAAAGCAATATCACAGATTGCAGGCATACCACCGTAACGCATATAAGCTGCAAACAAGTCATCAAGCTCTACACTACTACCATTCGCGCTCACCGCTCTTTTTTTCAAATCGCCGAGCGGAGACTTATATTCTTCAATGGAATAATCCTGAAAATCAACGAACTCTTTGAACGAAAGCGGATACATTTTCACTTCCACATACCTACCAGACAAGTACGTTGAGTACTCCGAGGAAAGCAGGTATGCGTTAGAGCCAGTTATATAGATATCGCAATCAAAATCTACACGAAACGAGTTAATTGCATCTTCCCAACGATCTATACGCTGAAGCTCGTCAAAGAAAAGATACGTTTTTTTAGGATGCTTAATACTAGAAGACTCAATATCAGCGGATTCAATACTGTTGGATTCAATACTGTTGGATTCAATCCGACTTTTAACGTAATTGTATAAGTCTTTGTAACTCATATCTTGAAACTCGAGCGACTCAAAGTTTATAGATATAATTTGATTTTGCTCAACCCCAGAGTTGAGTAGATACTTTTGCATGAGCTTAAGCAGAGTTGACTTGCCGCAGCGACGAATACCCGTCACAACTTTTACAGGCTCTGTATCTTTGAAAGCTATAAGCTGATTAAGGTAAATATCGCGATTTTTAATATTTTTGCCGACTATTGCAGGGCGATTACTGCGCATTGGCATATTTGCGCTTCCAAGTAACTGTTTTTGCAAATTTACCATAATAAGTCTCTACTCCGCTTTAGAAAATTTAGAAATTCTTAAAACAATGATTACTTTGATTACAAAGTCACAAAATTGCATAGTCATAAACTTTATGAATTTTACAATCTTACGAATCTTATAAATATTATGACCTAAACTTCGATTTTTTACAAGTTTAAGTCATCCATAACCTAAACTTCGGATTTTTAGAAGTTTAAGTCATCAATAACCCAAACTTTTATTTTTCGTAAGTTTAAGTTGTGCGCTATAACAAACACCACTTTCAAAACTTAAAAAATATTACAGTTTTGAAAGTAGAAATACGTGTTTGCTTTCAAAAGTGAAAAATAATACGATTCTTACGACATTGAAGGAATACGCGTAATAGACATAGCACAGTGGCTGCTTAACACAAACTAAGCAAAACAACAGCATGCAATACAAAAGAGCCTTCGAGTGCGAACGCAAGCGAGCAAGAAAACAAGCAAGCGAACACAAACGAAAGCCCTAAAACACTAGCGCTAACACGTAGCAGTAATATTAATTAGCTACGCACCTTACGCAACACTGCACCAGAAGCCGCAAACATCAAAGCAGCAAAAGCCACTAAAACGCCAGCAGCACCAGTAACAGGCAAAACACCCTTACCATCACCCTTGCCAGACGTACTATTCGCAACAGTAATATCCGTCCAAGCAAGCTGATTACCCTGCTCATCCACAAGAACAACAGTATGCTTACCAGAATAGCCAGCAGGGAATTGCGCATCAAAATAAGGAACACCATCAGCACCAAGCTTAACAGTCACGTAATCACTACCATCCACACTACGCAAGAGCTTAGGAGTGGAATAAATGAACGCATAAGCACGCACAGACCCATCGCGATGCAAGCAATCAAGGAACGCCTTGTTGTTAACGTTCACAGAAACCTTGTTTGCAGAACCTGCAACAGCAATGTTGTTGGAACCAACCTTTAGCGTACCTTTTAATTCTGGCTTAAGATCATTAACAGTCTTAGGAGCAGCAGGAACTACGGCTTTAGCTTGAGATGGCTTTGCAGAAGACTCAGTCTTAGTGGAAGAATCTTGAGTAGCATTGGAATCGGAAACAGATGGAGCAGATGGAGCTTTTTCTGCAGGCTTATCTGGAAGAACATCACCAGAAGCTCCTGGATTCTTTTCACGCGCACTATTCTTGCTCTTCTTAGCTTCTGCAAGAAGATTCTCTAAAGCAACCAATCTAGACTTCTTAGAGTTGCGAATTAAATTAGCTATAAAGTGGAAGCCTTGATCATCTGCTTGCTTAGCTAAATCTTCCTTTTCTTCCTTATAGTTTTTAATAGCTTTCTTAAGATTTGCAGAAATCTTATTATTAAATTCTACGGCAGCAGCACCAGCTTGATTTGCTTCAGTATTAGTAAACTTTTCGAAAGTCTTATTGCCAAAACTATTTACAACTCCAAGGAACTTTGCAACAGCAGCCTTTTCATCACCAGTAGCAGTAAACATTCCCGTGTTAACTAGCTGAGCTAATTCAACGGCATTAGTATAAGATTTTTCTTGGCCATCGCGACGCTTTTGCAATTCTTTTCTAAAGAATTCAATCTGGGAAGGCGTAGCACTTTTACCACTTGCTTTTAAAGCCTTAAGAAAATCTTCCTCTGATGTCCCTAGGTCTACAATGCCTTTAATTGCACTATCTGTAATTGTTTTTTGAGCTTCGTTAAATAAAGCACGAGCGCCATTAAGAGTCGCAGCTTTGCTTATAAGAGTAGCAGTAAAGTTGAATTTTTTAGCTTTTGCTTGCTTAACTAAGTCTTCCTTAGCATACTTTTCTGCTTCGTTAAGCAAATTCTCTAAAGAAGATAAAGAACTGTAATTAGACTCTTTAATCTTGTTAGCAACTAAAGTAAGACCCTCATCTTCAGCTTTCTTAGCTAAAGCAGCTTTGCCATTAACGTATGCGCTTTGAGCCTTATCGCGCTTATCTTTACTACCGTAGAAAATTTGACTAGCCGACTGGAAGTTGCTAGCTTCACGCACCTGCTTAGCAAGATCATGCAAACCAATAACGTCGAGATGCCTAGCACGATACTCAACAATCTTGTCGTCTACGTACTTAACAACAGCATTGTTAGCATCACCGCTACCAGTAACCTTTGAATCGTTCTTGCTAACATATTTTAAAAGCTCATCAATTTCACTTTTAAGAAGACCAGAATTTTTTACACGGTTTTCGAGCTTCGCTACAGAAGGATGCTTAGCAGATTTTCCACCGCTATTCGCTGGAACTGGAGTCGCACTACTAGCCAACGCTGGCATTGCAAACGCAATTCCCGAAACAAAAGTCGCTACCGCTGCAAATGCGGCAATCGCTTTTTTACTTAACATACTTTTCCTTTCCTCTCATCACGAATCATCGTGCGAAGAGCCTATTTGCTAAAACAGCACAATAAGTGATTCAATTTAGGCTTAAATTAAATCATTACAAAGTATACAGATACCCTACCCCCCTAATGTATTGTTATAACCTTTTCAGACCAGATAAACAGGTATAAAACAGAGATAAAACAGATCAAACGCTAAAACAGATAAAACAGATAAAACAAAAGCAGGAGTCGCGATAAATAATCGCAAACTCCTGCAATATACAAGCCGATTAAGCTTAGGTCTTATAAAACCGTAAGAGTTAGGCTTAAATCACTTTTGCGTTAGGCAAAACGTTGCCGTCTTTATCAACATTGCAACTATGCTCAACAGCAATCGTAATGTGATCATTGTCAACGGAATAGAAGCCGTCGGTCACCTTAAAAACGTGACGAACGCCTTGCAAATCGTCAACCTTTACAAATCCGTGATCAATCAACGCAAGCACAGCCTCATGCCCAGGAAGAACACCCATTGCGCCATTCACAGAAGGAATAACCACAAACTTGGCATCGCCTTCCCAAACAGGATGCCTGGCTGCAACCACACTAACGTGCAGCGTTTTCACTTGCTTTTCTGCCATAATCACGCACCAAACTCTTGCTGCATATCGTGCCAACGACGCTCAAGATCGTCAATGCCACCAATGCCAGAGAACGCCTGCTCAGGGATCTCGTCGTAAACGCCATCGCAAATGCGCGTAAACGCCTCAATCGTCTCGTCTGCTGGAACATAAGAACCTGGGCGGCCAGTAAACTTTTCGGCCACGTAGAAGTTCTGACCAAGGAACTGCTCAATCTTACGAGCGCGGCTCACAGTGGTCTTATCTTCCTCACCAAGCTCATCAATACCAATCAAAGCGATGATGTCTTGAAGCTCCTTATTACGCTGCAAAATGGCCTTTACACGGTTAGCGCAATCGTAGTGAGCCTGGCCAACATAACGAGGATCCAAAATTCTAGAAGTAGAAGCCAAAGGATCCACAGCTGGGTAAATACCCTTAGCTGCAATGTCGCGCGAAAGCTCGGTAGTTGCATCCAAGTGAGTAAAGGTTGTTGCAGGTGCAGGATCGGTGTAATCATCTGCAGGCACGTAAATAGCCTGAAGCGACGTAATGGAATGACCGCGCGTAGAAGTGATTCGCTCCTGCAACGCACCCATCTCGTCTGCCAAGTTTGGCTGATAACCAACTGCAGAAGGCATACGACCAAGCAACGTAGAAACCTCGGAACCAGCTTGAGTAAAGCGGAAGATGTTGTCGATAAACAGCAACACATCCTGATTCTGCACATCGCGGAAGTACTCAGCCATAGTCAAAGCGGTAAGAGGCACGCGAAGACGAGTCCCAGGAGGCTCATCCATCTGACCAAAGACAAGCGCCGTTTTCTCCAAAACGCCAGCCTCTGCCATTTCGCCAATCAAATCGTTACCCTCACGAGTACGTTCGCCAACGCCAGCAAACACAGACACACCGCCGTGGTTCTGAGCAACGCGCTGAATCATCTCTTGAATCAACACGGTTTTGCCAACGCCTGCACCGCCGAACAGACCAATCTTTCCGCCCTGAACGTAAGGCGTAAGCAAATCTATAACCTTAATGCCTGTTTCAAACATTTGAGTCTTAGACTCAAGCTGATCGAAAGCAGGTGGATTGCGGTGGATTGGCCAGCGCTCAGTTACCTCAATGTTTTCACCTGGTTTAGCGTTCAAAATGTTGCCAGTAACGTCAAAAACGTGACCTTTTGTAACATCTCCAACAGGCACAGAAATTGGGCCACCAGTATCTCGCACTAAAGCGCCACGAACCAAGCCGTCCGTAGGCTTAAGTGCCACTGCTCGCACAGTTGAATCCCCAAGGTGCTGCTCAACTTCCAGCGTAATCTCGTGGACGGTATCTCCCTCCGTGTTTCCAACGGTGTTGATATCAACCTTGAGAGCATTGTAAATATCTGGAAGATAGCCAACTGGGAACTCAACGTCAATCACGGAACCCTGAACGCGGGTTACGCGGCCAGCCGTTGGGTCGCTTTCCTTTGCATCTTCTGGAGGTGCTGTGGTCTGATTTTCAGCCATACGCTCCTATTCCTCCTCATTATTCAGCGCATCAGCGCTGCCGATAATCTCGGTAAGTTCTTGTGTAATGGAAGCCTGGCGAGAAGCATTAAGCTTTCTCGTTAAATCATCCACCAAATTGCGGGCGTTGTCTGTAGCCGTGTGCATAGCATTTTGCCTACTAGCTGTTTCGGAAGCTGCAGATGTAAGCAAGCATTCGTGAATACGCGACTGAATATACTTTGGCAAAACTGCATCCAAAACCTCGTCTGGGCTAGGCTCAAAGCAATATTCCACAGCATCTGGATTGCTGCGACTAACAGCTTCTTCACGCGCCGAAACCGCACCCGTAGACGAAAGCGAAGCCGAAGGGCCAGAAGCCGCCTCATAGTCAGGCCTATGCATAGCAAACTCTTCGCCGTCTTTTAACGGAACCAGCTCAACTGGAAGCATGCGTAGCGTACGAACCTTTTGCCTCACCATGTTTATAAACTCAGTGAACACAATGTAAAGCTCGCTAACACCGCCATCTTCTTCGGGAGTCATGTACGCGTCCATTAAAGTATCAGAGATTCGCTCTGCGATTGTTACATCAGGATGATCCGTAGACCCTTCCCAAGTGCCTGCAACGTCGCGATTACGATACTTGTAATAGGTTGCACCTCGGCGACCATACACATACAACTCTGCGTGCTTTCCTTCGGCGTCTAGCTTTGTAAGCAGTGCCTCGGTTTCTCGAATAATCGAAGACGTAAACGCGCCCGCCATTCCGCGGTCGGAAGTCAACGCCAGAACGGCTACGCGATTGCCTGCACGCTCTTTTCCAAAGATTGGATGCTTAATGTTTGCTTCGTGATGAGCTACCAACGCCTGCACGGCATCGAAAATTGCGTCGCTGTATGGCTTAGCGTTAAGCGCAATATCTCGCGCTTTTGCAATATGCGAAGACGCAATCATTTCCTGAGCCTTAAAGATTTTACCCAAAGACTGTGTGGAAATAATTCTCGATTTCAATGCAAGTTGGGAAGACATACGCTACTTCCCCTCAGACTCGTTATTGCTTGAATCGCGACCATCCGACTTTGGCTTTGCAACAAGCTTTTCCTTCTCAACAGGAGCAGGATTCTCGGCAGGAGGCAAAGAATCCTTAACAATCAAAGGCTTTCCTGCAGAAGTCTTAAACGACTTACGGAAATCTTCGATTGCTGCATCAAGCTTTGCTTCTGTCTCTTTTGTAAAGTCCTCGGTATCACGAATCACTTGCAAAATGTCGGTTCCCTTATCGAGATAATCCAACATTTCGCGCTCAAAGCGAAGCACGTCTTTTACAGGAATGTCGTCTAACTTTCCATGAGTACCAGCCCACACGGAAACAACCTCTTGCTCCATGGAACGAGGAGAGAACTGCTTCTGCTTAAGCAACTCGGTTAAGCGAGCGCCACGAGTGAGCTGAGCCTTGGAAGCTGCATCCAAATCGGAAGCAAACATTGCAAAGGATTCCAAAGACTTGTAACGAGCCAGCGAAATCTTAAGCATGCCAGAGACCTTCTTCAAAGCCTTGGCCTGAGCTGCGCCACCAACACGAGACACGGAAATACCAACGTCGACTGCTGGGCGCTGACCTGCGTTGAACAAATCGGACTGCAAGAAGATCTGGCCATCGGTGATAGAAATCACGTTGGTTGGAATGTATGCAGAAACATCGTTTGCCTTGGTCTCAATAATTGGCAAGCCAGTCATTGAGCCGCCGCCCATATCGTCGGAAAGCTTTGCGCATCTTTCTAGCAGACGAGAGTGAAGGTAGAACACGTCGCCTGGGTAAGCTTCACGCCCAGGTGGGCGACGAAGAAGCAAAGAAATCGAACGATATGCTTCTGCTTGCTTAGACAAGTCGTCGAAAACAATCAAAACATGCTTGCCGTTGTACATCCAATGCTGTCCAATTGCAGAACCAGTGTATGGAGCAATGTACTTAAAACCTGCAGAATCCGAAGCTGGGCTTGCAACGATTGTTGTGTACTTCATAGCGCCTGCTTCTTCGAGGCTTTGACGTACAGATGCGATTGTTGAACCCTTTTGTCCGATTGCTACGTAAATGCAACGAACTTGCTTCTTTGGATCTCCACTTTCCCAGTTTGTGCGCTGGTTAATAATCGTATCGATTGCGATTGCGGTTTTACCAGTTTGACGATCGCCAATAATCAGCTGACGCTGACCGCGACCGATTGGCGTCATTGCGTCAATAGCCTTTAAGCCAGTAGACAAAGGCTCGTCCACAGGGTGACGATGAATCACGTCTGGAGCCTGGGCTTCAAGAATACGACGCTCCTTGCACTCAATCGCACCAAGACCATCAATTGGATTACCCAATGGGTCTACTGTACGACCAAGATAGGCGTCTCCCACTGGCACAGATAACACTTCGCCAGTGCGGTAAACTTCCTGCCCTTCTTCAATGCCCGTAAAATCGCCTAGAATAACCACGCCGATTTCGTGAGCATCAAGGTTAAACGCTAGGCCCAGTGTGTCGTTCTCAAAGGTGAGCAGCTCGTTTGCCATGCAGCCAGTCAATCCAGCTACGTGCGCAATGCCGTCACCAGCCGTAACAACATAGCCAACTTCTTGTGTTGGCATGTCTGCTGGCTTGTACGAGTCAACAAACCCGTCAAGTGCCTTGCGTATAAGGGCGGGATCAATAGATAGTTCCGCCATAATTCTCCTTAATTTATTACTTCACTGCCTGTGTCCAAGCGCCATTGCGCGCAGAACGCTGCAGCTGCTTAAGCTGCATTAACATTGTGCGGTCTGTTACTTGATCGCCAATACGTATACGCATTCCACCAAGCACGTTTGGATCTACGATTGGGTTTATGTACGCACGATGACCCAACTTATTGCTGTAAATCTCAATCAAACGCTTGATTTGCTTATCCGTAAGAGGCTGAGCGGTTGTAACAGTAACCAAAGTTTCGCCTGCTTCGCGCTCAAAACCAGACCATGCGCCGCCAAAGCTGCCCGTCTTGCCACTTTCTGCGCCACCATGCCAAGTTCCTACAAGGTAGTGCATAATGCGCAAAACAACGGGATGCGCCTTACCTCCAATAAGCTCGTCGATTAAGCGAGACTTATCTTCCGAAGACCTATTTGGATCGGTAATGGCATCAGAAAGCTCTGGATACTTTTCGATCGTATCCATCATTGTTGAAAGCTCATCAGATATGCGTTGAGCTTCATCATGAGCGTCTGAAATGGCTTGCGCAAGCGAAGAACGCGATAAGTTTTCGCTTACTCGCGATGCCTTTTCTGGCATCCGTACCTCCTCATTTATGCAAAACTAAGTAACAATTAGCAACACTAAGACATAAAACTTAGTGAAAGCTTGCTTTAACTATTTGTTTTGCGCCGAATCCTTAACGTCTCCTACTTCATCAATCACATGATCAATGATTTTAGAGCCTACGGTATCGTCGTCTAGCTTAGACGCAAGAATTTTGCCTGCTAATGCCGCAGCGAGTACCGAGACTTCTCCTTGGAGGCTAGTCATGGCGTGCTTATGCTGAGCTTCAATGGAATGCTGAGCTTCACTAATAATCTTCGCAGCATCTTTTTCTGCACGCTGTCTTGCTTCATCAACAATCTTGGAAGCTTGTGCGCGAGCCTGTTCGCGAGTCTTTGCGGCATCTGCTTGAGCATTAGAGAGTTCTTCTTCCATCTGGCTCTTTAACTCATCAGCTTCACGCTGCACGTTTGCTGCTTTGGCCATTCCGCCTTCGATTTTCTCTGCACGCTCATCAAGAATTGCCTGGAATTTAGGC
>CAMXWX010000014.1 GCA_947252975.1 uncultured Gardnerella sp.
TTCGCGCTTAGAGCGTAGCGCGCGAAAGCAACTCGGAGCGGAAACTCGCTTAAGTTGGAAGTCCAGTGGACTTCCAACGCGAGTTTCGTAAGCGAGCGCTTATTCCTCACGGCTATTGGTAGCCGTTCGGCTGATTTGGCATGTGAAGCACACCGTGCTTCACAATTGAGCCAAATCACGCTTTGAAAGAGCTTGAAATCCTGTTGATTTCAAGCTCGGCCAAAGCGCGCGAGCGCATACTGCGTTACGGTCTCTAGTTGGCGCTCTTCGGACATTCGCGCATTTACACAATAGGATGCTTAATGTAGTAATCTCGCATTGACTTCTTGGAAATTATTTCCTCGCTGCCTTGATTTGCAGATATGCCGATTCTCGCGCGAATCCACGGATCTTCTTCATGTGTTCTTTCGCTGAGCTGATTTCCTGTAAGATTTCCAAGTTTTGCGCACACTTCCTCTATAATCTTCACCTGCTCATATTCTAAAGTTGCGCATCTTTCTGGAAGAGAAATCAGTAGTTCCTCTTTGCGAATTGTGAATCTTCCTCGATGCCTGTTAAATAATTCCAATGAAACTGGACCGTTCGTCCAAGCTTCAAAATCTTCCGGAAATAGCGACAATCCAGTTGTAGCTAAGCTGTGCGCTTGAGAATAATACACAAGCTTTTGCAGCTTCATAGTTGTCATTGGCCCCATAATTTCCAATATTTTTGCCGCTACGTTAATAATACCCATCGCGCACCTCCTTTTTCTCTGCAACAAATTAATAGCGATTTTATGAATGGAAAAAGTGAGCGTCAATTCGATTAAAGAAATGTGGACAACTTTTATTATGCGTAGTTTTTGGCTTGCGTTAATTTTGTGAATCTATAAGCGCGTAGCCATGTCTTACAAGCACAGATTTAAGTTGCGTAAGATAAGCGAGTGAAGCTCTTGAAAGCTTCGTGCGCTCGTTGGTAATCCAGCCAACAAGCATAGTGTCATCACATTCAAGCGGAATAGTGACGATTTTTTCATTGTTTAAATCGCCGTTATCTATTCCAGTGCAAACAGTATAACCATTCAACCCAATAATAAAGTTTAAAATGGTAGCGCGGTCAGAAACGTTGATTTTTTTCGGTGGGCGAGTAGGCCAAACAGCCTCTTCTGCGAAGAAGAAACTTCCTTCTTCTCCCTGTTCGTATTGAATAAACGGGTACGGTTTTAAATCTTCCAAGCTCAAGCTTTTTCGCACTGCAAGCGGATTGTTTCTAGAAAGAAAAACATGCAATTTTGCACGGAAAAGCGGGTGGAACTCCAAATGTTTTTCACGAAGCAGCTTGCCGATTACATCCTTGTTGTAGTCAGAAAGATAAAGAATTCCAAGGTCTGCGCGCATATCGCTTACTTGCTTAATAATATTTTTTGTGCGTGTCTCGCGAATTGAAAACTCGTATTCATCAGAATGAATACTGCGAATCATATCGACGAATGCTTCAACGGCAAACATATAGTGTTGTGTTGCAACGCTGCATAATTGTGGGCGAGGCTTCGTACTTTTGTATCGTTCTTCAAGAAGATCTGCCTGCTCAATTACTTGTCGAGCGTACGTCAAAAATTCCGCTCCATCAGCTGTTAATGCAATTCCTTGAGTGGACCTAGTGAAAATTTCAATGTTAAGTTCTCTTTCAAGCTCTTTTACAGAAGAGCTCAATGCTGGTTGTGAAATATATAGTGCTCGTGCTGCTTCGTTCATTGAACCGCAGTCAACGATTTTTACAATATATTTCAGTTGTAGCAAAGTCATACGAGCTTCTTTCGTGAGCTAAAAGTTACGATAATCATCAAAAATCACATAAATGAACCGCTAACGAATCTAGCAAAAGGTATAGGCATAACTTAATTTTTAGTTGCCATAACCATAGTTTCACATAACCATAGTCTCATACATGATCTTAGTAATATAAGCTAAATATTTAAGCAATATTATTAAAGATTTACTCCCACTGAAGCTAAATCCTTACGCGCCTGCTCTGCGGTTGTAAAAACAAAGCCATGCATGCCAACTCTATGAGCTCCATCAATATTTGCTGGTTTGTCGTCGAAGAAAACAGTTGTTTGCGGATTCAATCCAAATCTACTTATAGCAAGTTCAAAAATTTCCGGTTCTGGCTTATGCAAATGCTCAACACCGGAAATAATAGTTCCTTGTAAAAGAGTAGAAAGTTCTGGGAATTTACGTAAAGCAAGTGGGAAAGTTTCTTTAGACCAATTCGTTAAGCCCCACACGCCGTATCCAGCTTTACGCAGATCATGCAATAAATCAACCATTCCAGGCATCATGCGCGTCAAAACTTGGTCATAATGAGCACAATACCAACGAAAAGCTTCAGCAAGTTCGCTTCCAAAGCGACGTTCGTATTCAGGCATAAGATCTTTCAAAAGCTCGCCGCCATCCATGCGGTCCTCAAATTCATAGAACCCGGCTAAATCGTTCTTTCCAAAGCTTCCATTAGGGCAAATAGTATCAACTAAATTCGGGAATTGCTTTTGCAAACAGTTTCGGCAATTCCATTCGAGTAGAACTTTGCAATAGTCAAACATAACGTCATGGATTTCAATATTTTGTGCGTTAGTCATTTGTTTCTACTCCTTCTATTTTGTTTCATACGTTATTTTACATTTGCGTATTTTGTTTCATGCGTTAATTTTGCACGCTATTGATATTATTCTGCGCGCTACTTTATATTAATAAGAATCCCAAGAACATGCGGTAATGCATTTATAATGTCGCTTGCCACAATTGGATGTTCCAAAGTTAAAGCATGCTTTGATTTCACTATGTCTTGCACTAGTTGAGTGTAATTGTTTCCTCCGCTACTGCGTGATGCAAATACTGCGCAAATTCCATGAATCACAGCTGCGCTCGCTGCAATAAGTGCGTAATTTTCGTTATTTGCGTTGTCGTTCTTGTCGGCGTTTTCGTTATCTTTTTCGTACTGTGCTAGCAATGCTCCTAGAATTCCTGCTAGCACATCTCCTGAGCCTGCAGTTGCTAGCCAAGATGGAGCGTATTGTGCAATATAAATAGGAGAGTGCAGCGATGATGGTGAAGCAACTGCTGTTGTTGCGCCTTTAAGAAGCACAGTTGCTCCAGTAAGATTTGCTGCTTTTTGAGCGTAGTGTGTTGGGTTGCTAGATATTTGTTGTGCGCTTACTTCTAAATCATATCTAGTAAAAAGCGAGCTTAATTCTCCTGCATGAGGTGTGAGAACTACTTTTTCGCAAACTTGTTTTGGTAGTAAGTCTAATGCTCCAGCATCTACGCATATTGGCGGAAGATTGTTATTTAATTGCGTTTCAGCGTTGTCGTTTTCGTTTTTGTTGTCGTTTTCGTTGGAGTATTTTGCAAGTATGCTAGCAATGTATTTTCTTTGAGATAAAGCAGTTTCGTCGTTGCAATGGCTTTCGTCTGGTATGCCGCATCCAACTGTTATTGCGTCTATTTTTCCGTTTAATTGTTCAGATGCTACTACCTCAGGCGATGCTTGCAATACTAAGTTTTGTGCGCGAAGAGGACCTGAATAACGAACCATTCCAATATTTGCATGTATTGCAGCGCTTGTACTTAACACTGCTGCTCCGGGATAGTCGTTTGAACCGGTAATTACGCCTAGAACACCTCTTGAATATTTATTATCGCTTGCGTGAGGTGTGCGCAATGGTGTGGAAGCAAGATGAATATCTACTGATATTTCATTAGTTGCAGAGTTTTTATCGTCAGTGCGTGAACTGTCGGGTTTTGCAATGTAATTCATACCATCTGTATTGCCAAACATAGTATTAAGTGTAATTGCTGTTAAGCACATGCAGAGTTGGCTAAACATGTGTATTATTGTCTAAACTTATGTATTGTTACAATTTGTAAACATTTTGAAAATATTTGTAATTTTTTGTTATTCTGCGTGTCGTGAGTGTTACGGCGTGTCGCTACTAGTTTTGCGTAAAAAATAAACAAAAATCCTGATTAATAAATTTGTTCAAATGTTATAATCACATTTATTTTTTCGTTGGTATATTAACGTTTTTTAATGCAAGATAAAGCAGAAAGTAGCACGGTCTTTTTTGAAATTTTGCATTATAACAGATGGAAAAGTCGCGAAACGCATTTTTGCAAAAATAATTATATTTTTTCACATTTTTTATTGACCGTCACGCATATTTTTCTTATGCTATAAGCGTTATTGCGAATGATTATTTTTTTCATGAATAGCTTTCATGAGTACCTCTCACAATCAACCCATGCAATAACAGTTAAAGATTCCCGAAAGGAACGAGTGTGAAAACTTCACGAATTTTCGCAACTGCAGCTGCGGTTGCATTATTAGCAACTTCTATGGGTGCTTGCGGCTCTGCAAAAAATGCCGAAAATAAGGCGAAGGGCAATCAAGTAAATGTAGTGGCAACTACAACTCAAATTTGCGATTACGTAACTCAAATCGCTTCAACTGCTGACGCAAAATCTGGATTGAGCCTCAATAAGACTGATTCTCAGGGCAAGAAGTCTGTAATCGGAGCTCCTCAAGACAAAGCAAAGTCAACAATTAATTTGACCTGCTTGCTTGCGCCAAACGCTTCTGCTCATGAGCATGAAATGACTCCAGCTCAATCTAAAGCTCTTTCTAAGGCTGATTTGATGCTCGTTTCTGGTGTAGATCTCGAGCACTTCTTGGATCAAGCTGTGAAAGCTACTGGTTTTAAGGGCACTATGGGTGTAACTTCCGGTATTCTCACTGCTGATGAAATCAAGGATTCAAAGGCTGAGGCTGCTAAGGAAAAGGATCTTCCATACAAGGTTGATCGCGGTATCGCTAAGGTGCATGCTGAAAAGTGGCCATTCCCTCCAGAAGAAGGCGAGAAGGAGCCTGAATTCCAGTACGATCCACATATTTGGACCAGCACGAAGAACACGATGATTCAGGTTAAGAATATCGGTTATTTCCTCGGGAAAGCTCTTCCTAAGAGCAAGTCTATTTTCGATGAGCATGTTGAAAAGTTCGTTAAGTCTTTGACTGATTTGGATGCTTGGGCAACTAAAGCTTTGAATAGTGTGCCACAAAAGCATCGTGTTCTCTTCACTTCTCACGATGCATTCGGTTACTTCTCTCGTGATTACAATGTGAAGTTCATTGGTGCAGCACTTTCTGATTTCAACAGCCAGCAGGATGCTACTGCAGATCATATTCAGAAAGCTGCAGAAGATGTCAAGAAGTCCGGAGCTGTTGCGATTTTTGCTGAGAATTCTAACAATTCCAAGTCTATCAAGGCTGTTGCTGCAGCAGCAGGAGTAAAGGCTGTTATTGGCGACGACGCACTTTATGGAGATTCGCTTGGACCAGTCGGATCTGCCGGAGAAACTTACATCGGTTCCATTGTTCACAATGTTGAAACATTGGTGAAAGCTTGGAATGGTAATGTTCCTGAACTTCCAGATTCAGTTAAGACTGCATTGAAGAAGTAACATATAAATAACAGTAAAAATAATAGTATCGTAACAGTAACTTTAATAGCGAAAGTTTAATAGCGAAAGCAGGAAGTTACTGTTACGAATACTTATTAATAAACTGAAAAGACTGGAAATATAGTGAATAAGAGCGTCCTTGCAATGAAAAATTGCGACCTGGCATACGGTTATAAAACTGTAGTGACTGGTATTAATGGCAGTGTGCAAGCCGGGGAAGCTTTGGCTTTAATAGGTCCAAATGGTTCTGGAAAAACAACGTTTTTGCAGGCTATTATTGGTATCGTGCGCGTAAGTCGCGGTGAACTGAAAATGCCTAAGGCTTTGTCTATTGGATATGTGCCACAGCAGGTTGATTTGGATTTAACATTCCCTATTACTGCACGGCAAGTTGTTGCAATGGGCTTAAGTAGACAGACAGGTTTTCTTGGATTGCTTAAAAAAGATCAGAAAAAAGCTGTTGAGGATGCTCTTAATCATGTTGGTTTATTAAATCGTGCAGATGTGCGATTTGGTGACCTTTCTGGCGGTCAGCGCCAACGCATTCTTCTTGCGCGCGCTATTGTTGCAAAACCAACGCTTATTTTGCTCGACGAACCTTTTAATGGTCTTGATGAACCGAATCGCCGAGAACTTCTTAATATTATGAAATCAGCAAAGCAAGAAGGTATTGCTTTTGTTGTGTCTACGCATGATTTAGTTATTGCAGATGCTATTTGTGAAAAAGCGCTACTTTTAGCTGGCAAGCAGATTGCTTTTGGTGCGCTTAAAGAAGTAATGACTAAAGAAAATATTACTCGCGCATATGGTGGAAGCATGCCTGCTGCTTCTGCAGGTCTTACTTTTTCGGAAATTGCGGAAGGCTGATTTTCAATGCTTGCCCAATTAGTTGAGTCATTAAGAGAAGCTCTGGAACCAATTCCAGGTTTTGATTTTATTGCTTCTGCTCCTTATATTTTTCGCCCGTTCTGCTTACTTATAGTTCTGTCTATAGCTAGCGGAATCGTTGGTGTATTCGTGAACTTGAGATGTGCTGAATTTAATGCGGAAGCTATTGTGCATGGCATATTTCCTGGAATTGTTGTAGGCGCTTTGTACGGTGGCATAGATCAAATTATTCCTGGTGCTGCAATTTGTTCAGTATTTTTAGTTGCTGCGTTAGTGTGGGCTTCTCGTTCAGCTCGCATAAATGAATCGATTATCGCAACTGTTTTAACTACTTTCTTTGCTCTTGGTGTAGTAATTTCACTAAAAAAAGGTGATATGTCAGGTCAGCTCGAAGCGTTGATGTTTGGTAGGCTGCTTGATGTCACTGATGAGCGAATGACTCAAGCAATGTGGATTTGCTTGTTTGCAATTATTGTGCTTTTGGCAACTTGGAAACAGCAGATTAT
The DNA here is from genome assembly GCA_947252975.1 of uncultured Gardnerella sp. Lineage (GTDB taxonomy): Bacteria > Actinomycetota > Actinomycetes > Actinomycetales > Bifidobacteriaceae > Bifidobacterium. The sequence goes on from CAMXWX010000014.1 coordinate 6,893, forward strand.
TGTTGCTTTCGATCGAGCAAGTGCTCCATTAATGGGAGTGCATACTCTTTTTGTAGATATTGTTCTTAACGTTGGTATTGCTGCGGTTGTTGTTTCTGCATCTTCAGCTGTTGGCGTTCTTCTTGTGATCGGATACCTTATTATTCCAGGAGCTAGTGCTCGTTTAGTGTCTAGAACAGTTGGGCGCATGGTTGCAGTTGGTATTTTTGTTGGTATTGCTGGAGTTGTTCTTGGTATGTACGTTATGAATTTGGAGCTTGATCATCCTATTTCTCCTCAAGCAGCAATTGCATTAAGCATGTGTGCAATGTTCGTAGTTGTGCTTGTTGTGCGCTGGCTGTTCCAAGTTATTTCATCTATAGTTTTTGCGCATAAAACTCATACAAGCGATAGCGATATGCAAGTTTTAGCAAAATCTTATAAAGGTAGGGCATAGATGGTAAGTATTTGGCAAATTATCGCTCTACCTATAGTTGAAGCAATTGTTGTAGGTGCTCTATGCGGTTTTGTTGGCTCTCTTGCTCTTCTTAATCAGCGAATATTCTTTACTGAATCTATTACTCATGCTGCATTTCCTGGAGCAGTATTAGGTGTAGTTTTAACTTCTGCTTATACAATAGATCAAAATATTTTGTCGCTTGGGCTTTTTGTTGGTGCTGCTGTTGCGTGCGTTGTACTTTCCTTAGTAATGTATGCACTTTCGCATCTTAAAGGCATTTCTTCGCAAGCTGCAGCTGGCATTACTTTAACTGTCGGCTTTGCTAGTGGATACTTTTTAAATAAGTGGTTTGCTCCATTGCCATTGCGTATTGAGGGATTTTTAACTGGATCATTGCTTAATTGCACTCCTGCAGACGTGATTTCAGCCTCTGTTGCTTTCTTACTTGTTTTGGGATTATGGGTTTTTAATTCTGCTAATCTTGTGCATTGCTCGTTTGACCCTATTAATTACCGTGCTGCAGGCGGAAGATCAGGTTTTATACAGGGCATGGTTCTTGCTTTGATTATTATTACTGTTTCCGTTATTATTCCAGCAGTTGGTACAGTTGTTTCAGTATCTCTTATTGCTGCTCCTGCTGCAGCATTAAAGGGAAGAATTGCTTCTATAAATAAATTCGTGCTTGCATGCGTAATTACTGCTGTTTCGATTGCTTTAATTGGACTAGCTTTGGCTGTAATACTGAAACTTTCTGCCGGCGGCACTATTGCTATCGTAGCTGGAGCTTTCTTCTTAATAGTCAAGATTAGTGAAAGCATTTTTATAAAAATTAATGATTTTTCATCAAGATTGCATGCAAGGCGAGAAAAAGTAGCCGAAAACGCTATTTAGCAAAAGTTCCTTAAAAGTCGCTCTGTTGTCCTAGAATATCAACGAATTGCGCGTGAAAAATGCGCGCGATTGACGTCGTTTTTTGCGCGTTTTATTTATGTTTTAATCGCGTAAGTTTATCGACGCCACACAAGTCCAGGTCTGCACATTAGTAACGCAAGACCCCGATAGAAAAGGACAATTATGGCTGAAAATACCATCTCCATCACCGTAAACGAGGAACGCAAGGAGGTGGATGCAAGCTTCACTGGCGCCCAACTTTTCGCGGAAGATAAGAATATTATTGCCGTGCGTTTAAATGGCGAGTTGCGTGATTTGTACACGCCTCTTCATGACGGCGATACCGTGGAATCAGTAGCCCTTGATAGTGAAGATGGCATCGCAATCATGCGTCATTCCGCTACTCACGTGATGGCTCAAGCTGTTCAAGAAATTCGACCAGACGCAAAGTTGGGCGTAGGTCCTGTAATTAAAGACGGCTTCTACTATGATTTCGATGTTGATACTCCATTTACGCCAGACGATTTGAAGCAAATCGAAAAGCATATGCAGCGCATTATTAAAGAGTCTCAAAGCTTCCGTCGTCGCGTTGTAACTGAAGATGAAGCGCGCGCTGAAGAAGCAAATCAACCTTATAAGTTGGAGTTGATTGGGGATAAGGAAGCTGCTCTTGATCCGGCTGCTGCTGGCGAAATTAGCAAGCATGAGCTTAGCATGTACGACAATTTGGATCGCGAAGGCAATAAAGTTTGGAGCGATTTGTGCCGTGGACCTCATTTGCCAAACACTCGCTATATTAAGGCTTTTAAGCTTGAGCGTGTTGCTGCAGCTTACTGGCGTGGCTCGGAGCATAATCCTATGCTTCAGCGCATTTACGGAACTGCTTGGCCTAGCAAGGAAGAGCTTAAAGCTTATACAACTCGCATGGAAGAAGCTGCTAAGCGCGATCATCGTAAGCTCGGTCAAGAGATGGATTTGTTCTCATTCCCAGATGAGATTGGTCCAGGCTTAGCAGTGTTCCATCCAAAAGGTGCTGCAATTATTAACGCAATGGAAGATTATTCCCGCGAACAGCATCGCAAGCATCACTACAGCTTCGTACAAACTCCGCACATTACTAAGGGCGGCTTGTATGAGACTTCCGGCCACTTGCAGTGGTACAAGGATGGCATGTATCCTCCAATGAAGCTTGACGAAGAGCGCGACGAAAACGGTAACGTAACTCGCCAAGGTGCTGACTACTACTTGAAGCCAATGAACTGCCCAATGCATAACTTGATCTTCAAGTCTCGCCAGCGTTCTTATCGCGAGCTTCCTTTGCGCTTGTTTGAGTTTGGTACTGTGTATCGCTACGAAAAGTCTGGCGTTGTGCATGGGTTAACTCGTGTTCGTGGCTTGACTCAGGATGATTCGCATATTTACTGCACTCGCGAGCAAATGCGCGATGAGTTGAAGAGCTTGCTTAACTTTGTGCTTGGTCTTCTTAAAGACTTCGGTTTGAACGATTTCTACTTGGAGCTTTCCACTAAGGATGAGCACAAGTTCGTTGGTTCCGACGAGATTTGGGAAGAAGCAACTAATACTTTGGCAGAGGTTGCTAAAGAGTCTGGTTTGGAACTCGTGGACGATCCAGGTGGAGCTGCATTCTACGGCCCGAAGATTTCCGTGCAAGCTCGCGATGCAATCGGCCGCACTTGGCAGGTTTCTACTATTCAGCTCGACTTCAACTTGCCTGAGCGCTTTAAGTTGGAATACATTGCGGCTGACGGTAGCCACCAGCGTCCTGTGATGATTCACCGCGCACTCTTTGGCTCTATTGAGCGTTTCTTCGCTATTTTGCTTGAGCACTATGCAGGCGCATTCCCAGCATGGTTGGCTCCAGTCCAGGTGACTGGCGTTCCTGTTGCAGATGAGTTCGCTCCACACTTGCAAAAGTTGATTAGCGATTTGGAAGAGAATATGGTTCGTTGCGAAATGGACAACTCTGACGATCGCTTCGGCAAGAAGATTCGTAACGCTTCTAAGTCTAAAGTGCCTTTCACTTTGATTGCTGGCGAAGAGGATGTGAACAACAATGCTGTGAGCTTCCGCTTCCGCGATGGCAGCCAATTGAATGGCGTTCCTGTTTCGCAAGCTAAAGAGTGGATTTTGTCCATCATTAAGCAGCGCGTTCAGGTCAATACTGCAGAAGATTTTGAGCGCTACACTAAGTAGCATAAGCTATTTAAGTTATGTAACTTAAATAACGTTACTTAAGCAGCACAGTTTCGCTTGAAAATTAAATTGCAATAAATAAACGAAATAAGCAAAAGCCCACACTTCTTAAAGTTGTGTGGGCTTTTGTGTGTATTACAGCCGATTGACTAATATGGGATTGTTTATTGAACCCAAGTTTTATTTGCTTGATTACGCTAGGAAGGTTGCATTCAATGTTGGAATCATTACGCAGTGGGTTTAAGCGCACTATTTCTCCAATTGCAAAATTGCTAGTCCGATTAGGCATAAGTGCTAACTGTGTAACAATTGTCGGCACAATAGCTGTAGTTATTATTGCTTTTGTTACTGCTTTTACTAAACAGTTTGTTGTTGGCACTATATTTTTAACTATTTTTGTGCTTGCAGACAGTTTAGATGGTTCTGTTGCTGCTTTGACAACAGGCGGCACAAAATTTGGTGCATTTCTTGACTCAACTCTCGATCGCATTGCAGACTGGTCATTATTTTCCTCTGTATGCATTTGTTTGTATGAAGCTCACGAAAAAAATATGTGCACTTGGATTTCAACTTTGAATGGCAATGCAATAAAGTATGTAGGATTATTAAGCTGTTTGGTTGCTCTTATGGCAGCTTTCGTAACTTCATACACTCGCGCTCGCGGTCAGTCAATAAATGTAGATCCTAAAAAAGGTTTAATAACTCGTGCAGATAGAGTTGCCGTGATTCTTGTTGCTATGGGGCTTGTTGGTTTTACAAATCAACTTTTTTGGTTGAGTTTTGCTATGATTCTGCTTGCTGTTGGCGGTATTATTACAGTTTTCCAGCGTATTTTTGAAGTAAAGCATGGGCTTGATATAAAAGATAAATAAAATTTGTCGCGAAAGCGCAATAAAATCGTTTCGTTTGATTAACTGTACGTTTTAGGAGTATCATGTCAGGTCATTCCAAGTGGGCGACTACAAAGCACAAGAAGGCCGCTATCGACGCAAAGCGTGGCAAGCTTTTTGCCAAGCTTATTAAGAACATTGAAATTGCTGCACGTTTGGGTGGTGGCGATCCTGATGGTAACCCTACGCTGTACGATGCCATCGTTAAAGCCAAGAAGGCTTCCATGCCTGCTGACAACATCAAGCGCGCTGTAAAGCGTGGTTCTGGTGAAGAAGCTGGCGGCGCAAACTATGAAGAGATCGTTTACGAAGGTTACGCTCCTGCAGGTGTTGGATTGATTATTGAATGCCTTACTGATAACCGTAATCGTGCTGCTGCTGATGTGCGTTCAACTCTTACTAAGGGCAACGGTTCTTTGGCAACAAGCGGTTCCGTGAGCTTCAACTTCGAACGTAAAGGTTTGATTGAGGTTCCATCCGAAGGCGTTGACTACGATAAGCTTTTCGAAGTTGCAGCTGAAGCTGGAGCTGAAGATGTTGCTGATGATGGCGATGTTTATTCTGTTTACACCAATTCCAGTGATTTGGTAACTGTGCGTAAGGCTTTGCAGGAAGCTGGTTTCGACTATGATTCTGCAGATATCATTATGCATCCAAACAATGAGGTTGAATTAAGCTTCGAAGATGCTCAAAAGGTTTCTCGCTTAATCGATAATCTCGATGACTTGGACGATGTTCAGAATATTTACAGCAACTGGACCGCTTCAGATGAGGTTATGGCTCAGCTTGAGGAAGATGAATAGTCTCCTATGATGATTTTGGGCGTTGACCCCGGGCTTACTCGCTGCGGGGTCGGCGTGATTGAAGCCGGCGTCTCGCGTCGGCTTTCTTTTATTCACGTCGATGTGTTGAGGTCTGAGCCTGATCTTTCGCAAGATTTGCGACTTTTAAAGATTTATAACGGATTAGTTGAAAAAATTGAGCGTTTTTCGCCTGATACTGTGTCTATTGAACGTGTTTTTGCGCAAGAAAATCGAAATACTGTTCTTGGCACTGCACAGGTTGCTGGTATCGCAATGCTTGCTGCAGCTCAGCGCAATATTCCTGTTGCTTTACACACTCCTACTGAAGTTAAACTTGCTGTAGCTGGAAACGGAAAAGCTCAAAAACCTCAAGTAGAGCGCATGGTAGCGCGATTACTTGGTCTTAATGTTTTGCCTACTCCTGCTGATGCTGCCGACGCTTTAGCTCAAGCTATTTGTCATGCTCTTCGTCCTTCTGGTGCTTTGCAAGGTGGCGAGCGCGAGCAGCATCTAACTGCTGCACAGAAACAATGGGCTTTAGCTCAAGCTCAGGCGCGTAAATCTTCTTCTGTCGTTCGAGACATGTAGGATATTAATAGAACAGATGTTCTATTATAATTGTATTTGACTTTATGTGCTTTAAGTTATGAGTTTTTGTTAAGTAGGAGTGAGCTTATGATTGGAATGCTTGTTGGGCAAGTTGCGTCAATTGATGCTCGTTCTGCTCTTATTGTTGTTTCTGGAGTTGGCTACGAGACTTATATGCCTTCTCAAGATTTGTCTTCTTTGCATGAAGGGCAGGAAGTTCGCGTTTATACGTCGCTTCAAGTTTCGCAAGATGCTTTAACTCTTTATGGTTTTACAACTCAAGCTGCTAAACGAATGTTTTTGCAAGTGCAAAAAGTTAGTGGAATTGGTCCTAAAGTTGCTCTTTCTATGCTTTCAACTTTGAATGTTGATCGTCTTTTACAAGCTATTTCTGAGGGAGATGTAACTTCTCTTTCTTCTGCGCCTGGTTTAGGGAAAAAGGGTGCGCAGAAGATTATTTTGGAATTGAAGGGTTCTCTTGATCCTTCAATACTGGCAGATAGTTCTAATGATTCTACTCAATCTAATAAGCAGATTGTTGATTCTAGCGTGCAATGCGTCATAGAGGGTCTTATTTCATTGGGTTGGAGACAAGTTGACGCTCAAAGAGCAGTTGAGCAAGTCTGTGCAGAGAATAATATTTCAACTCCTATATCTGATGCAGATTTGCCTAATGTCTTACGAATGGCATTAGCTTCACTTGATAGAGGTAGGTAATCATGTTTGTAAAGAATCTAGTATTGGGGGAGTTGAAGTGAGTGAAAAGTATGCTTCTGCGCTAAATACTGGTGTTGCTGAAGAATCCTTACGCATGGTTTCTTCAACTCCTTTAGGAAATGAGCAACTCAGTGATGAGGAGCTTCGTCCTCACGCATTAGAAGGTTTTATTGGTCAACCAGTTTTAAAAGCGCAATTGCAACTGTTTTTAGATGCTGCTAAAAAGCGTGATGTTGCGCCTGACCATATGTTATTGGCAGGCCCTCCTGGATTGGGAAAAACTACATTAGCAATGATTGTTGCTAATGAATTGCAAGTTCCTATTCGAATTACTTCAGGTCCTGCTATCCAGCATGCTGGAGATTTAGCTTCTATACTAAGCGCGCTTGATGCAGGTGAAGTGTTGTTTATTGACGAAATTCATCGTTTGCCTCGTGCTGCAGAAGAGTTGCTTTATATTGCTATGGAAGATTTTCGCGTTGACGTTATGGTGGGTAAAGGTCCTGGCGCCTCATCAATACCGTTAACTCTTCCTCGTTTTACCGTAGTGGGAGCTACCACTAGGGAAGGAATGTTGCCTTCTCCATTGCGTGCTCGTTTTGGTTTTACTGCTCATCTTGATTTTTATCCTCACGAAGAGCTTGAAAAACTTATTGAACGATCTGCTAAAGTCTTAGGGATTCGTCTTGTTGATCAAGCTGCTAAAGAGCTATCATTGCGCTCTCGTGGCACTCCTCGTATAGCGAATCGTTTGTTGAGGCGTGTCAGAGATTGGGCTATTGTGCATGATTTGTCAGAAGTAAATCATGAAGCTGTTGTTGAAGCGTTAGCTTTATACCAGATTGATACGCAAGGTCTTGATCGACTTGATATTGCAGTTTTGAAGGCTATGGTTTGTCAGTTTAACGGTGGACCGGTTGGTCTTAATAATTTAGCTGCAATGGTTGGTGAAGAAGCTGAAACTGTTGAAACAGTATGTGAACCATATTTAGTGCGTGAAGGATTCTTAATTCGCACTCCTAAAGGTCGTGTTGCAACTAGTAAAGCTTGGAAACATTTGGGCTTTAAAGAGCCTAGTAATGTCAGTGAGCTAGCTTAAAATAATTGACTTGGACGGCATTTCGACCGTCTTAGGGTTGGATACTTAAGGAGTTTACTTTGCCTCAATTTTTCCAGCAGTATGGCATGCTTATTATTCTCGTTGTAGCAATGGTTTGCATGATGATGTTCCAGACTCGCAATGCTAAGAAGCGTCAAGCTGAAATGCGTTCCTTCCATGAATCTTTGGAGCCAGGCACTGAAATTATTACAATTGGCGGCATTATCGGCAAGATTGTAAGCGTAGATACGCAGTATGAAGAGATTGTTATCGATTCAGAAGGTAGCTTGATGCGAGTATCTTTCCGCGCTGTAAACAGATTGTATGTGCGTCCAGCGTTTATTAGCGATGAAGAGGCAGAAGCTGCACAAGCAGAAGAAGCTAAGCAGGATGATGCAAATAAGTCTGTAAACGAAGATAACAAGCCAGTATCAGAATCTGCAGAATCTGAAAAGTAATAACTTTTATTTCATAAATTTATAATTTAATACTTAAGTCGTGATGTGTGAGTCAGCGCATGTCTCACACATCATGCGAATATGTGACATTCTTTCCATATTCCAATAACAAGTCTTGTGAAGAAAAGAACGTTAGAATTATGACAGCAACGGATATTACAGTGAAAACGTTGAAAACAGTAAGTAACGATGACGCCGCTTATCTTGCTTCTTTGATTCGTACCGTTCCAGGATTCCCAAATCCTAGTATTATATTTCGTGATTTTCTTCCTATATTTTCAAATGCTCGCTCTTCGCGAATTCTTATTGATTCTTTGATTGATGCATTGCCTGTACCGGCTGATTCAATTGATTTGATTGCTGGGCTTGAAGCTCGAGGTTTTCTTTTTGGACCATTGTTGGCATCTCGGTTAGGCAAAGGTTTTCTTGCTATTCGTAAAGCTGGTAAGCTACCTCCTCCAGTTATTACTGAGTCGTACATGCTTGAGTATGGTCAGGCAAGTATTGAAATTGAAAACGACGCTATTAAGCCAGGTCAACGTGTGCTTATTGTTGACGATCTTATTGCAACTGGAGGCACTGCAAAAGCTGCTGCAAATATTGTCAAGCGCGCTCAAGGAATAGTTGCAGGTTTTAGTTTTGTTATTGAACTTACAGGTATTAGTGGAATGAGTGAGTTATGCGATTATCCTTGCAGTAGTTTAATTACTATGCCAGCTTAAAAGTTTATTATTATCGCTTATTATTAAAGTAATATCCTATTTAAAGCAATATATTGGTTTTGCACCTAAAAGAATTGAAAGGAAAAGGCATGGTTGAGAAACTTAAGTCATTCTTAATAAACATGTCTAAAGGTGTAATAACTCCTATTATTGTTATTTTTATTTTTTCTCTTACAATAGGTCTTTTCCTATCTCTCACACTTCTTGTGGTTTCTATCGAAGAGGGAGCAGGCAATCTTTCTGAATCTGCAATGTCTATGACTTGGGCTGTGTTTATGTTTGCTCAAGGCGTAGGTCTTACTTTTGGCAATTGCATTCTTACGATTATTCCTTTAGGTCTTACTTTTCTACTTATTGCAACACTTGTATGTTTAATTCGCCGTATTCGAGGTGGAGATATAGCATATTTTACTGGGCTTGTAGTCTGGGCTGTTATTAATGCGATACTTTCTCAAAATACGCATGTTACTTTACTGGATTCTACTTTTATTGTTGCTTGTAAATCTTCTTGTATTTATTTAATTTCTTTGCTTATAGCGGTTTTTCCAAGCAGCTCATTGTTTATGTCGTTAAAGCAGCGCTACAAGCAAATGTGCCCTGAGTATATTCAAAAAAATATTCGTATTACTAAGCGTACAGCAGTAATTTTATTTGGTTTATACGCTTTCGTTGCGTTAATAACTGTTGTAGTTTGGGCTTGCACAAATTTTGGCTATGTTAATTCATATTTCAATAAATTAGGCATGCAAAATGGTTCTCGTATTCTTACAACTATTGCTTGCTTAGTTTGGCTGCCGAATATTGCTATTTGGGCATTATCTTGGATTTGTGGATCTGGATTTAATATTGGATCTGTTGCACAATTTACTTTAACAGTTTCTCAGCGTAAATCTTTGCCCCCTATTCCGGTTTTTGGAATATTTCCTGATGCTGTTGTTGATGTTATGCATCGCACTGTTTTTTACTTCATAGTTCCAATTTTCTGCTTTATTGTAATGCTTATAACTTTATTGCATAAAAGCGGCTGTGGCTTGCGTTTAAAAAATATTATTGACAAAACCGAGCGTGAGTCTTTTATGTTGAATGCTGTAGAAGCTGCAACTGATAGTGTAGGTGTATCCGCTTTAATTACGATTATGTGGACTGTTGTTTTCTCAATAGCAAATGGTTCATTAGGTGAATGCCGACTTTCTTATATTGGAGTTGACATTATTGAAAGTACTAGAGCTGTTGGTCATCTTACTCTATACGCTTCTGCTGTAGCATGGGTTATTTCGATTTTTAGTATCCTACTTATTTGTGGCGTGCGATATTGCTTTAATCTTATTGCTGCTAGTAAGTCGAATAAACCTGTAAAATCTGCAGAATTAATCGAAAATAAGACTAGTAATAAAAAGAATCAACCTTTGCCTTTGAAAAAAGCTGCTCCTAGGACAGTTTCATCGAAGGCTAAAAGAAAATAATTCCTCACTACTATTTTGGGAAGGAAGGCCGCCGTGCAACAGACACAGAGCAAAGAATCAAACGCAAATGTGCTGATAACCACAGGTGAAAAGCAAATTCGTAGAGTTCTTGTTTCAGTTTTTCATAAAGAGGGACTTGAAATATTAGCTGAAGCATTTAGAAAGGCTGATACTGAAGTAGTTTCAACCGGCTCTACTGCTGCTAAATTGGCTGAACTTGGCGTTCATGTTACTGAAGTTTCTGACGTTACTGGTTTCCCAGAAAGTCTTGATGGAAGAGTGAAGACTTTAGATCCGCATATTCACGCTGGAATTCTTGCAGATATGAGTAATGCTGATCATGTAAAGCAACTTGAAAAGTTAAACATAAAGCCGTTTGATGCTGTAGTAGTTAATTTGTATCCATTCGTAGACACTGTAATGAGCGGTGCTGATAGTGACGCAATTATTGAGAAAATTGATATTGGTGGACCTTCTATGATTCGTGCTGCAGCAAAGAATCATAAGTCTGTTGCCGTTATTACAGATCCTGCAGATTACCAGCTTTTAGCTAATAGAATCGTTTCAGGTGAAGGCTTTAATTTGCAAGAGCGCGAATATTTGGCTGGTAAAGCATTTGCTCATACAGCAGCTTACGATGCTTCTATATCTGAGTGGACAAGTAAAGCATGGCAGAAGCCTGAAAGTTTGAACACAAATGATGAAGAAGATAATCAAAATGCTGAAGCTGTGAAGCTTCCTGCAAACTACACGCGCACTTGGAGTTTAGAGCATACGCTTCGATATGGTGAGAATCCCCATCAGCAAGCAGGATTGTATTTAGATCCTTTGCATAAGGGTGGTTTGGCTCAGGCTGAGCTTCTTGGCGGAAAACCTATGAGCTACAACAATTATGTGGATGCGGATGCTGCTTGGCGTGCAGTTTGGGATTTTGCTCCACAAATTGCGGTTGCTGTTTGCAAGCATAATAATCCTTGCGGCTTGGCAATAGGCGCGACTGCAGTAGAAGCGCACAAAAAAGCTCACGCTTGCGATCCTGTAAGTGCTTACGGTGGTGTGATTGCTGCAAACACTACTGTGACTTTGGAAATGGCAGAAAGTGTGCGCCCAATTTTCACAGAGGTTATTGTGGCTCCAGACTATGAGCCTGAAGCTTTGGAATTGCTTCGCACTAAGAAAAAGAATCTTCGCATTTTGAAGGTTGCAACTCCGCCAGTCTTAGATTTGCAAGTTCATCCTATTGACGGTGGTGCTTTAGTTCAGTCTGCAGATAAGATTGATGCAGTTGGTGATAATCCTGAAAACTGGACGCTTGTTTCTGGAGATCCTGCTGATGCTGACACTTTGCGCGACTTGCAATTCGCGTGGCGTTCGCTTCGTTGTGTAAAGTCTAACGCAATTCTACTTGCGCACGACAATGCTACTGTTGGCATTGGAATGGGGCAGGTTAATCGCGTGGATTCATGCCATTTGGCTGTTGAGCGTGCGAATACTTTGGCTGATGGTGCTGAACGTGCTCGCGGAGCTGTTGCGGCTTCGGATGCTTTCTTCCCATTTGCTGACGGTCCGCAAATTTTGATTGAAGCGGGCGTTCGCGCAATCGTGCAGCCTGGTGGCTCTATTCGCGACGAAGAAGTGTTCGAAGCTGCGCGCAAAGCTGGTGTAACGATGTACACTACCGGTACTCGTCACTTCTTCCACTAAAATTGCTTTAGCTAAGATTCATAGACAAATAAATTAATCAATATTATGGATGCAGCGTTTGTGTACTTCAAGCGCTGCATCTTTGTGTTAGTGCCTAAAACAACTCATGTTTTCTTATCGCGGAGCAGGTATGATACAAGTATGACAGATAGTGAGCATCAGACTAGAAGTGCTAAAACGGAGCATCCGTACGTGTCGGAAAAACGTGAGGGTAAGCCTTATGCTGAATGGATTGTAGCAATTATTATTGCACTTTGCGCATTATTGGCATTTATAGGATATGTAAAAGCCGCCACAGTTGTTATTTCTGTGACGGCTGTACTTCTAGGAGTTATGCGCTTAATTATGCGTCAGCGTAGTCCTTGGAAAGTTCGCTCAGTTGGCTTTGATTCTTTCATAAGTATTACGCTCGGCATAGGTTTGCTTATAACATACGCTTCAATTATATTTTTGCTATAATTTTATTTTTAAAGATTGTTCGCAACGTTATTGTCAGATGCGTTTTGAACGTACTCATAGCTCATATCTGGCGCTGCAGGAGCATCTGCTTTTGTGTCTGCAAAATTTTGTATTGGTGCAGGATTTGTTTCATTTGATACAGCAAGTTTTTGTGCTGAGTTTGAAAGAAGCTTTGTTAATAGCAAAACTAGGCTAACAAGCGCTGCAGCAAAAATTGGAGCAATCCAGAATACCCACAATTGACTTAGTGGTTTAACTTCCAAATCATGAGAGTTTGCGAATAATGCGATGCCGGTAGAACGCGCAGGATTCAAACCAGCTCCTGTAATTTGATACGTAATGAAAGCGCCAGCTGCGTATGCAATACCGATGTGTGTTGTATAACCGCATTTAGTATTACCTTCATGGTCTGTGCTGCGCAATGCAGTGGCAACAATCAAAATAACAGCAATAACTTCAACTAATAACGCAGATACTATTCCGAAAGACAAGTTTATTTCTTTTAGTTGACGTGCAGAAAGAGATGCCTTTTCGAATCCGTTTACTATTGAAACAAACCAATACTTTTTGTCAAAACCTGAGCCTTGACCAACTTGTGACGGATCAATGCTTGAATCCTGCTGAGGAATAATAAGAATAAACAATCCTGCAGCTGCAATAGCACCAAGAACTTGGGCAACAATGTAGCATAATCCTGCAGTGTATGAAGTGCGTCCAGTAAGCATCGAAGCAACTGTCACTGCAGGGTTAAGGTGGCCTCCAGAAACTTTAGATGCAATATATGTCGCTGCAGCATAAGCGATACCAGTGCCGGCGGCAATCATTAAAACGTTGATTCCGTACATTACGGTAGTAAGAGAATAAAAAGTGTAAACAACGAACATCGCTAAAGCTGTAGCAATAAATTCAGTACCAATACGAACAATAAGTGGCGCAGCAGTTTTAGTTGTGCTGCACGGTGTATCTGTAGTTTTAATCATAATTTTCCTTAATTTTAGTTGTGCCGCTTTGTTAATGATTGCAACACAATGAAACCTAGGCTATACTATCACGGCTATGCCATACGGTAACATAGGAAGACGTGGTATTTTTGATTTATTGCAAATTTAATAAATTGCCACATAAATTAGTAAGTTAATGAGTAATGAATTGCTTATATTGCGTATTCTTAAGTAAATTCTGGCGCAAATATGTATGTAATTCTTTAGGTCACGTTGGGAGAACGATGCCAAACGCATATTCCCGCGCCAATCAGGCGCATTCAGATGACAACAACGCCATTCGACTGCAGAAGCTGCTTGCTGAAGCGGGATTTGGTTCAAGACGCAAGTGTGAAGAGATTATTCTTGACGGGCGTGTTGAAGTAGACGACGAATTGGTTACAACACTTGGTACTCGAGTAGATCCAAAACGTCAAAAAGTGCGCGTTGATGGATCTCGCGTAAAGTTCAACACAAAGCTAGTAACGCTCGCATTGCATAAGCCTAAGCGAGTTCTTAGCGCAATGGACGATCCAAAAGGTCGCTTTACTTTAAGAGATATTGTTGGAGACAAGTACGAGCGAATTTTCCACATGGGACGCTTGGATTACGATTCTGAAGGTCTTATTTTAATGACCAACGATGGCGAGCTAAGCCAGCACGTAATGCACCCAAAGTATGAGGTTGAGAAAACTTATATTGCAACTGTTGAAGGCAAAATCAACGGTATGGTTTGCCGCCGCTTGGTTTCACAAGGTGTAAATCTTGAAGATGGTTGGATTAAGCTCGACCGTTGCGCAATAATCGATCAGAATCACGACACAACCATGGTAAAAGTTGTGTTGCATTCTGGCAGAAATCGTATTGTTCGCAGGATTTTTGGAGCCGTAGGATACCCTGTAAAGCGTCTTGTTCGTACGCAAATTGGCCCTATTAAATTGGGTGACTTAAAAGCTGGATCGTATCGCGTGCTTTCTCAAACAGAAGTGCGCTCGCTTTCTAAGGAGGTTGGCCTGTGATTTGTGTAGCAATTGATGGACCAGCAGGAGTAGGTAAGTCTTCTACTTCTCGTGCTTTAGCGCAATACTATGGTTTTGCATATTTAGATACGGGTGCAATGTATAGAGCTGCTGCTTGGTGGTGCTTGAAGCAAGGTATTGATTTAAGCACGCAACTTGAATTGGATGAAGAAGGAAATCCTGTAAATCCAGCGGATGCTGAACGTTTTAATCAAATTATTGAAGCTGTTGGAGCCTTATTTACTGAAAGTGACGCTGACTTTAGTGTTGATCCTAAGAATCCTGTAGTGACTGTTGAAGGTGAGGATATTAGCGAAGAATTGCGTTCCAGCGAAGTTTCTTCGCATGTGTCTACTGTATCTTCGATTCCTGCAGTTCGCCGTATGCTTATTGCTGCTCAGCGTGCGTATATTGCTTCAGAGTCAGATGAAGATTCTTTCTCTAAAGGTGAGGGAATAGTTGCAGAAGGACGCGATATTACTACTGTTGTTGCTCCTAATGCTCAAGTTCGAGTGCTTCTTACTGCACGCGAAGAAGTGCGTCAAGCTCGCAGAAACAAGCAGAATATTGCGCAAGAAAATTTGCAAAATAATGAATCTAAAAATAATGAATCTGAAGAAGACGATATTCGCGCTCGTGATGCTAAAGATGCTAAAGTTACGCATTTTCTTCAAGCAGCAGACGGTGTTACAACGCTCGATAATTCTGATTTGACTTTTGAGCAGACTCTCGATGCTCTTGTTGAAATGGTTGACGCTGCAATTGAGCAGGATGAGTATGACCGTTATGCTGCTAATCTTGAAGGCTACGATCTTGACGATGAAGATCGTGCGCTTCTTCGAGGCGACGAAGTAAGTCAAGACGATGCAAAAGACTCTAAAGCTGTTGGAGTAATCGCCATTATAGGTCGACCAAACGTTGGAAAATCAACGCTGGTAAATCGTATTTTGGGTCATCGTGTAGCTGTTGTAGAAGATACTCCAGGTGTTACGAGAGATCGCGTAAGCTACGACGCTGAGTGGGCTGGGACCAACTTCAAGCTTGTTGACACTGGCGGCTGGGAAGCAGATGTTGAAGGTATTGATTCTTCTATTGCTCAACAAGCGCAAGTAGCAGTGCGTTTAAGCGATGCTGTGATTTTCCTAGTAGATGGTCAAGTTGGTTTAACAGCTACAGACGAGCGTATTGTTTCAATGCTTCGCGCTGCAGGTAAGCCTATTACTCTGGCAGTTAACAAGGTTGACGATGCTAGAAGCGAGTATTTGACTGCAGAGTTTTGGAAGCTCGGAATGGGTGAGCCTTACGGAATTTCTGCAATGCACGGCAGAGGCGTTGGAGATTTGCTTGATGCAGCGCTCAATTCTTTGAAGAAAGCGAATAAAACTTCAGGATTCTTAACTCCAGAAGGACTTCGCAGAGTTGCTTTAGTAGGTCGTCCAAACGTTGGTAAGTCTTCGCTTTTGAATCATTTAGCTCATGAAGAGCGATCTGTTGTAAACGATTTGGCTGGAACTACTCGTGACCCTGTTGATGAGGTTGTGCGAGTTGACGGCGAGGATTGGCTGTTTATTGACACTGCTGGTATTAAGCGCAGGCAGCACAAGCTTACGGGTGCTGAATACTATTCTTCACTTCGTACGCAAGCTGCGATTGAACGCTCGGAACTTGCTTTGATTCTTTTCGATTCTTCCCAGCCGATTGCAGAGCAGGATTTGAAAGTTATGAGCCAGGCTGTAGACGCGGGTCGAGCAATCGTACTTGTGTTTAACAAATGGGACTTGATGGACGAATTTTCCAGACAGCGCATGGAACGCTTATGGAAAACTGAGTTTGAGCGCGTAACTTGGGCTGAGCGCGTAAATCTTTCCGCAAAAACAGGATGGCATACGAATCGTCTTGCGCGCGCTATGCGAACAGCTTTAGACAGCTGGGATAAGCGCATTCCTACAGGCAAGCTCAACGCTTTCTTAGGGCGTATTCAGTCTGCTCATCCGCATCCTTTGCGAGGCGGAAAGC